>CAZDTZ010000024.1:0-18698 GCA_964508535.1 uncultured Candidatus Saccharibacteria bacterium
TTTTTTTTTTATGTGATTGTGCTTGAATCTCTGACTAGCACTAGCAACGCTTGGGCGTTGGTCGAGGGTTCGGCGAAGCGAGGACGCGCGCAGTAATTTATTCCGAGCACGCCGCAGCGCAGGAGCGAAGCGATCCTCTCCCCGCAACCAAGTTGAAATAACAGATAGAGACTCGCCTTGCGACGAGTCTCTATCTACATCACCTCCTTAAATTAGGTTCCAGTCCTGTTTGGGATAGTGGATTGAAGAGTAGACCGGAATAGATTAGGCTGAGAGTATGAAGCAAAACCACAAAAGTCGCGGATTTAGTGCTCTTGAAGTTTTAATCGTACTCGCCATAATGGCCATTTTAGGCTTTGCAGGCTTGTACGTTCGGAACCTACGCGCCAAGACGACTTCCGCTAATGTTGCGACAACGGCGAATACGCAAAACAAGGCCATCGCAAATACTGAGCAATCTAAAAGTATCCCAGCGGGATATAGGGAATACGATAATAAAGAGATCGGCTTCAGTTTTTCGTACCCAGAGGACTGGGGCGCGCTGTTGTCTAAAGCCCAAGGTGGTTCATTACTAAACATAGCAGGGCCAAGCGTTGCTTTTACGCCTCGTGACAATGTTCAGCTATCGGTTAGAGCAGATAAAGTCAGTAGCTTCAAGACCACCTCTTATTACAAGCAGTTTTCTTACATGCCGGTAATGAGTAGTAGTGCGTACACTTGGGAATATGCTGACTCTGCATATGGGCACACTCCGGGTGCTGTTGCCGACCCACAGCCTTCAAAAGCTCATGAAAGCACTGGCGTAGACGTATACAGCATAACCTCGGGCGATGGATGTGGCGGTGCGACACAAAAAATATTTGCAGTTAGGGACGTATTTGTAGAGATAGACGTTACCTACGGAAATTGCTACGGTTTTGACGTCGACCAGATCTCACAAGACAAAAAGACTCAGTATGACCAGGCATATGCCAAAATTGAGGCGGCCATCAACGAAATACCATCCACAATTCAACCTTATTAGGTTTTAGTTTGCTAGCTGATCCGTATTTTACTGGCTTCAGGGATTTTGGGATTATTGTAAGTGACGCCGCGGCGGGTTATGCTAGAGATAAGTTAACATATGAATAATCGACAGATTAAAGAATACATCTACTCCTTAGGCGAGACTGCGGCAAAGCTGCATGATGCTGAGCTGTCGCTCTACAAGATCGCTGATGACGATGCTAAGACTGAGAAAAATCTATCAATTTTAGTAGATTTGGTTGACGAGCATGCCGATGCGCAAAATATTATTGCCCAGCTCAGCCATGATTCTCGCACTGATATCAGAGAAATCGCGGCTGCACTTATTAACTATCTGTGGAGATACTGGAAGTACATACCTTATCACGAAGATAAAAAGTCGGAATATGAGAAAACTATACAAAATTATGCTCGAAGGCTAAGCTGGACGGTTCCATTAATCAAAGCGTTCATTCTTGATAAAGCCGAGCAGCCAGTGCTAATCAGTCTCTATAATATTTGGGAAATGGAATATGCGAAGCCAACGGAAATAGCACTGTTGCGAGATGCCGCACTGTCGGTAACTAAACTTAGATCAATTGAAATTCGTAAAGCTTTAGTACGCACCCTTGCCGACTACTATTTCGATAACGATAAGGCCTTGCATTTACTTGATAAGCCGGCCCTCCAATTTTATATTGACGCAACGTATGACAGCGATGAGCAGATTCGTGATTGGGCATTATTTGAGCTGCATACATCCGTAGAAAATCTTAACGATCAAGCGGCTAAGGCTTTTCTTGACGCATTTGATAGAGAATCCCCTGAGTCAGACGCATACATGGAAGCGGCAATTGGCATGGCTAGAATGCGCCTTGAGTATAATCACCTGAAGCCAGTCATTCTAGATAATTTATCTCAAACATATTGTGGCAGTGGTTGGTTCGACATTGCAGAATACATGCATACTGAAGAAATATTTAAAGCTTTGAACGAACTCCATGACAAAATTTACAAATACGATGCTAATGATCGCAGACTGCCTTCGCTCAAAGAGATTTTAGAGATGTGGGATAATGAATAAGATGAGGAAACATAAAGTGGGCAAAACCAACACCAATCAACGCGGCTTCAGCACCGTGGAAGCAGTACTAATTCTCGTTATTCTGGGAATTGTAGCTTTTAGTGGCTATTTCGTCTGGCACGCTAGGCAGCATACGGTGCCCGTAGCTAGTAAAAAGTCGAGTACGGCCGTTAGCAGTAAGTCGGCCAAATCTTCGAGTGTTTCTGAGCCGACCGGTGTCGACCCTTATGTTGGGTGGAATACTTATACCAGCAAGTTTGGTTTTTCATTAAGATACCCTTCTGGTGCCCGGGTGGATGATACCACCACTGGCGCGACAACTATTAATGATACGACGGGGCCTAACAGTGTGGATGTTTTTGTGTATGCTGATGGTTATACCGAGGCTAATTGTCCGGTAACTAATCCTGAGCAATTCCCGGACTGCCTTGCAAAAGTAGAGTTTACGCTGCGTTCTGATACATCGGCAGACGGAGTAATCGTCAATTCAACCACGCCGCAGCTTAAGTCAAAAGCACAGCTCGTTATCGAATCGTACAAGAAAAAAGGCGCGTAGAACGCCGGCGTAGCCATAAACGTAGCAAGGCCTCGCTAGAATAATACTAGGTTTAGTTAACGCCGATAGCGATCAGCCCCAGCACGATCATGGCTAGCCCAATCCACTGCATGCCCACTACTTTTTCTTTGAAGAACAAGACGCCAACCAACACGAGTGGCAGTACCGAAGCGCTCTTGATAGCACCAATGTAGCCGGCGTTAGGGCCAACGAGTTTTGCTTCGTACGTAGCGAGCAGGTTTATGGTGTAGGTAGCGCCAATAATTACGAGTGGCCATACATTTTGCCGCACGCCGGTTCTCAATTTGCCCCAGTAGTTGTCGTACTCTGCACGCCGCCCTCGCACCACCAAGATTGTTATGATCAGAATGAACGGAATGCTCAGCAGCGACGTGTAGAAGTTGTAGCTGGTAGGATTGCTGAGCCGGAGCATCGAAACCTCGATGTTGGAGTAGTAGCTGCGCAGGACAACCAATATGAGCACCAGGATAAGTGCCAGCTGGTTACGGGTGATGTTGATTTTTTCACGCCGCTTGGCCAAGCTGTTGAGGTACGCGCCGCCCATAATCAAGAACGCTCCGGCAAGCCCAAACACGGTTGGCTTTTGCCCTAGCACCACATACGCGCCGGCAATGTTGCCCACGGCAGTTAAGGTCATTAGTGGCGCGACATAGCTAATGTCTGCAATGCTAATCGCCTTGAAGTAGCAAAATAGGTCGATCGAACTGCATACCACATACACAGCCATCAATTGCCAGAAATGGCCGGACAGCTGGCTAGGCCAGAAGAATCTCGCAAAAAAGAGTGTCGCAATAATAAACGGCATGGCCACTGCTTGCTGTAGCCAGGTTAAGCCGAGGCTGTCTATGCTTTTGACCGCTTTTTTCTCGGTAGAGCGACGCGCAGTTTGCATTGACAAGGCCAGGAGTGACAGCAGGAACCACATTGGTGCAATTATAGCCTATTCCGCCGGATAACGATCACGCACTGGCGAAGTCCTAGGCGCCACCGGATCTGCTATGATTAAGGCAATATGGTTCCCAAAGCTTGGTCGGATATTCTTGAAATTAGCCAGCGCTGCCCGTCACCACATAATGTGCAGCCGTGGAAAGTTAAAATTCACTCGGACAGTAGCTGTACGGTGTATGTGGATAATGCCCGCACGCTGCCCAAGGAAGACACCACTGGCAGTTTTATCCGTTCTGGCATGGTGATGTATCTGGAGACGATGCGTTTGGCTGCCGAACTGCAGCACTGCCGATTGGCATATACGTTATTGCCGGAGCAGGCCGCTGGTCCGGATGGATTGGTGCCATTTGCCGCAGTGGCCATGCACCCTGACTCAGCCATTAAGCCCACCTTCCACAGAGACGTGTTCTACGCCCGCCAGACATCCCGCCTCTCCCAGTTGCCTCAGCCCGTGTCTGGGACCATCCAGCAGGCTTTGCAAGCAACTGCTGCTTCGTTCCACCATAACTACGGTTACACAACCGATGGCCAACGCATACACGATATGCTCAGCCAGGATATCCTGGCGCTTTTCCAGGACCTTGGCCGGCCGAATTACCACGACGAAATCGTATCCTGGTTCCGCTTCAGCGGGCGCACTTCCCGTAAGCACCACGACGGCCTAGATGCGCGGTGTATGAACATTAGCGTGCCAGAATATTTCGTTTCGGCCAAAGCGCCGTTTATTTTTAGGTTACCCGTCCTCAAGCAACTATTTATCCAGCGTTACCGCTCGATACTCGGTAAAACCCACTGCATTGGCTGGCTGTCCGGCAAGTTTTGGGAGCCGGAGGATGCCGTTGTTGCCGGCAAATTGCTGGTGCATTTTTGGCTGCAACTCACTACCTACGGGCTGTACATTCATCCGTTTGGCAATTTGGTCACGAACAAAGAAGCGCGCAAGTGGTTTGAGTCCGCAACCAAAACAGATGATATTTGGTTTGTATTCCGCATTGGCTACACGCCGCGGCCACCACTTAGTTACCGTAAACCAGTTGAGGAGATTCTGCTGTAATGTTCGACTATATTTTGCTGTACCCATTGCTTTTGGTGCTACGTGGCGTCCGCCGCACCATGAACACCACTGGCAAAGCGTACTTACTTATTAATATGCCTGTGTTTCAGCCGCTGTTGCGGCGCATTGGTAAACTCAAGGCGTACCAAGTATATTTGCATGCCCAGCGTACCACGCCAGCCTACCGCAAATTCCTCAACGCCAATGGGCACAGGCCTATTACTAAGACCAAAGATTGGCAAAAGATCCCGATTACCACCAAAGAAAATTACGTTAAAAAATATAGCATAGAAAGCCGCTGCCAAGGCGGCCGGATACCGCTAAAGGGCGTAGTTATTGATGAATCTTCGGGGTCCAGCGGCACGCCCAACAGCTGGGTGCGTAGCATTGACGAGCGCCGCGACGTAAAGCGCATCCTGCAGATTACGTTGGGGCTTACCTTTCAGGAAAAACATTTCTTTTTCTTGAATTGCTTTGCGCTTGGGCCGTGGGCAACGGGCATGAATGTGTCAATGTCGCTGGTAGATGTGGGTATTATGAAGTCGCTTGGGCCAGATAAAGTAAAGCTGGAAAATTCGCTCAGGCAATTTGGCCCGAATTACCATTATTTGATCACGGGCTACCCGCCGTTTATCAAGAACTTTGTCGATACCACCGAGCTTGATCTCAAACAGTACACCATGGACCTCATCACCGGCGGTGAAGGCATGTCCGAAGGCCTACGCACCTATTTGTTGCAGTATTTTAAGACCGTGCGTTCGTCATATGGCGCTTCCGACCTAGAAATTAACATCGGCGGCGAGACCGACCTCGCCATCCATGTGCGCCAAACGCTTCTCAAGCATCCCGAGGCCTGCGCAGATATATTCGGTACGCCAGAGCCGCCAATGCTTTTCCAATACGACCCATTGGATTACGTTATCGAGACCAACGAAGACAAAGAACTGATTTTTACGATCTGTCGTTTCCATACCGCAGCGCCCAAGATTAGGTACAATTTGCACGACATTGGCGCGGTGTATACCTACAAAGAGCTGCAGGGGCGCATGGCAGCGCACGGTTTGGTGATTGACGGGGGCACCGAGCGGCACCGGCATGGATCATTCCCATTTTTGTGCGTCTACGGCCGCGGCGATCTGACCGTGCCATTTTACGGCGCCAAAATATTTACGGCCAACATCGAGGCGATTATTAACGACGACAGACGGCTGGTGAAGTCGATCAATTCGTTCCAGATTAAAAGTTTTGACGACGATCAGCTCAATCGCCGGTTGGAGCTGACGCTGGAGAAGGTCGCTGGTGCCAAAGTTGGCCTTAGCGAGCAAGAGCTTACCAAAGTGTTTTACGATGGCCTGATGCGCGTCAACCAGGATTTTCGTGAGGTGACCAAGATGTTCACCATGGACAGCGTTGTGGTAAAGCTGGCCGACTTTGGCACTGGGCAGTTCGCCGGCCGTGACATTCGCGTAAAAAACAAATACATCGCCGACTAACGCGCGCGTCGACGCAACATCTCGACGCAATTACTCCGTAACGGTTTGCTATAATGCCGTCATGAGTAAACTGTTTATCAAGAATCGTGACAATAATAGTATTTGCGTGGTGACCGAAGGGCCGGACGACGCCAACAAACTGGCATTTGTAGCGCACGGTCTCAGCGGTAACAAAGAAGAGCCGCACATTCGGGCCATGATAACTGCATTTTTGGAGTCTGGCTATAAAGTGTTGAGCTATGACGCGGTGCATACTTTTGGCGAGAGCACTGGCGGCGAGTACGAAGACGCAACGGTGAGCAATTATTACGCTGACCTCGAGGATGTGATTGCCTGGGCCGGTAAGCAACCGTGGTACGCCGAGCCATTTGTGCTGTGTGGTCACAGTTTGGGCAGCATCTCGGTGGCCTGGTATGCCGAAAATTACCCCGAAAAAGTCAAGGCTCTGGCACCAACTTCAACCGTTGTTTCCGGCGCGTTAAGCTTGGAGACGCCAAAATACACTGGCGACACGGCAGAAAAATGGAAACAAGACGGTATTCTTTTGGGCACGAAAAAGAATGGCACGCAAACGCGCCTCAAATGGAGCCACATGGAAGACCGCTTGCGTTACGACCTGTTACCAAAGGCCAGTAAACTAACTATGCCTGTGCTGATGGTGGTTGGTAGCAAAGATGACTCCACACCTTGGGCGCACCAGCGAATGTTGTTCGACAAACTTTCTGGCGAAAAAGAGTTGCATGTCATCGAAGGTGCCTTCCATAGTTTTGACGAGTTGCACGAGCAACAGCAGCTGCAAGATATTGTTAAAACTTGGTTAGCAGAGCTGTAGATGATCCGCGCTGTTATCTTGGATTTCGACGATACGCTTTGCCTTTCAGAGCCGGCATGTTTTGACCTAGAGAACGAAGTGCTCACCCGTTTAGGCCGGCCAAAGATGTCGCGCGAGATTCACATCCAGACGTGGGGCCAGCCGGTGTTTGAAGTCATGCCAGTGCGCTCACCCGGCGTCGATATTAAGGCCTTTCTTGAAGTATATAAAGTGGTCATTGCTGAGTTTATCGCTTCTGGTCGACTCGACGTTATTCCCGACGAAAACTACCAAACGCTCGACAGGCTTATCAAAGCCGACAAAGAGATTATGTTGCTCACCTCACGTACGCACGGCGAGTTCGCGCACATGCTTGAGCCAGGCCATTTGCTTGCTTCGCGTGTGAAGGCCTTTTACTACCGCGACAACATGGAGTTCCACAAGCCAGATCCGCGGGCGTTTGCCGAACTGCTGGCCGACAGCGACCTGCAGCCGGAAGAGTGCGTATACGTGGGCGATTCGCTTAGTGACGCCCAGGCTGCGCAGGGAGCCGGCCTATTATTTATCGCTAGCCTAGAGAGCGGCCTGCGCCAAAAGCAAGACTTTGCCAGCTTGCCAGTAGTGGCATTTATCAACAAGTTTACCGAGCTATACGAAGCCGTGCAGGCTGTGGATAAACCAGAGTAGTCCTTTACTTTAGCTTGTAGATAGCGGCATCGGGCTTGGAACTAACGATGGTGGCGTACTTGTCGGTAAAACGATGCTGCGCGTTATCGCCAACGTAGCTTATATAGTAGGTGATGCCGGTGGCTTTGAGAGATTGGTAGTACGCCGTGTCGTCACCTGTAGGCGGGCTGAGCGTCCCATAACATATGTAGTGCGCATTCCAGCAGGCAAAGGATGCCGAGTTGTAGGCGTCGGTCAATATGTGGCTACCCTTGGGTATGTATTTTTCAAACGATATGGCAACGTGGTACGATGCGCGGTCTGTGTATTTTGTGTTGTTAAACACCATGCCTAAGTTGATTGCCGAAACGCTTATTATCGCTACACCAGCGAGTAGTATTTGCGTACGGGTAATACTTTTTGCGTTGTATAGTTGCTGGGCAAAAAGGCCGACGCTTATCATGCCAAAGACGCCAATCGCCCATACATAGCGTGGTTCAAATGCGAGCAAGGTATAGCCGGCCACCAGAAATGCGCTGATGAGTGCAAACAATCGGTATTGCCGCCGCCATGCTTTGCCGCCGCTTCCTACGATAAAGAGCAGGATTCCGGCTGCGAGCAATGGCCCGAATGTATAGAGTGCCTCAACAAAATTAACCAGGTTTTTGCCCATGATCGAAACCAGATAATAGTGCAGGTACGTACCCGATTGAAGCGGACTCCACTTGGGCAGTAGATGGGTCATGGTGCTTGGGTCCTCCCAGGCGCTGATTGCAGTTGCGTTTGGCGGTTGGTACATACCGCTCCCCAGGGCTTGGTGCCACTGCATCTGCGGCCCGACCACCGAAAAGTTATAGGCGCCACCAGTGTTCACGGTAAGGTGTCGGTACTTGATGGAGATGAGCGTGATAAATGGTAGCGTCAAGCAACCCAATACGATAAAAACAGGGGCGTACCGCCTGGTGACAGCCGCAAATTGCAGTCGTTGGCGGTACATTTGCCATGCTCCGACCAAGCCAACGACACCTACAAACAGGAACAATCCGACGCTTTTTGTAAAGTACATGAGCGCGCCTACTACCCCTAAGAGTACGGCTCTCCTTATTGTGGGTTCGGCCATGAATTTAAGGAATGCTACGGCAAAAAGCACTAACCACCAGGCAAACCACAGATCGGGCGTGGTAGCTTCCACCACGCCCCACACCATCAGGACTGGTGCCGCCGTCAGGCAGACTACTTGTATGATGATGCGCTCCACCTTTAGCGTCTTGAGGTAAAAATAGAGCGTGACAAGGATGCCTGATCCGGCCACAACGTTCAGCGATTTGGCCGCGACAATAAGGTTTACATGCAGCCACACAAAGGGCACCAGCAACCACGAGAAAAAGGGACTCCAATAGCCGTTAATCGCATGCCGCAAGTCGCCAGTTGCATACTTCTGGGCGATGGTAAAGTACGACGTCGCATCTGGGCTCAGCTGGTATTGGTACCAGGTGGCGGCGAGCGCTATGCCAATACCAACAAACACTGCCCACAATATGACAATGAAGGCGAGCTGCCTACTTGGTTTCGTGGTAGTCTTTTTCAACATTTATACTCCACAGATTGTCTTTGGTGCGTACGTCTTTCATGATGTTTTCCACTGCCGCCATGGCCGTCAGCATGGAGTGGTCCTGGTTGTTATAACGGTGCATGCCGTTACGCCCAATCAGGAAGAGGTTTTCCAGCTTGTTGACGTATGATTTGAGCTCGTCAAAGCGGTCGTAAGTCCCAAAATATGCCGGGTATGTTTTCTTCATACGAATTACCACGCTATCAACTACCTTGGATTTTTCTATGATGTCGATCTTGTCCAGTTCGTCGATGGCAAACTTGGCAAACTTTTTGTCAGGCATGTTCCATAGCTCGTCGCCTTCGTTCACGAAGTATTCCATGCCAACCCACACTTTGGAGGGATCCTCGAGCATAAAGGGGCTCCAGTTGTTGAATATCTGCAGACGGCCAACCTTCACGTCACGCTCCTGAATGTAGATCCAGGTGTCAGCCACAAGTTGGTTGGCGTCGTTACTGTCCTCAGGCTTAATTTTGAGCTCATCCAGCAGCAATCCTACGGTCATAAAGTCGCGGTAGACCAATCCGTTGGCAACCTCTTTGACGTTGGCAGGAACCGTCGCGCCTTCGATGCCAGCGACGAGATCTTTCATGGGCATAGTCGAGAAATAATAATCGGCATGGTGAGTTGTCACCTTTCCGGTTTTGGTGTCCTTGATTTTCACGCCGGTAACTTTATTGCCCTTCACGACCCAACCCACTGCTTCCTGGTGATGGTGGATGACGCCTTTTTTGGACTGGATGATTTTTGCCACCGTTTCCCACATCTGGCCTGGACCAAATTTAGGGTATAGGAAATATTCGATCAGGCTTGTCTCAGTGCTCTTTTGGTTGATGTCTTGGGCGTCGGCGCGGGTTCGCGGCAGGGCTGCCTTAATCGCGTGGGCAAACGCCTTGCTAACTGAGAGCCCCTTAATGCGCTGAGCGCCCCAGTCGGCGCTAATTTTATTGCACGGAATACCCCATAATTTTTCGGTGTAATCCTTGAAGAAGGTAAGGTACAACTCCTTGCCAAAACGATTAATGAAAAAGTCCTCAAGCGACTGCTCGTTCTTAATAGGAAACAGACGAATCTTCACATAACTGGCACCGATGCGCACCATGCGCACTGGCCCAAGGTTGGCGACGGTTTGCATGTTGAGGCTCACCGGGTAATTAAAGAATGAGCGCAAGTAGTAAATGCGCGACAGGCGTTTGCGCACGAGCATCACTTTGTCGACCGCATCAGGGTCCGGGCCCTCGGATTTTGTCTGAAGCGAGCGTGTTTTGCCCCGGTACTTCATGGTGAGCGGTTCGTCACCCTCTGTCATCTTTTGGATAGGCAAGATTTTATCCCACCAGTCCATAACTTTGTCGGACTTAGAAAAGAAGCGATGTCCACCAATGTCGATGCGGTTGCCTTTGTAGCGGATGGTTTTAGAGATGCCACCAATGTCGCCACTGGCCTCGAAGACTATGGGCATGATGTTTGTTTTTTCGAGCAACTCGTAAGCTGCCGTTAACCCGGCCGGCCCGGCTCCTATAATAATGGCAGTCTTCTTGTTGCTTTTCATTTTTTGTCCTCCACGGTCAAGTTCTAACTATAATATGCCCAGCGGCATACCTCAAATTATTCGTGGTCTGGTATTATAGGAACAACTAATGGTAGAGGGTAGTTATGGCTGTATTGAGTGCGATTGCACAGCGAAAAAAATTAGAGTATTTTTTTAGCAAAATACCCAAGGATGCGCGCATTTTGGAGATTGGCTGCGCCGATGGCTGGGTTGGCAAATGGGCAGTTACTCACGGCTGGAAGAATTTTACCGGCATCGATGTGATTGACGGCGGCTACACCTATCCGCACGAGTTTATCCACGGCGACATTAACCAGTGGCACAAGATTGGTCTCAAAAAGGAATCATTCGACGTTATTATTGCCTTTGAGGTGATTGAGCACGGTGATTTCTACGACGCGATGCACGATTTGCTTAAGCCCGGCGGTAAATTATATGTAACAACGCCAGTGCCGCACATGGACTGGCTGTGCCAGACATTTGAGGCGTTTCACCTCAACCAGAAACGTTCCAGTGAGCACTCACATCTCATATACCTCAAGGACATCCCCCGTTTCAAGCTTACAAAACGACAAGTAAAAGCCCTTATGTCGCAATGGGGCGAGCTAGCAAGAGATTAATCAGTTGCTTCCGACAGCTTTGAGGCTGGCGCATGCACGTAATACTTGCGAATGAAGAAGTTCCAGAAAAATACGACGATAGAACTCACGAGTTTCGCTGCCAGATAGTATACGGCCAGTTTGCTGACAAGTAGCCACATGACGCCGTTATTAATGAGCAGCCCAAAGCCGGCGATCAGAGCCGTTAGCGCAAATTCTACTCCTCGGCTTGCAAACCGGGACTCCGGGAATATCCATACGATACATAAGGTGTAATTGACGACGACTCCAATTAAGAAGCTGATCGTGGCGGCCACAAGATAGGGAAGTTTAAATACTTCGTGGCACACTACCAGCAATGCTACGTCGGTAGAAAACGCGATCCCCGATACCAGACCATAGCGTATAAAGTGCGCAGCAGGCGTGGTGTCTCCTTTGGCAAACACGTTTTTAAGTATCTTAAGTAAGGGCATGCATACATAGTAGCATCAGCGGTGCGTAACGCTGTGCAGGCTGTGGATAAATAGGCGAAGTTCGTAAAAAATTCTACTAGTAGTGACTGGCGCGAATTGTTACAATGCGTTTAGGTGAACAATTATCCATTGCTAGCCATTGACAAAAACATAAGAATTATGTATAGTAATGGATGTTGTGATCACAAACAAAAACAACCAAAAACAAAATAACAAAAAGGGTAAAGACGATGACGTTCAAAACCAAGAGCGGCCTCAAAAGCGGCATGCGCTTTGAATTCGTCAAAACGAGTAACAAAAAGATACTCGCTTTAGACAGCTTGCTGACCTAAAAAAGCAGCTCGCCCAAACTCCACGGAATAAGACTTAGGTGCGCACCTGGGTCTTATTCTATTTTGGTATACTGGTTACTGACGATGAAGTTATATCAATGTTGCGGTCGGTATTTGACGAAGAGGACAGAGCTGTCATAGTATTGATTTATGACAGCGGGAAGATTACCAGCAGGCGCTGAATTTGCGACCCCGAGTGAGCTTTTTTCTGTGTACACTGCGACAACCACTTGGCTCGAGGATAATGGTGGATTGTTTGTAGAGCCTAATGATCATGTGTTTGGCGAGATCAATGGAGTGCCAATCATGCACTACGGCGCCCGCTTACAGTTTGAGGCAAATGGGTCTGCCGTGCGTCGGGTTGCGCCACACGCAGCGCGATTATTGGGCGTTGGTGCCGCTCTTGGTTTTGTGTACTGTCTGCCTAACTGGGGATATCATGATAATGGCAGGCATATCTACGACCCACCGTCGTGCCAGTTCGAGATCGAAAAGGACGCAGATTCACCCAACGAACAAGAAAGATGTTTATTAAGAGTTATGGCGGGATCGCTGATTTTAGGAGTAGCCGCGACCTTACGCCCAGAGGGATGCCTGGTGTCTGGGAAGAGCCAAGGGCTCCTCTCCGTAACTTAAAGAACATGCTTGCCGCCAACGCTTCTGGCATCGACCGTCTGACTCGTGATGAGTGTGTCGCACTCGGCGAGATCGTTGCTCGTTTGGACGAGATCAAAATATTACAAACGGCAGTGTAATAAAAAAGACACCCGGCGGCATCTTTCTGTCGAATTGGACTGTAATTGTGGTAGCGGCGAGAGGACTTGAACCTCTGACCCCAGGCTTATGAGTCCTGTGCTCTAACCAGCTGAGCTACGCCGCCATGTACAAGCACCAAATATACCAGATTTTATCTCTGTTGGCTAGGGCCCAGGCTAAGAATTGGCGTAGAGTTTGTGAAGACCGGCTAAGGTTTTGCGAACAGCTCAGGTTTTATCTTGCGCAGGTTTGTCCAGCACGGTTCGAAGAGTGGCTTGGGCAAATCATCTAGGCTGGCCCAGCGCAGATCGGCGTGTTTTTCGGGCTCCAGAATTTGGGGTTCGTTGGCGGCCCAGTCGGCTTGCATCCAGATGGAAACGAAGTGTTTATTATCTGAAATAAAGATATCGTTGGTGGCCGCCAAAAAACGAATGTTCTTGAGCTTGACCCCTGTTTCTTCTTTGGTCTCGCGGGCGGCGCAGGCTTCCCAGGATTCGCCGTGCTCCAATTTGCCGCCAGGGATCGACCAGGTGCCGGCGCCGTGCGAGCTAACACGCTTGGATATCAATACTTTCCCGTCGCGCCAGATGAGAACGCCGATGCCAACCGTTGGTCTGGTGTGTTCGCTAACAGATGGTGCCATAAACTGTTAGAATTATGTCATGAAAGTTGTGCTAGCGCCAGGGAAGTATGTTGTGGCTGTGAGCGGCGGCGTGGATTCGATGGCGCTGCTGCATGTGCTCACCGAACTTATGGCTGGGGATAAGGGACTCGAACTCGGCGACTTTACCATTGCCCATTTCGACCACGGTATCCGTGAGGATTCGGCAGAAGACCGAAAGTTGGTGCAGCAAACAGCCAAACAGCTGGGGCTACCGTTCGTATACAAGGAAGGAAAGTTGGGCCCCCAGGCCAGTGAGGCAGTGGCGCGGGAAAAACGCTACGAATTTTTGCGTGAGGTGCAGCAGCAAGCCGGGGCGGAGGCGATTATTACTGCCCACCACCAGGATGATGCCCTGGAAACTGCGGTGATGAATTTGCTGCGAGGAACTGGACGGCGCGGTTTGAGTTCGCTGCAATCCCGATCGGGTCTGCTGCGGCCATTCTTACATACACCCAAAGCGAGCATCATTGCCTATGCCCAGGCTCACCAGGTTGTGTGGCGAGAAGACAGTACTAACCAAGACCCACGCTACCACCGCAACGAAATTCGCCAGCGGGTGATGCCACGGCTCGATGTTTTTGATCGGGCTATGCTGTGGGGGCACATTGCCTACGCCTATAAGCTGAACGACGAGATTGATGCGCTGCTCGCCGAGCTTCTGCGCACTCAGCCGCAGCCAGATGTGCTTGACCGAACCTTTTTTATTCAGTTGCCGCACAACATCTCGCGGGAGCTCTTGGCAGCCTGGCTGCGCAGTCATGGCACCACCTTCGACAGGCGCAGTATTGAACGCCTGGTAGTGTTTGCTAAAACAGCCGCGCCAGGCAAGCGCGCCGACATTGATGCCGACCATCTGTTGGTGGCAAACAAAAAACACATCACTCTTCGGGGCCGCTCTGGAGAACAGTAGTGTATAATGCTCTCATATGGACAACCCAAAGAAGACTTTTCGCCCGAGCAACCCTCGTGGCACCAACGGCCGGCGCGGTTACAGGAACGCTGGTTTCATCGCTTTACTCATCCTGTTAGGACTCATTATCTTTGCAGCCTACGGCCAGAGTCCGTCACTCACGACGATCGATATTACCCAGGCAGTGGCTAATGCGAACAAAGGCCAGTACAGCAAGCTGCTTGTATCCGGCAACGAGATTGACATAACCAAAAAGGGCGTAAAGGATCCGTCGCTCAAGACGTTCCGCGACCCTAACGCCAGCCTTAAGGACGAAGGCTTTAACCTTTCCAAGGTCAATGTTTCGTACAAGCCTGAAAGCTCAACTGGCTCAACACTTATTGGTATTGCCGAAACAATGCTGCCGGTAATCTTTATTGTTGGCGCGCTGTTCTTTATTATGCGCAGCGCCCAAGGGCAGGGTAACCAGGCGATGAGCTTTGGCAAGAGTCGTGCCCGCTTGTACGGTAATGAAAAAGACAAGGTGACATTTGCTGAAGTTGCCGGCTCCGAAGAAGCCAAGCAGGATTTGCAAGAAGTTGTCGAGTTTTTGAAGTTCCCCAAGAAGTTTGCTAATTTAGGCGCGCGTATTCCAAAGGGCGTCTTGCTAGCAGGGCCTCCGGGCACCGGTAAAACCATGCTAGCCCGCGCTGTAGCAGGTGAGGCAAATGTGCCGTTCTTTAGTATTTCTGGCTCGGAGTTCGTTGAAATGTTTGTCGGGGTAGGGGCAAGTCGTGTTCGTGATTTGTTTGCAAAGGCAAAGAAGAACGCGCCGTGCATTATCTTTGTTGATGAGATTGACGCAGTTGGTCGCAAGCGCGGCAGCGGCATGGGCGGCGCCCACGACGAGCGCGAACAAACCTTAAACCAGATTTTGGTTGAGATGGACGGCTTCGAACAAGGTCAAAACGTTATTGTATTAGCTGCAACAAACCGTGCAGATGTCCTCGACTCTGCCCTGCTCCGCCCCGGCCGTTTCGACCGTCGGGTAGACATTGGCTTGCCAGACCGCAAAGACCGCGAAGCAATCCTCAAAGTACATTTCGCCAAAAAGCCCGTGGGTGCCTCTGTTGACCTCGACTCTTTAGCCGCAAAATCTGCTGGCTCATCCGGTGCAGACCTCGCCAACATCGCCAACGAAGCGGCCATTGTTGCCGCTCGCCTCAACCACAAAGAGATTAGTAATGACGATGTAACTGCTGCTTTCGAAAAGGTCGCCATTGGCCCAGAACGCAAGAGCAAGGTGATGAACGACAAGGAAAAGCAGATCACTGCCTTCCACGAAGCCGGTCACGCCATTGTCGGACACGTCTTGCCAGACAGCGACTTAGTGCACAAAGTTACGATCATCCCACGTGGTGGCACCGGTGGTGTTACTTGGTTCATTCCACCAGAAGATCGCTCCTACCACTCGATCGTTGACTTTAAAGACGTCTTGGCGCGCATGGTTGGTGGCCGTATCGCCGAAGAAGTTGTCTTTGGCGCCGACCACGTCACCACTGGCGCTGGCAACGATTTGCAAAAAGCTGCCGAGCTGGCCCGTGACATGGTCATTAACCAAGGCATGGGCAAGAAATTGCGCGACCAAGTCTTCCATATCGACGACGGCATGATGCTCGACCGCCTGGTGCACGAGCGCGAATACTCCGACGAAACGGCCAAGGTCATCGACGACGAAGTCGAAGCTTTGATTACCGAAGCCACTCAACGCGCCCGCGCCGTCATCAAAGCCAACCGCGAATACCTCGACAAACTCAAAGACCGCTTGCTCGAAAAAGAAACGCTCGAAGCCGAAGAGGTCAAAGCCATCCTCAAGGGCACGCATATGCCCAAAGTCGCTGCGCTGTATTAATACTTATTGCACTAAGTCGGAGCCCTCGAGCGAGTTGATCCATTCGTCGCGGTCGAGTAGGCCGCGGTCAGTAAGGAAAATGCTGGCGCAGCATGAGCCATGGTCCGCAGCGGGTTTGAGGGTAAGGGGGTCTGCGGTCCACTGCTGGGCAGTGTATACGGTGTGGTCGCTACGGGCCTTGTTAACGTCGGCCTCGCTCCCCTGCTTAATGGTCATCTCAATGTCCATAAGAAAGATATCGTAGCTATTACGCTTTTGGAACATGATGCCCAAGAAGCGTTCGGGTGTGGCGTCACAGCCAAGCTTTTCGCGGCAGACGCGGCGGGCGCCGTCTTCAGGCAATTCACCTGTTTGTAGGGTAACGGCTGGCAGCCCCCAAGAACCGCGCAAGTCGGGGTCATCATCCGGCCGCTTAACGGCCAAAAACTGCTTGCCACTGGCGTCCTTGAGGACGACCGCAGCTACGTACTTTATCATTTTGCTCATAACTAGTCCCTTCGCATAGGTTTTTCTACTAAACCATAGAAATGCAGTAGCACTCACTACATGCCTACTATACCAGCATTTTGTGCGGCCAACTGCTCATTTTAGGGTAGGCCAGAGATCACTCCGTAGGCTATACTACATGCAGCTAACCTAACTGCTATCTAAGAAGCCCCATGCAGCAAGACGAACCGCTCAAACCTAAGAAACGTGTCCCGCTCTCCAATGTAGCACTGCTGCTCATTGGGTCGGCGCTGGTTACCCAGTTGTTGGGTTTTTTGCGTATTAAGCTGGTGAACGCCAACTTCTCGGCGATCGGCCCGCACAGTACTGATGTATATTTTGCCGCCTTTAACATCCCCGACTTCTTCTTTTACACCATAGCTGCCGGTGTGCTGGGTGTTGCCTTTATCCCGGTGTTGGCCGATCGCTTGCAAAAGGGCGACCACAAGGGCATGTGGGAGTTGTCGTCAAGCTTACTTAACTTGTTAAGCATTGTGATGGGTGCTGTGGCGTTGGTGATTTTTGTGTTTGCCGACCCGCTCATTCACCATGTTGTGGCGCCGAGCCTCAACCCCATCCAGGTGCACGACGCCGCGATCATTATGCGGTTCTTGGCGCTCAACCCATTGCTGTTTACCATCTCTGGTATTTTAACGAGCGTACAGCAAACCATGGGCCGCTTCTTCTTTTACGCCGTGGCGCCGCTGTTTTACAATGCCGCGATCATCGCCAGCATTTATATATTTAAGGGGACAAGTTTTGGGCTGAAGGGTCTGGGTATTGGTGCGTTCGTCGGTGGGTTCTTGCAGTTGGGGATCGTGTGCATTGGCCTGATTGGTACGAAGTTTACCTGGCGGCCCAAAATCATGTGGCGCAGCAGCGAGTTCCGCATGGTGTTGAAGCAGTTGCCACCACGTTCGCTCGACCAAGGTATGGACCAGTTGCAAACAATTGTTGAGACGAACTTTGCCCGCCGCCTAGGCGAGGGAAATATTAGCTACTACAACAACGCTTCTACACTGCAGTCGGCGCCAACGCTGTTGATCGGTACGGCGATTTCTACGGCCGCTTTCCCTCGCTTGGCGGCCCGCCTCAGCCAGCACCGGCCGGATTTGTTCCGCAAGGATTTCTTGCAGATTTTGCGTTTTATGATCTGGCTGACGTTGCCAGTGGTTATTATTGGGTACTTTGCCCGTGGGTATCTCGCCCGCCTTATCTTTAGCCAAAATGCGCCGCAGATCGCCTTGATTTTCGGCTTTTTGACACTCGCTATCTTTTTCCGAACGCTGTACACCATTATTTCGCGCTGGTTTTACGCCCGTAAAGATACCCGCACGCCGCTGATCGTGTCGGTGTTTACGATCGGACTAAACATTCTGTTGGCGGCGATCTTGTCGCGCCCTTCGGCGTATGGCATTGCTGGTTTGGCGCTATCGTCATCGTTGGCTTCGATGGGCGAGGTCTTGATCCTGAGCACGATCATGGTGTTCCGCGACCGCGGCTTGCTCAATATGGTGTTCTGGAATGGCTGTGGGCGTATTGCCTCGGTGAGCGGCTTCAGCTTGCTGGCGGCCTATTTTGCAGTGTCGTCTTTTCCACTTGGCGTGAACGACCGTGGGTTTGTAACGCTCGGCACTAAGCTATTTTTGATCGCCGGCGTGACCTTTGTCGTGCACGTCAGCATTTCCGGACTGTTTGGATTAGACGAAGCACGGCCAATTTTTAGCTGGCTCAAGCGCGTGTTGTGGCACCCCGTCCGTGGCGTATTCTCTGCTCGTTAACTAA
>CAZDTZ010000025.1:0-17632 GCA_964508535.1 uncultured Candidatus Saccharibacteria bacterium
CCGAGCACGAGGCCATGTGTCTGGTTGGCTCGGTTAAACAATATGCTGGTGCGCAAACGAGCCTGGACATTCTCGTAGGTGGTATCCTGCGCCGTGCCGTCATGCCCGAGCGCAGTGAGCTGGGCCTGGGCTTGATCGGCAATAGGGATAACTTGGTTCGGTATGCCGAGCGCCTCAGCCAACGCTACGGCATTGCTTTGCGTATGTTTAGAACTAGCTCCACCCGGCATGGTAATAGTTTGCAGTACGGCGGCCGGCTGCTTATCTAGACGCTCGGCTGCACGCAAAGCCACAAACAGCGCCAGCGTAGAATCCAGCCCGCCGGACAGACCCAATACGACGTTGTTAATGCCCGTGTTTTGCATCCAGCTCGCCAGCCCTTGCGCTTGGATAGCCAAAATCTTCTCTAGCGTCGCTGGCATATCGCTAGTCTGCGGTACAAACGGCTCACTGACGGACGTGCGCAGCATATCTGTGTGCCGCGGTACTACCTGGCAGTCGATAACTTGCATACTGACATTATTGGGGAAGTTAGTGTTGCTACGTCGGTCGTTAAGCAGATGATCGAGGTCTATATCGGTGACCAACAAGCGCGGTTCGTCACTCAGAGCAACCCGTTCGGCCAGCAGTTGGCCGTTCTCAAAGATAAGCTGCTGGCCGCTCATCACAATATCGGTTGTTGATTCGCTGACGTCGCAACCGGCGTACAAATAGCCAGCCATCAGGCGGGCCGATTGGATGGCTATGAGTTGCCGGCGATATTCATCCTTGGTGATCTGCTCTGGAGAGGCCGAAGGGTTGGCGATAATTGTCGCGCCGGCCGCGGCTAACTTCTGGCTAGGCTGGTCACTCACCCAAACATCTTCGCAGATTTCGATGCCTACTTGGGCGCGGCCGACTTGGAACAACAGATTGGTGCCGAACGGGACAGCCCGATCGCCAATAGTAATCGTCGTGTTTTCACCTTCCCAAGCCTGAAACCAACGTTTTTCGTAAAATTCCTTGTAGCTAGGTAGCGTAGTTTTGGGCACAATACCGCGGATGAGCCCTTTCGACAGCACTGCAGCGCAATCGTACAAAGCATTACCAGCTACCACGGGCAGCCCGACAACCATAGCTGTTTCTGATTGCGCCGTGCGTTTGGCGAGCTGCAGTAGGCCGTCCAAGCTAGCCTCTAGTACCAGCTTCTGTTGCACAAGATCACCTAACGTATAACCAGTAAGTGATAACTCAGGGAACACCACCAAACTTACGCGCTGCGTTGCTGCCTGAACGTATAGATCGTTAATACGTCGCACATTTTGTGCGATATCGCCAACTGCAACGAGCGGACAGGCAGTTGCCACACGCAGGTACGATTCCGTAGGAATAAAAGTAGGCATGGACAACTCCATCTGATTTTAAGTGTTGGCTTACCCTCACAGCGTAGCCGCCCGCACTCCTGTAGTCAAGTTGCGTGCACCAAAGTATATCGAGATTTGATATATATCAAACTTCGATATACTATGTATGTATGGACAAGGAATATAACCAGTTGCCTCAAGTTGCTTTTAGCATCTTACTCGCACTCAGCTTAAGAGAGCGGCATGGCTACGAGATAATCAAGCAGGTAGAAGAAGATAGTAACAGCAAGATCAAACTTGGGCCTGGAGCTCTGTACACCAGCATCAAGCAACTGCGTGCTCGTGGGTTGATCCTTGAGGTAAAACACAAAGATGATACGAGACGGCGCTATTATAAGCTCTCCGAAACTGGCCTCAGAGTACTTGCCGAAGAATTAGCCTATTACGAAAACGCCACGTTGCTCGCCAGGAAACGAGAAGTTCTTAACCATACGCAGCCGTATGCCTAAGCAGAACGAACCATACCGAGTTTATCGGGCGTTGCTGCACCTATACCCAAAAGCGCACCGCGCTGAGTACGGCGAACAAATGGTGCAGACGCTTGATGACATTCTGTCGGACCATCGAGATGCACAAGGAAGGATTGCAATATGGTTTCGCGTGAGCCTAGAAATGCCGCTGAATATTATCGAAGAACACGTAAATAACTTAGAGGAGATACGTATGGACAAACTAGCCAAAAAATTCAATGGACGACTCATCGGCATTATGAGCGCTGTGGTGTTTGCTGTTGCAGGCGTCGGTCTGTACACAGTTCTGCATCAACAACATGATTTTTCGGGTATAACGCTCGCTCAGGCGCAACGCCCCACAGGCCGGCCCGCGTGCCTACAGGCCAAAACTAACCCAAATCTAAAGGCCAGCCAACAGGATCAACAGTTTATTGCAAATGCAAACACGGCGAGCATCATCGACGTGCCCGCAGGCACGAACGTGGATTCGTACCTCAAAACATATAACGGTTCGAGCGCAACAGGCACGTCAGTTTACTCGGGCAAGTACGGCCGCTATAATTTCGTGGCTAAAAAGGTGGCGGACAATGCCACGAACAACTACGTTGGAGGCTGGCGAATTACGCATTTTGAAGCCTGCAAGTAGAAACCTTTTATCCGTGCACTGTGCCGATAAAGCAAAAATGCGTGTCCTTGGGTTATACTAAATTTTAATGTCGTATATCTTGAGTATTTTATCAGGCTGTTCGTTGTGAGCCGCGGCCCAGACGTCGACCCAGAGATAGTCAGGGAAGTCTTAGGCACCCCTTTGCTGCCCGAAAGCATTGTGTGCGAGCTGCCCGCTGACGGCATACGTGCCTATGCCAGCAGCGCTGTAGCGTCGTCCATGCTCACCATCGCTCGCGAGGACGATGTGTTGTTTCAGGGTATGGAACTAACGCAAGACAGAATTGACAGGCTTCGCAGAGAACCACATTTGCGCGAAGCGGCAGTTCTTTTGCAAGTAGCAAACGACGCATTAACAAATTGGCACCGGCCACCCGCCATGCCAGAAGGCTCGGATGCACCAGACACGCCGCGCGCCATTTTCCAGGCTCATGCCCTCGGAGATTTGGTGGCCCACGCCCAACGCGCACCAAACACAAGTCAAACGAAGGCCGGCAACCCGTACCGTAATGGCTATTTGACAGTTGCACCTCCGGGCGGCGGAAAAACACCGCTCCAGGCGTTGATGTTCAATTACACCGGTGTCGGCCTCCCGGTGAATGAGGCGTTCCCCGAGCGACG
Organism: uncultured Candidatus Saccharibacteria bacterium; assembly: GCA_964508535.1. Taxonomy (GTDB): domain Bacteria; phylum Patescibacteriota; class Saccharimonadia; order Saccharimonadales; family UBA4665; genus PMNU01. The sequence continues at coordinate 3,143 of CAZDTZ010000025.1, forward strand.
TCATGGAGTAGGTATCCTTACAAGCCGAATACTTATGCGCCAGTACCTTGACCCCTCAGGCCCGTTCCAACGCTATCTTGACGTAAATGGTCGTAAGATTAGCGTAGGCGCCTATTATCAGGCTAAGCATCAGGGACACGACGACTTTGACATCATCCTCACTACGCCACAATCTTACCCAGAAGCGGTTCGCAGCGGCGCAATCAACCGGACAGCAACAGTCAACAATACGCTCGATGAAGCACACCGAAGCGCTCTTGCACCAGGTATGCAGCGGCACCTTGGGCGGTTTGCCGGGCTCTACATGTATACCGCTACACCCGCTTATGATAGCCGGCGTGATTTGCGAAGGCGATTCCCGTATTCTCAATTTGGCACCATGCGCAGCTTTATAGAAGATGGCATTCTCAATCCTGCACAACTATTTACCTATCGGGCCGAGGCGGAACCGGGCAGCGAGGCCAAAATCGCGGTAGACCTAGCAGCCGAATACGTCGCCAGCGGCCGCAAAACGCTCATTGTGTGCCAGCCTGGGGACGATTGCCTGCAAGCCCGCGAAATAGCCGCCGCACTCAACCACCACTTTGCCCAAGGCGCTATTAAGCCTCATCCGCGCTTTGGTTTCGAAGAGGACACATTGGCCTGCGCCATTGGACAGTTTAGAAACTCTGACACAAAAGCAGATTTGCATAGGCTCAAGCATAACAAACGTTTGGTAGCCACGACGGTTGCAACTGGTCAAGAAGGGCTGGACATGGCCGACCTGGACGCCCTCATCATCATTGGACCGCGATGCGTGAGCTGGGAGCTGCAGCAATGGATGGGACGCGTACTCCGCCAGAGCGACAGAGTATCTATAATCTCAGAAATCCTCCCGAACCAATTGCGCGCAGGCCGGCCGCTTGTATCTATCTTCGGAGAATTGGGCGTGGAACCAGACGGCGTGATCAGGCCTGGTTACTTCATTGGCCCCAGGGGCGAAGGAGACTTTGACAGAGAGACTTCGAAATCTTCGGCTCGCAACAGTGCTGGCGCTACTGCGCCAACAGAGCTATTCGAGGTGCCACCAGGCCTAACCGACGCCCTGGTCTTGAACACATCGGTACGCGAAGCAACCGTGGCGCCAGCCGACCTGGCGCGACAAGTGCCCGAAGACTACAAACCGCTGTTTGATTTAGTACCAGAGGGGGTTCCAATAGACTGGTTATACAATCGATTGGATGAACAGACAGATGATCCCGAAATCCGTTATGTGGGCGTCATCCAAGCCAACGCGGAGGGTGGCACAGAATACGTCCGTTACTATTCACCTAAAGCGCGGGCATTTTTTGAGACGAATCCGGTACCAGCGTTAGCAGCAGAAACCGAGCTGGGCATCGACGGCGTTGCAACAATGTTCCACGTATCACCTCGTTATGCTGCCATGATAGTAGACGAGCTGGGTATAGAGCCGACTGAACGGTTAAACCGCCTCAATCGTCGCCGAGGCGATAAGTACGACCTCGAGAGTATTATCAGGATTGGCGAGCGTATTGGACAAACACCGTTGGCGGATGAGACCGACATCCCGGTCACTGACCTTTGCCGAGTACTGGGCAGTAACTTTGTCAGAACCTACACCGATAATCCAGACAGCGACATCAAAGCGGCATACAAACGCCGCCACCCGCTCTTCGGCGCGATAGGCATTACCCGCCATATCACCGAACACGAAGCAACAAGGATACAGGATGCGTTCGACAAACTTGCAGTCGTTGATAAAACAAAGTACATCGGGTTTAGCGAGATCGCCGAACTCGCCGGCTTGTCGCTTCATGCCGTGCTCGATAAATTTGCAGCTTTGGACCCAGAAAACAAACCTGATGTCTCCTCACACAGAGTTACGCCAAAGGGCCGTACCAGAGATTACGTCGACAGACGATGGGGAGCGGCATATGCAAACTACGTTAAGCCGCAAAAAATGCAGCCATGGCAGCTCAGCACAAAAATGGTGGCCGGCTACTTTGGCAAAAAACCGCCCGAAATCATAGCCCTGTTAAAGGACAAGTTCCCTGCACCGCCAAAAGTCCAGCTCGTTGGTGACAGAAATAAGGTTAGCATCTACCCCTTCGCTGCAATTCTTGATTTGCTTGACCAAGGGCTTCTACCCGCGCCGGACATGCCTAAGATAGACGAGCAGCAAGTAGCTCTCACCCAACAAGATGTAATAAACAACCCGTCCCGATTAGCTGCGAACCATAGGATCCAACGGATCTTTACCAGCCCAACACAGCTGGCAACCGCCGAGGAAGCCGTGCGGTATGCTCCTCCTGTCTTACCGCCGAAAAACATAGAGGCTACAAATGCCGAGAGCGCCACTAATGGCGCGGACCCATTCGCATTTATACAGCCCCAAGAAGCATTAGATAGGCTCAACTGTACCGAGTCTGCTTTTCGCATCCTACTAGTAAGCTCACTCGCAGCGTCCGAAGTAGAACGAGATGACAAAAATATAGTTGTCGGCATTCAAAATGGTGCGGTAGGCCGGATATTGCGAGCACGATTCCCTGCAGCTCGCGAGGGATGGGTTAGCCGTACGCGCCTGCTCGTAGCGTTGGCCGCTCGAACCCGGGGTCAGTCAGCACCTCATTTAGCCCAAGGTGGGCAAGAATTAATGCGATCCCCGTCTACTAATATACTGGACGTATATTATCCCCCCGACATTGCTCGAAGACTACTGAGAGCAGTGTCGTAAGGCCTGGTTGCGCGACCAGCGACCCGGTCAACGGTTAACCAGGTTGGACGGCTGTTACGGGCTTGACCGCGAGCCTGTCCAGCGGCAGCGAGATATAAAAGCGCGAACCTTGCCCGATTGTGCTTTCTACCCAGATTTTGCCGCCCATACGCTCAATTATTATGTGGCAGATCGACAAGCCCAGCCCGAGCCCTTGGTATTTGTCGACAACGCTTGGTGCGCGGAAAAAACGTTCAAAAATATGCGTTTGGTCTTCCGGCGAGATGCCAACGCCAAAATCCTCAAATCCCACTTCTATGTTACCTTCATGCACGCGACTTTCGACGTGTATCTCGGTATCGTGTGCCGAATACTTTGCTGCGTTGCGTAGCAGGTTGCTCACAACCTGACCCAGGTGATCACTATCGGCTTTTACTATACGGTTCACGTTACCCACAAAGGTAATTTTCTGATCTATAACATAACCTAGTTCGGTAATTTCCCGTTGCAGGAGCGTATCAAAGTCAAAGACAGAATCCTCACTTATGCCGGCGCGGTTGCCTTCGCTCGCCATGCGCAGATCATTCACCAGCACACTCATTTTGTTTGCCTGGTGAGTAATGATCTCGAGCTGCCTGAGTATATCTGGCGGGATGTTTTTTTCGGCAGCCACTCGGGGGATATCCTCCGAGATCAGCTTAATGATAGCCCCTGGCGCTTTGAGCTCGTGCGCAGCCACGGCGAGAAAGGCTGTTTTGTCCTTGTTGACCCGCTGCAGTTCTGATTTCCTAAAGGCGTCTTGCTCGATGGTTACCTTCTGGGTATAAAACTGTTGCACCACACCGGCCAGCTCACCAAACTGCGAGCCAGATCTTGCCATGCCGTCCAGCAGTTCCGGTTGTTGCTTTTGGATACTCACCGTAAGCCTACGAAGTGGCCGCAGCACCAGCCACCAAATACTGCCCAGGATGAGGCTCAGTATCAAAACGGCGACAACAGATATGAGTGTAATCTCTCGCCTGTACAGCCCGTTAAGATCGTCAATGAGGCTCACGCGCGACGTAGAGCTAAGCAATTGCACCGTGTGTCCATTCATGTCCTTGAGGGGCGTTGTAAAGCCCACAGTATGGCCCTGAATGCTGTCACCAGGAGGTGTTGTGACAGGCTTAAACGTTACGGTAGTCTGCGAGAGCGTGTCCAGACGCTTAATGAAGTCGTCACCCAGGAATCGGCCAATCAACCAGTAGCCGCTGGCCGGGCTTTTATGCTCAGCGTCATCCCCTGGCACAATCGTAGCTGCGCGGACTTCAAACGTGCCATCGGGTAGCTGCACGTAAAAATGCGCAAACTTACGCGCCGCCACGGTGGCAAAAAAATTGGCGGGCAGCGGCAACTCAGGAACTTTAATAGTAGGATCGGCGGTACTAGCATACACCAGCACACCCGTCGGGCTGTACACCCAGTCGACATCCGCGCCAAACGTCGAGAGGCCTGAGTCGAGATTAGTGTGTGCAAAATTCATATTCCGGGTCTTCACAAAACTCACCATGTCGTCCCAAAAAGAATAGTCCTCCGAGAATGTCTGGAATGTTTGGCCCTCGGCCGTTACGTTGGTAGTGAACAACTTGCTACGGTCATGCAACTCGCTCGTCAACACATGATGCGTACGCTGCAGGTCAAATGCGCGCTGCACCACTAATAAGCCACCTATTGCCACGAAGACAATGGTAAATAGCAACAGAAAGCGCATCTGCAATTTCATTCTGCTTATATTTATACACTAGCCGAGGGCAATCTCAGCCTATTTTACAAGTGGCATGAAGCCGTTTAGCGAATCATGTCTTGAGTAATGAAGTCCTCGGCAGCGCCAACGGTCTTGAAGGTCTGGCTTATTACCGGTAACTGAGCGTCGACAACAACCCATTGTCCAAGGCGGAATGCCACCGCGCCACACGGTATTTCGGTGACGACGGCCTCTCCAGATCCAGTTTTTGCTCCATTCATGTCATCTACTCTATGGATGTCGTACAGACCAAAAATGTTATCGGGCGTTATGGCACTTGCAGGCACTAGCATATCGGTCAACGGCTTGTCCGGGGTGTCGTGGCCACCTTGGCTTATTAAGCCATGACCAAGATCAACGAGCACGCCGTTTTGGTCAGCGAACACGCGCGTCGTTGTGGTTCTGGGCGTCCAGGTAACAGCGGCATCATCGGCGGCATACTGGGTCTTTGCGGCTTTGGATGCGGCTGTTTCGGTAAGCGTAACATTGACCCCAAGATCAATAAGGGTTGAGCTTGCTGCGTCGTCATTAAATTCATATCGCTTGATAACTCTACCACTCAGATGGCAGGCCATGCCACCAGCGATTGCCTTCATGGCCGCCTGGGGATCCTGGGATCCAACACTTGCTTCAGGTGATGGCACACCAGTAATAACAGGAAGTGGTCTATCGGGGGAACTGCTGCTACATCCAGATGGGACAAGCATTGTGGCCGCACCTGCCAGTATGGCCGTGCCACATGTAATAGTACGCCGTAAACCTGGATATTTATTCATATGTATATAATAAACTATTATTTACATTTTTCAAGAGTATAGGTATTACGCTTTAGGGGGCTGAACTTCCGGGCTGGCAGACTTTGTCGTATCGGTAGGCTGTAGCTCGCTGGTGTTGGCGCCCATGCGGACACTGCCGGCCTTTGGTTGCACACCTTCTAGCGGCAGCGTAAAGGTGAACGTCGTGCCCTTGCCCTCGTGGCTTTCAAAGGTGATCTTGCCGCCTGACGCCTCGATGATAGTCTTGGTCAGGTACATGCCCAGACCGGTGCCATCGGTTTCTACTTTGACTACGTTTGTGCCGCGGTAAAACTTTTGGAAGACCTTGGCCTGCTCGGCCTTAGGGATGCCGTAACCGTTGTCGCTTATGACCGACTGTATCTTGTTGCCTTCGCGCGTAACGGTAATTTGGATCTTGCCCTGCTGCGGCGTGTACTTGATGGAGTTAGACAAGATATTGAGATACACTTGCCCAATTAAATTAGGGTCGAGGCTGACCTTTGACAACGTTTTGTCGACGTTAATTTCCAAGGTTTGCTTACGCAGCTCGGTCTGAGCCTTGAGGTCGTTAACAATGCCCGCAACCAGCTGGCTGAGGTCGGTTGGCTGAGGCTCGACGATCATACGGCCAGACTCTAGGCGAGAGATATTAAGGAGCGAGTTAACCAGTTCATTCATGCGGGCGGCAGAGTCTACAATACTTTGGGTGAACTGTATCTGCTGGCCTTTGAGCTTGCCGCCCTCGCCCTTTAGGAGCATTTCGCTGAACCACTTGATCGCCGACAAAGGAGTACGCAACTGGTGCGAGGCCACTGATATAAATTCAGTCTTCACGCGGTCGATCTCACGTTCTTTGGTCACATCACGGACAATCTCTACGGCACCTATGATGGAGTTGTTCTGGCGTACTGGCGTTGCCGTTAGATTCAGCGAGCTCTTGCTGCCGTTTTTGTGCATGCTCTGGGCTTCCTGGTGCGTTCGCCGGCCACTCTTGAGCGTGAGATGGATTGGACGCTGGGCTGTGGCCATAATCTCACCGGCACTGTCGTAAAGATCGTAGGTATCAACGCTCTTGCCAACAACTGCCGCGCCATGGACGCCCAACAGGCTGGCGGCAATGTCATTAATGAGCACTATCTTGCCGTCGCCGTCCGCTACCACAACACCTTCACCAATACTCTCCAAAATTGCGTCATCTTTGGCTTTGGCGTCGCGTAATTCGTTGACCTTGCTACGCAACGACTCATAAGAGGTAGCGAGCTCGGCAATCATCTTGTTGAAGGCCGTAGCCAATACGCCAATTTCGTTCGACGAGGTGACGGTGACGCCGTGTTTAAAGTCACCTTGCATCACCCGACGGGTTTGGTCGGTGAGTGCAATAATCGGAGCCGTTAAGAAGCGGATGTAGCTAAAGCCTAGCCACCATACTAAGGCCAACAAGAAAATCGCGAATGGCAAAATCTCGAGATACAAGACCTGCCTAGTCGAATTCTTGACCTGCTTCTGTAAGGTGGTAACCGCCTGCAGCAACACACCGCGCTTTGCAACAATAGCCAAGCTAAAATTAGTGTCCGGCACCGGGGCATACGCCACCAGTAATTGTTGCTTGTTGGCAGAGATGCTTTCGAAGCCGTTTTTACCATTTCGCATCTGTTGCAAGATACCGCCAAAATCACCTTTAACCTTTTGCAGGCCAACACCAAATTCGTCCTTCTTTTGCGCCCGGTTAAGGATATCCTTGTAACCCTGTGCTGGCAACGCAATTGCACGGCCTTGGTTGTCGATCAAGAACGCATACGAACTTTCGATTGGGCTGTAACTTTCGATGTTCTGAGCAATATGGCCGAGCGTGACATCCATGCCAATAATGCCTTTAAAGGTATTGTCTTTGAGATATAAGGGTGCGGAGGCAGTGATAAGCAAGCCGTGGCCAACCGGGTCGTCATAAACCTGGGACCATTTAACCGTACGATTGGGGTCGTGTGCTGGATCGGCGTCGGTGTAAAAATCAAGGGTTGTTGGGTTAAAATCTGGTGGCACGATATCACCAAAACTGACATTCGGATAATACACAGTCTCACCTTGCGTGCCTAGAAAGTAAAATGCAGCCGCGTTAGGCTCCTTGGCGAGCATATTAGGCATAATGAAGTCACCGTAAGTCATCAGCTCAGCCTCGCGCTTGAGTTGGGGCGTCATGGTAATGTAGTTCTCAAAATAGACCGCACTGGCATCACTGGTAGTATTGGTGTAGATGCCCGTTGGCGTACGCACCATATGATCGTCAAAGCGCCAGTGACTGTTTGGGAAATTGGTGGGGTTGTTGATTACATTGTTTATAAAGTAGGCGGCGTGGTCGGTAGCTAGCTGGATATTTTTGAATACCAGGCCATTCTTTTCTGCCGTGTCGTTGGTTGCCTGTACGAGAAATTGCTCGGCACGCTCCTGCATCGAGGAAGACGTGATTTTTTCGGCCTTTGAACCGGAGTCCAGCAGGCCGTGAATGCCCAGGTAACCCACGACGCTAATCGAGAGAGCCGTCAGGCCAAATAAAAGCACCGTAAGGCGCGACGTCAGACTCTTACCCAGCGTCATTGAGGCCAGCGCAGACACCTTTTGCGTGAGCTGCTTTAGCATATTGATTTGTTTTAACCCACCCACTATACGTATTATCATAAACACTATGCGTTGCTGTGGCAACAGCAAAAAATAAAGATTCCCGACTTTGCTTTATGGTACAGTATGCATGTACCCGATTGAGCCAAACATAGAGTGGAGGATGACATGGCAATCGATATACTCGTAGTCGAGGATGACCCGTTCTTAACAGCCGCGTACAAAGCCAAGCTGGCAACATCTGGTTATAATGTCCATTTTGCAATGGACGGCGGCGAGGCGCTGGCCGAGCTAAAAAAGTTTACTCCTGATGTTATCTTGCTTGATTTGCTTATGCCGCGAGTAGACGGCTTTACATTCATCGAAAAACTTCGAGCGCAGCATACCCTACAAAACGTGCCAATCGTGGTTGCAACCAACCTAAATGACCCGCACGTTATAGAGCACGCCAAAGCACTCGGCATTGTTGATTACATCATCAAAAGCGACGTTTCGTTCGACGAGCTGGTTTCCAAGATCGAGAAAGCACTCGAGCGCTACGCCAAGCCAGCCTAGCGACTGCTCACCTTATTTTTTGGCGCTATCAAAGGCGGCTTGTAGTTTGGCACCATCAAGCTTGACCATGGGCATCATGGCTGACATCACAGCCTTCTTCTGGTCGGGTGTGGCCGACTCGTCGCTCATCAGCTCCCCCAGGACAGTTGGCACAATTTGCCAGGTTACCCCAAACTTATCAGTAACCCAACCGCACTGCTGCGTTTTGCCCCCGTCGATCATCTTGTCCCAAACTTTGTCGAGCTCTTCTTCATCGTCAAACTCAACCATAAAGGATATCGCACCAGTCATCTCAAACACCGGGCCACCATCGAGGCACGTAAATTTTTGGCCCATAATTTCAAAAACGCCGGTCAAGACTTTGCCTTTTAACGCCTGTTCGCCTGGTATTCCTTGGCCGCCAGCATAGCGTTCAATATGGGTTATCTTTGAGTCCTTAAACGTCGTAACGTAATAATTCATGGCTTCTTCAGCGTTACCCTGAAACCAAATACATGGTGTAATTTTTTGCATACATGCCTCCCTTTTACATAACCAGTATAGCAAAAGCGTGACAACTATATTTTGCTGGACGACATTTAATGCTCTTCTATGATGCCAAAAATATTGCCACTAGGGTCTTTGAAGGTCGCCATCATCATACCGCCACCGACGTCTTTGGCTTCCTTGTTGACAGTTGCGCCACCGCCAAGGATTTGCTTCGTTGCTTCGGCAACGTTTTGTACGTTCCAATATGCAACCGGATATAGTAAGCCCTCTTTGGCCGCATTAGGGTCAAGCCCAAGCTCGCAACCATTTACCCTAAAGCCGACATAATATGGCTGGTCGAAATACGGTTTGCTGCCAGTGGCCGCTTCCCAAAGCTTTTTGTCTGCCTCAAGGTTGGACGACGGGTAAATGACTGATTTTAACCCAGCGAAAGGCTGCGGCTGGCTCTCAGGCACAGAAGGTGATACCACTACCGGCTCAGCTGTAGGCGCTGGAGCTACAGGCGTTGGCACCGGCGTATTTACAACTGCTTCGTCGTTAAGGTCAACTTTTTCTAAAGAAACGTCCTCTTTTTGGTCGGCTGGCTTCAAAATGCTATCCACGAGTTTGTCGAGCTGGTCGTTAGACAAGTTTGCCTTTACGGCATAGCCTTCGATGCCTCGGTTACGCAGGCCGGCTGGTGCGTCAGCCTCGTTAAGGTTAGAAATCACCAGAACCTTAATGTTCTTACCCCAGTCGCTGGCGCGCATTTTCTCTAGGATTTGGTCGCCGGCGATCTTGGGCACCATGAGGTCGAGCAGCACTAAATCGGGCAACTCCTTCTGTATTGTCGCCAACGCTTCTTCGCCGTCATAGGCCAAAAAACAAGTATAGCCGAGTATCTCGAGCCGAGTTTTATAGATATCTGCGAGGCTGACGTTGTCTTCAACAATAACTATCTTGGATGATAAGCCGAATGGTTCCATACTGCCTTCGATTGTACTGCAATGTGCGGGCATTTGCTATTCCGCTGTCCGCTATACTACTAGTTAGTAGTAACAAAAGGAGCACCTATGTTCAAAGATACGCACGCTTTCAGTGGCTTTTCGGTTAACGATCTCGCCGCCGCAAAAACATTTTACGGCCAGACGCTCGGCCTCGAAGTAAAAGAAGACGACATGGGTCTGCACGTACACATTGCTGGTGGAAACCCTCTCTACGTTTATGCAAAAGAAAACCACGTACCCGCGACCTATACCATCCTCAATTTCCCAGTCGACGACATTGAAAAAGCCGTCGAAGCGCTCAAGGCCAAAGGCGTTACATTTGAACACTACGACGGCATGACCGACGAAAAAGGCATTGCCCGCGGCCTAGCCGCCAAGCATGGGCCAGACATTGCCTGGTTTACCGACCCGGCCGGCAATATCCTTTCGGTATTACAAGATTCCTAAGGCGCAACTAGTAAGAATTAGGAAGCCTGGTGCATTGCCGACTGTGGGCAGCCGTCGGTTATTTTTCGGATGAGCTTCGTGAACTGCTCGACCTCTTTCTCGGTGAGCTTAGAGAGAATGTAACTTTGATTGTGATCTGACAAACGCTGCAAGATTGCTTGGCGAATAGCCGTACCCTGAGGGGTTAACGTGACAACTTTAACACGGCGGTCGGTTGGGCTCTCGGTACGGCCAAGCAATTTTTTGCGCTCCAGGCCATCGACGAGTCCAGTAACATTCGATGCGTCACACCCCAGCACACCACAAAACGAGTTCATGGTGCGCACTTCGCCGTCGTGCATAAGGAGCAGCATAAACGACTGCATGCTCGTAAGGTTATAATCTGCTGCAATGGCAAACATCTGGTGCTTGGAAAGCGCCAGAAATTGGACAAGCGAATCATAAAATGGAGGGATAACAGTTTTTACCATGGTACCTTTTTACAAGTCTGACCGATTTTTACAAAATAGTTGACATCCTCAACTATTGAGATTTACAATCGTTGAGTAGCTCAATTATAACAAAGTCTCCAAAATAACCCAAAGATAGAAAGCGAGAACTTAAACCTATGGCGGAAAAGATAGCAGAAAAGGCGCGAAGCCATTGGCTCATCCTAATATTACTGGCGCTGGCGCAATTTATGGTCGTGCTCGACTCGGCAATTGTAAACGTGGCGCTGCCCGCCCTGCAGCGCGCCTTTCATTTGAGCCAAACTAATCTGCAGTGGATTGTCACTGCTTACACATTGGCCTTTGGTGGCTTTTTGCTGCTGGGTGGCCGCGCCGCCGACCTCTATGGACGCCGCAAGATCTTTTTGGCAGGTGTGACGCTCTTTGTGGCTGCCAGCCTGCTCGCTGGCCTGGCTACTAATGGCACCATGCTCATCACCCTGCGAGCAATACAGGGTTTGGCCGGCGCCTTTATGTCACCCGCCGCATTGTCTATTGTGCTCATAACCTACCGCGAAGGACACGAACGTAATATCGCACTGTCGATCTGGGGTGCAGTTGCAGCCGGTGGTGCCGCCTTTGGCGTGCTGCTGGGCGGCATACTCACGGAGTACCTCGGTTGGCGCTATAACTTCTTCATTAATGTGCCTATTGGCATTGCCGTGCTCATCGGCGCCTGGAAATTAGTACCGCGTCACGAGTCAGAAGAAACGCACAACGACCTCGACTTGCTTGGTGCCGTATCGGTGACCGCTGGCCTCATGCTCCTCGTATACGGTTTGGTCGAAGCGCCGAGCCATGGCTGGACCGCCCACTCCACGCTCGGTTTCTTGGCTGCTTCTGCTGCTTCACTTGTCGTGTTCGTAGTGAACGAGTTGCGCGTCAAGCACCCGCTCGTGCCCTTTAGTATCTTCAAAATCCGCAACATCACCGGTGCCAACCTGACCCAGATGCCGGTGGCTGCCGCACTGTTCGCCATCTTCTACTTCACCTCAATCTATGTACAAGAAATCCTGCACTTCTCACCGGTACGCACAGGCCTCGGCTTTTTGCCAGTGCCGATTGTAATCGCTATTGCGGCTACCGGCGCACCAAAACTGATCAAAAAGATCGGCTACAAACGAGTGCTGATGATCTCGCCATGGTTTATCGCCCTTGGTTTGTTCATGCTTGGCCACATACCAGTGCACGGTAATTACTTTACCCGCGTCATGCCCGGCCTAATCGTCATGGCCTTTGGTGCTGGCTTTACCTTCGTGAGCACAACAATTGCCGCAACGTCCGGCGTTCCAGGCCGCGAGGCTGGATTGGCTTCTGGCCTCATCAACACCGCGCAACAAATTGGCGGTGCGCTTGGCCTGGCCATCTTGAGCGGCGTTTCTGCAGCTTCTACCGTCCTCTTTTTCCACCACACACCGGACAAGGACGCAGCCATGGTGCACGGTTTCCACACCGCCTACTATATTGGCGCGTGCTTCGCCATTGGCTCAGCCATGGTGGCAACGTTTATCATCAAGCAGAAAGCACCTGGAGCTGGCGAACCAGGCGAAGAAAAAGTTACCGTCGCGCTGTAGCAAGAGGCACACCAACACTTATAAAAACACCGCCCCAGCCGGGCGGTGTTTTTACTTGGCCGAGCGTAACAGCTACTAGCTGAAGCTAAGCCATTTCTTTGAAGGCTTCGGGGCGAATGCGTTTGGGGAGCATCAGGCTCAGACCAAAAGTAACAACCAGGAAACAGATCCCAAAGATAATGCCGGCACGGAAGGCGCGGTCGAAATTAACAGCGTTGGCTTTGAGTGCACTGTGCATAACAATGTCGTCCAGTTTGTTCTCCGGTGAACCGGCAGGACCTTTATCGTGCTTGCAGCTCTCTGGCGTCACACTTGGATCCTTGGCTTTGCTGCGGTCGATAAAGCAAATCTTGAACCCCTGTACGATGCCATCCTGAGTGACCGCAGGTATGTGTTGCGCCGTAAGCTGGGCGCGCAGGCTAGGTTCGATTGTCGTAAAGCTGCTCGCAGCATTGTGGCTGAGCTGGCCAAAGAACACCACGCCGATGAGCGCAATACCGATTGCCCCACCAACCTGCTGCACGGCGTTGAGCATACCCGAGGCTGAGCCAGCGTGCTTGGCATCAACATCGTTGAGTACCACGGCCATAAGTGGCGCAAAGACCAATCCCATGCCAACACCCACGAGCAACAAGCCAGGAATAAACTGCCACGAGTGCACGGCCAAACCATACTTGTGCAGCACCCAGGACGTAACGGCCAAGCCAAAGCCCATGATGATTGTCCCGATGGTAATCGAATAGCGGCCCAACTTTGGCACAATGGTCGTACCGAGCGTCGCCATGCACACCGCGATGCCAAAGGCCACCGGCAAACCTGTCAGTGCGGCATGAATCGGACTAAAGCCAAGCCCGATCTGCATCATTAAGGTGTTGGTCAGGAAAAAGCTGAGCATCGCAGCCTCAAAAATGACGTTTACACCCAGGCCGACGACAAATGATTTCAAACGGAACAGCGCCGGGATTACCAACGGCGAACCGTCCTTTGTCATCTTGACCCGCTGCCACCAGGCAAAGACAAACAGCGCCGGAACCGACGCCGCCATCATCAAGAACGACCACAGCGGCCAGCCCAGGTCGCGCCCTTCTATAAGCGGGAAGACTAATAGAGACAAAGCGCCAACCAAGATAGCCGTGCCTGTAATGTCGAGTCTAAGTGGGTGTGGTGATTTACCGTTAGGCAAAAACTTCGCGCCCGCGATCAGGCCAAATATACCAACGGGGACGTTAATAAGGAAAATCGGGCGCCAATCCCAGCCAAACACGTTGGCCTTAATAAGCAGCCCGCCCACAATCGGCCCCATCGACGCCGCCATCCCACCAAGCATGCCGAACAAACCGTTGATAGCCGTGCGCTCGCTTGGTTTGTACATCACCTGGACCATCGACATCACTTGCGGCACCATCAGCGCCGCCATCGTACCCTGAAGCAAACGAGTGAAAATCAGGATGCCGGGGTTCCAGGCCAAGCCGCTTAACAGCGACGCCAGCGTAAAGCCAGCCACGCCAACCATAAATAATTTCTTGTAGCCAAATACGTCGCCCATGCGGCCGCCGGTTACCAAAAGCAACGCAAAAGAGAGCGCGTAACCGGCAACCAACCACTGGATCGAGGCGTAGCTGGCGCCGAGGTTAGCCTGGATTGACGGAATTGCCACATTGACAATCGTATTGTCCAGCAAGTCCATTACAAAGGCGAGCGCCACAACAACCAGAGCGATCGTGCGGTGTTTTTTACTAAATAGGGCAGCGTTTTCTTGGGCAGATGCCGGAGCGTTTGTCGTCACGATGATTTCCTTTTGTGGTTTGCACTAACTAATTACCCTTATAATAAGGTGTTACAGGGGTGTTGTCAAAGCATGTAGCGCGCGTTTTAGGCGGCGTGCGGATGTGTTGTATGATGTGTGCCGCGCGTGCGCTTATTGCGAATGTGCCGATGTGTGGCATGAAATACGTAGCCGCCGATAACCGACAAAATGGCGATGATGACTACTGCGCCCGGGCCAGTGTTTGGTAGCGTCGTCACAACCGATGCCGTTGTAACGGGCGTTGAGGTGCGATCGGAAG
>CAZDTZ010000026.1:0-16773 GCA_964508535.1 uncultured Candidatus Saccharibacteria bacterium
GCCATCATCATCAGGTCGGCCAGCTCGTCGATCACAATCACAATGTACGGCATGCCCTCTCCCTTTTTGAGCAAGTTGTACTCGGCGATATTGCGCTTGCTTACATCGGCCAAGGCGCTGTAGCGGCGCTCCATCTCGGCCACTGCCCACTTGAGGGCGCTAATACACTTCTCGGGCTCGGTAATCACCGGCGTTAACAGATGTGGAATGTCGTCATATGGCTTGAGTTCAACCTGCTTGGGGTCGACCAAAATCATCTTGAGATCGGACGGGCTGTTGCGATACAGCAGGCTCGTCAAAATCGTGTTAATCATAACCGACTTACCAGAGCCAGTCTGACCGGCTACCAAAAGGTGCGGCATTTTGGCCAAGTCGGCCACCACCGGCTTGCCAGTAATATCGCGGCCAATTGCAAAACCGAGCGGGCCTTTAATTTCTGTCCAGTCGCGTGACTCAAACAATGAACGCAGGCGCACGGTCGCGGCCTTGACGTTTGGTACCTCGATGCCAACAGCGCGTTTGCCAGGGATGGGCGCTTCCATACGAATGCTGTGGGCGGCCAGGTCGAGCGCCAGGTTGTTCTCCAGCGCGGTAATTTTGGTTAGCTTGACATTGGCTGGCGGCTTGAGTGTGTACTGGGTAACGCGCGGGCCAACATTGGCGCCTTCCATCTCGACTTCGATATTGAAGTTGGCGAAGGTTTCTTCGATAGTCTTGGCATTGCCGCTTACGTCGCCGGCGTCGGCTTTATCCTGTTTTTGGTCCAATAACGCTACGGAGGGGAATTGCCAGTTGGGGTCGCTGGCCAGGGTGAGGGCCTCGTGGTTCTCGGCTGGCGCCAATTTTTCGGCAGAGTTGCGCAGGCCAGCGAATGACTTGGTGGCATGGTGTTCCACCGGCACGCCCTCGTTCAGCTTAAAGCCGCTGGCTTCGGCAGTAGACTTAAGCTGGGCGAGTTCCCCATCCACTTCTTTGGGCTTAAACATCCGGCCAAGGCCCAGGATAACTTTAGGCGAAATCCCAAACGCAAAGAACACCGCGAGCAACACAAAAATCGCGAACATCAGGCTGGCCGGAAAGCTGTCCAGTGCGGCCAAGACCGTGGTACCTAGCAGCTTGCCGACTGCACCGCCGTGCCCGCCGACCCAACCGTTCAATTGCTTGTTGGCAAAAGCCGTAAACAACCAGGCGGCGCTAAAGGCCAGTACCCCGAATACGCTCAACAGCTTACCAAGAGGAATATGGTGGTCTTCGCTCCTAAACTTGTATGCGCCCCAGTACACAAGGCCAAATGGCAGCAAATAGGCGCCCCATCCGAGCGCACTGTATGCACCGTTAAACATACCTTTAGGCAGTGGGCCTCCCGTGCCAAAGCCGCCCAGCAACAAGAAAAGCGCCAACACGCACAGTAAAATTGCGCCAGCCAAAGGCCAAAATGGCGAACGTTCGACGTCTTCCAATTCTTCTTTTTTGCGGCGTGTTTGTTTTTTCTTGTGAGCCATAGTGTTTGTATTATACCATTCTACCGAAGAAGCGTAAGTGTTTTACCTACATATCATAGCAAAAATTACAACTATTGTCAAAAAGGTTACGCTAAAAACGACGGGGAACGCAAAGGCTAAGGACGGGGCCGGTATACTGGCAGCTCAGCCGTGTTACCGGTAAGCGCCGCCGATGGGGGCCCTACGAGGGGTAATTCTTGCGTATTCCAAGTCAAAGCGCCACTCGTCGGGACTACGCGTAAGTTGTCGACGGTAGGCTCAGTAAGCGCATCATGTAATGCGCCTGGGCGAACTGCTTGAGTTCGTCCCGCTCCATACACAACACGCTCTGATGGGACATTAAATTGCCGCCCGTGCACCACCTGAACACCTTGATCAAATGCTTCACCAAAGCCATGTCCAGGTGTACCGTCGCTTGAATCTTCTATGTCCTGAGGGCGGATCGTAGCCTCCACGCGATATGTCCGAGTATCACCTTGCGGAGAACGTCTCTCGGAATAGTGGCCGCTTCCATCTGGCCCGACTACCGCAACTCTTGTTGTAACATTGGCAAGGCGGCGTAGCAGGCCTCC
The DNA here is from genome assembly GCA_964508535.1 of uncultured Candidatus Saccharibacteria bacterium. GTDB lineage: Bacteria > Patescibacteriota > Saccharimonadia > Saccharimonadales > UBA4665 > PMNU01. The sequence continues at coordinate 2,075 of CAZDTZ010000026.1, forward strand.
CAGTCGTCCGTCGTGAGTATCTATGGCGGTCCTGACAACTTCCAGCTCCGGACCGGTGGGCGTACGACCGAGGCGGGCTTGGAGAGCTTGAACATTTGCAATTGCCTGCTCAGCCAAGCGGCGATGTGCCGGATCTACCCCAGGCGTCTCGGCGTGACTGCGCAATGTATCAATTGCTTCATCGCCCAGCACATATCCTCCTGGTTCATCTGACTGTTCGCTCGATCGCTTTTTCATATCTATATTATAATATACTACCAGCTTATATGCAATAGCATCGTTGGGTGATGGGTGTGGCGCTAGTCGACGCGCGCGTCTTGGCCAAGCAAGCGTTCGCGCATGCGCTGAAAGCGTTCCTGCTGCTCTGCGGCGATTTGCTCGGGTGTTTTGCCGGCGTTTTCATCGTCGTTGTTATTGCCTGGACCGCCGTTGCCGCCACCGTCAGGATTTTGCATTTCGCGGTCGTCTCCGCCTTCGTAGTGGTGTGGTTGATGCTGTTGGCTGTCGCGTCCGCCATCGTGGTTGTTGGATCGGTCTGGGCGACCACTATTGCCACCGTTACCACCTTGGCTATTGCCATTTTGCTGTGGGCGACCACCTTCTGGTTTGCCGCCGCCAATCACATTCACCACAGGGATAACAATTGGGCTGCGCTGGGTTTGCTCGAACAGATAGTGTGTGATGTGGTCTTTGAGCTCTACCTTGAAGCGGTCGAGGTCAACGCGCTTGAAGCGCTGGGTGACTGCACGGCGCAACTCGTTGCGCAGGCCGTTCATGATCTCTTCGTTGTCGCGCATGTAGATGAAGCCGCGGCTGATGATATCTGGGCTCGTGAGCAAGCTACCGTTGCGTTTGTCTACGGTAATCACGACAGCGACCAGGCCTTCTTCGGCCATCAGGACACGGTCTTTGACCACTACGCCGTTCACAATGGCGCCGGTCTGGTCGACCAAAATTGTGCCGTGCGGGACTTCGCCAATGACTTCGATCTTATCTGCGGTCAGGGCGATCACTTCGCCGTTGTCGACGTTAGCGGTGTTGACGCGTGGGATTCCCTGCTCAACTGCAATTTCGACGTGACGCTGCTTAACACGGTAGGCGCCGTAGATGGGAATAAAGAACTTCGGCTTGGTGTACTGGATCATTTCGGCGTATTCGTCGCGGCTGGCGTGGCCAGAGACGTGCAGCGGGCCGACGCCGTCTAGCTCGTGGTTGCGGGCTTCGAAGACGTGGACGCCACGCTTGGTGAGACCGTCGACCATCTGGCCAACGAGTGCATCGTTGCCGCTTTCCGGGATCGGGGTGCTGGACAAAATGACTGTGTCTTGCTCCTTGAGCTTGATGTACTTGTGGTCGCCGCTGGCCATGCGTTGCAAAGCCGAGCTGGGCTCACCCTGCGAGCCAGTACAAACCACGACGAGCTCTTCGTCCTTCATGCTAGCTGCCGAGGCAATGGGCACGAAGGTGCCCTTAGGAATGCGCACGAAACCGTGACGCACAGCCATTTCCAGGGTACTGACCATGCTGCGGCCATCCATGGCAACCTTACGGCCGTGATGCACGGCAGCGTTGATGATCATCTGAACGCGGTTCATGTTGGTCGAGAACAAGCCGACAAAAATGCGGCCAGGTGCGCGGTCGATGATGTCGATGAAGCTTTGTTCAATCGTACTCTCCGATGGTGTACGACCCATACGTTCAACAGTTGTGCTTTCGCTGAGCAGTGCCAAGACACCTTCGTCACCGAGCTGCTTGAGGCGATCGATGTCGCTGCGCTCGTGGTCAAGTGGATTGGGGTCAAAACGGAAGTCGCCGGTGTTAATCAGGCGGCCGACAGGTGTATCTAGCACGATGCAGGTACTGCCGGGGATAGAGTGCGTAATGCGCACCAGTTCGACGAAGAACGAGCCAACCTTCAGGCGCTCGTGGGTGTCTTCGTTCATGGTCATAGTCTTGAGTTCAAAACCGTCGGGCATTGGCAGGCTAAAGTTTTCAAAAATTTCTTCGACGCGGCCAATGGTAAATTTAGAGCCATAAATCGGCGCCGGGAACTTGGGCACAATGTGCGGTAAGCCGCCGATGTGGTCCAAGTGGCCGTGCGTAATGATGTAGCCGCGCAATTTGTGCCGGATAGTCTCGACGTATGCCGTGTCGGCAATGCCGTAGTTGATACCAGGCAGATCGACGCCAAGGTCGTTGCCGCAGTCCATGATCACTGCATCGTCCATGTACTCGATCAAGAGCATATTCTTTGAGCCACCGCCGTCCATACCGCCAAGGCCAATGACCTTGAGGACGGGACGATCGTCGATAAAGTTAGCACGGCGAGTCATCTGCTCGGGGTTAGCCGGCGCGTACTGATTGGCGATCTTTTGGGCGTCAGCCTGCGAGCGCTTTTGGGCACGCACAGCAGCACCGCGGGAAATGCCGCCGGCGCCTGTCGAGCCGCCGTTGCCGCGTGGCTTGCCACCTTGACGCGGAGCGCCGCGGGGCGGGCGTGGGCCTTGTGGCCGTTTGGGTTTGTTTCCTTCTGGGGGAGTTTGTGGGTTAGTATTTGGTTCCATAAAGTTTATGTTCCTTCCTTTTTGGATGAGAATTATTGGTTTACGTAAGTAATGTGGGGATCGCGGCAAAATCGCTGGCGAGCGTTGCCTTGAGCGATCCGTTGTATAGCGCCGCCGCGGGGTGGTATAGGGGCAGAATGGTGTATCCTCCCCTTTCCTGGCCTTCCCATTGTTGCGGCTGTCCGTGGGCCTTGCCTATTTGCAAGTCCGGCAAAAAGCAATTCGTACTGTGACGACCGAGCGTCACGACCAATTGTGGCCGAATTACCTGTAGCTGGGCCAACAAATAGGGCCAGAACGCCGCCTTCTCCTCTGGTCGCGGGTCGCGATTTTTGGGCGGCCGATATTTTAGAACGCTGGTAATATACACTTCTTTGCGTGATAGTCCAACGCTTTCTAAAAGATCGTCCAGGACTCGCCCTGCTGCACCAACAAAGGGCAACCCAGTTTCGTCCTCGTTCCTACCCGGCGCTTCGCCGATGAAAATGATCTTGGCATCCGGGCTTCCTGCGCCGAATACCAGGTGCTTGGCTGTCTTAGCCAAATTTGGGCAGACATCGTGTTGTACAATCTCTGCCGCAATTTGGTCAAGCTTTTGTTGCTTGCTTGGGTTTGCGCCCATCTGTTACCTTATTTACCGGCTTTTTCGGCGAGTTCGCGGGCGGCGGCTTTCATGCTCAGCTGCAAGCGGCCACGGTCGTCGATGGCAACTAATTTCACCGTCACGAGGTCGCCCTCTTTAACGACATCGCTTGGCTTGTTGACGCGCTCCTCGGACATTTCCGAGACGTGCACCAGGCCGTCTTTGCCGGGCAAAATCTGCACAAAGGCGCCGAAGTCCATGACGCTGACAACTGGCTTGTCGGTGTAGATCGTGCCAACCTCTGGCTCTTCGGTGATGCTCTTAATCCACTGGATGGCGCGCTGAATCTTTTCGCCATCAGGGCTGGCGATCATAACCGTACCGTCGTCCTTGATGTCGATTTCGGTGCCGGTTTCGGCGGTGATCTTTTGGATCATTTCACCACCCTTACCAATGACTTCACGAATTTTGTCTGGGTTAATTTTAATCGCTTCGACGCGTGGTGCGTATGGACTCATCTCTTTGCGCGGCGCGGCAAGCGTAGTGAGCATGTGCTCCAAAATGTGAGCCTTGCCTTCTTTGCCTTGCAGCAGCGCCTTCTTGAGCGTTTCGACTGGCAGGCCGTGGACTTTCATGTCCATCTGCAGCGCCGTGATTCCCTTGCTCGTACCAGCGGTCTTAAAGTCCATATCACCGGCAAAGTCTTCGGCGTCGGCGATATCGCTGAGGATAATAGCCTTGTCTCCCTCAATCATCAAGCCCATAGCAATGCCACTGACCGCGCTGGTGAGCGGCACACCGGCATCCATCAAAGCCAAGCAGCTGCTGCAAGTAGCGGCCATGCTGGTTGAACCATTTTGGCTCATGATTTCGGTAACGCTACGAATGGCATATGGGAAGGCTTCCTCGGTTGGCATAACCGGAAGTAAAGCGCGCTCGGCCAAAGCAGAGTGGCCAATTTCGCGGCGGCCTGGGCTGCCCAAACGCTTGATTTCGCCTACGGTATAGCCCGGCGCGTTGTAGTGGTGCATGTAGCGCTTCTCTTCATTGCGCTCCATGGTGTCGACTAACTGCGCATAACTGAGTGGTGCGAGAGTCACGATGTTCATACCTTGGGTCAAACCGCGAGTAAACAAGCTGGAGCCGTGGGCGCGGGGCAAAATGCCGACTTCGCTGCTGAGCTGACGAACTTCGGTAAAGTTGCGGCCGTCAGGACGGACACCGTCTTCTAAAATACCCTTACGGACATCTTTGTTGGCAGCGGTTGCAAAGGCATCTTCGTAGTCACGCTTCACACTGTCCCACTCGTCACCGAGTTTTTCGGCGAAGTGAACCATCAATTCTTCGCGCAAAACATGCATGCGGGCGTGGCGCTCGGCCATTGGCGCGCGCAATTTTTCACCCATTTTGCCCTTGAGGAATTCGTCAACTTCGGACTGAACTTCTTCTTTGGGCAGGCTTAGGGTGTATTCCTTGGCGGTGACGCCAGCTTTCTGGACCAATTCTTGCTGCAGTTTAATAGCTGGCTGGATGGCATCCTGTGCCCAAACGAGCGCATCAACAACTTGCTCTTCGGTAACTTCGTTGGCGCCAGCTTCGACCATCATAATGCCGTGTTCGGTGCCTGCAACTACTAGGTCGAGGTCGTTGGTAACCATGTCGGCTAGGGGCAAGAAGGCTTCAAACTTGCCATCCTTGAGGCCAATGCGCAGGCCAGCAACCGGGCCTTCGAATGGCGCACCGGTGAGCATAAAGGCCGTGCTCATAGCGATCATGGCAACCATGTCTGGGCGGAAGTTTGGATCAGTACTCAGTACTGTAGCAACACCTTGTACTTCGTGGCGGTAACCCTTGGGCCATAGCGGGCGAATTGGGCGGTCGATCAAACGGCCAATCAAAATTGCTTCGTCGGATGGGCGGCCTTCACGCTTAATAAAGCGGCTACCGCTAATCTTGCCAGCAGCGTAGAACTTCTCTTCGTAGTCAATGCTCAGCGGGAAGTAGTCGAACCCAGCCAACGGCTTGTCGCTGACCATCGCCGTACCAAGTACAACGGTTTCGCCGTAGCGAACCATAACACTGGCAGTAGTACGAAAACCAACGCGGTTGATCTCGAGGCTCAGCTTGCGGCCGCAAAAATCAGTCTCTACTTTAATAATGTCTTTTCCGTACGGGTTTACAGTTGATCCCATCGATAGGTAAGCCTTTCTAACCATTCGCCCTGAAGTCTCTCAAACGGGCACAGTGCAAATATATAGCGCCCTTGTGCTGTTGGTGGTGCGATATATCTGACCCCTGCCCACTTAAGATGCAACGAATCTGTTGTTTAATGTGCACAAGCTTGGAACCTCCGGAAGTTTGCCCCGGAGGTCAGCAGTCTATGCACTAGCGACGAATGCCAAGCTTCTTGATGAGGTCGAGGTACGCTTGGCCGTCTTTGTCGGCGATGTACTGCAGGTGGCGCTTACGCTTACCAACTAATTGCAGCAAACCGCGGCGGGCAGCAAAGTCGTGCTTGTTGACCTTGAGGTGCTCGGTTAGCTCTTTGATACGTTCGGTCATAATGCCAGCTTGTACTGCGGCAGAACCAGTGTCGGTTTTGTGTGCTTGTAGGGTAGTCACGACGCCCTGTTTTTTCTCACTTGAAATCATACTAGAGGTATTCTACCAGATCATATCTCTTTGTGCAACGGTGAATCGTAGAATTTTGGGGCTACGGGCGTAGGGCGATGCTGGCGAGAGCCCATTGCCGCGATTGGGTAAAGGTTATGCCAAATGGCCCTTGCGCACCGGCAGAGGCGAAGTTTTCGTCGTAGACGGCAATGGCCGAATTGTTGCCTATACCGCTAGAACAAACGACAACTTCGTTGGCGAAGCCAGACGGGTCGGTGAAATCGGTGCTGGTGACTGTGGTTCCCGAGGTAGTAGGAACAGCGTAGAAAGTTATCACCTCTGCGGCGGCGGTTGCTGTTGTAATCGCCGGCGCCGAAGCTGTCAGGCTGGCAGCAGAGACACCGAATACAATCGAGGCGTCAATTGGCGTTGTTTGATTCACGTTCTGGTACGCACGAATCTGGCCACTGTAGTTGGCGGTGTTTACCGAAGTTGAAGAAACCGTGCTACTCGCATCCCCTGCCTGAGCCAAGCGCGTGTAGATCCCCATGGTCATGGCCGCCGTATTGGCGCGTTGCTCACCTTGCTTAGTCCAGCCACTAATGGCGTTGAAAACAGTTGCTGCGTTGCTCGTCTGCCCAACCACTAATACTAAAAGGTCGCCGGTTTGCGTTGTTGCTGGAATTGTAAGGTTGAGGCTGCTTGCGGCGCTAGCAATGTTAGTCGTTGCCGCGCGCAAACTAATGCCGCTGCCTCCGCCTCCGCCGCCAAACACTGTTTGCCAAGCGCTGCCCGTCCAGTATTTAACGTCACTCGGCGCCGTCCAGGCGCTGCCGTTCCAATACGAAAAATGCGTAATATCGACACTCGTCCAGGCGCTGCCGTTCCAGTAGCTAATCGTCGACATACCGCGCCTCTACGGCTGCACCCACAAATCACCCGTCGAAGGGCTGGACGGTGGGCTGACCCCGTATGATACTTTGCGGTCGACGTTCGGTGCGGTAATAATTCCGGTCGGGCCAATTGAGGTAAAGATGTTGTTGTTGACATCGGTCCATTCCGTAAGGTTGGAAGAATGCGTAGCAGAATGCTGCTGGACACGAAATGGCACTGAGTTGTCGGCTGCCGGGCGGGCACGAATCTCACCCTTTTCGTTGTGGTACCCCGTACGAGTACCGTTGTAATAAAACGAGAATGCGTCCGGCGTGCCACCCGTTGCGCTGTAGTTAAGGTTAACTTGGGCAAAGCCATTCGTCAGTGCCGCGTTGGTGAGCGTGGGGCCATTACCACCAGCCTGAGCCAAATACGTAGCCGATAAGTCAGGAATCTGGGCAGTATTAAATGTGCCGGAGGTGATCTGTGAGGCTGGCAGGCTGGGAATCTGGGCTGTGTTGAGCGTGCCAGAAGTAATCTTTGATGCAGGAAGGCTTGGGACCTGCGCGACAGGCACGAGTGTGCTCCCGTCCAACGAGGCCACGCCGCTGGCAGCGCCTACGGATGATGCGTCAATAACTGCGTTGGCGTTATGTTGTAGCGTACCGGTAAAGTTCTTGTTACCGCTGATGGTCTCACTGCCTGCCAAGTGGACAACGGATGCGTCGCTGGCCTTTGCCGCAAGATTTGTTACCAGGTTGGTGATGCTACTCTGGGAAATAGAGGAGATATCGGCATCGACAATCGCCAAATTTGCAAGCTTCGATTTGGCGATAGCCGCGCCAGCTGCAACATCGGCATCGACGATACCAAGCGAGGCAAGTTTGGACTTAGCAATTGCGGCCGTGGCCGAAATGTTAGCGTCGGTAATCGTGGTGTTGGCGATCTTCGCACCAGTAACCGAGCCTGTTGCAATAGCAGGGCTGGCGGCGGTACCCGAAAGGTCGCCCGTAAGCTTTATAAGTCCGAGTGTCGAAGCGTCGGCTGGTGGCGCACCGCTACTAGCTACGCTGTCGACGTAGGCTTTTGTGGCGGCATCTGTGCCATTGGTTGGAGTGGGCACAACCGGTGAGCTAGAAAACGTTTTAACGCCGGTGATCGTTTGATTGCCGGAAGTACTGACGAACGAACTCAGCGTGCCATCTGTCCGGATCTTTAGAGTACCGTCGGCAGCCATCTCAACATTCAAAAAATCATTGAGAACGCCGCCCCATGTACCATCATCTTGGCCGGGAACCGGAAGTCTTGCCACAGTGTGTACTCCTTAAGCTCTATTTGCTTATGATTATACACATTCGAGCTTTCTCAAGCTATCCGAACCAACTGCTGGAGCTTTTCTACCGATAGTTGTTCCATGGTCATCGCGTCAGCGATCAAAAATTGACCCACGCGCGTGCGTCGCAGAGCATGCATGTAAGCCCCTGTACCGAGAAATGTGCCGACATCTTCGACCAGCGAACGAATGTACGTGCCGCTGCCCACGTGCGTCGTAAACCATACATCAGGATATGCATATTTGGTAAGAATACTCCGATCAATGTGTGCTGGCCGGGCCACCATCTCTGGGGCTTTGCCCTCCCTGGCTAGTTTGTACGCACGCTGACCGTTGACCTTAATGGCAGAATACACAGGCGGTGTCTGCATGATGTCGCCCTCAAAGCGCGCCAAGGCGATGTGTAGCTCCTCGAGGGTAGGCTGGACGGTAGTGCCAAGAGTTTTCTCACCTTCTTCGTCACCAGTGCTGCTGGTCTGGCCTAGGCGCATCACCACGTCGTAGGTTTTGTCCAGTTTAGTAAATTCTGGCACCTTTTTGGTGTACGTGCCCAGCATCAGGACCAGCAGACCGGTGGCCAACGGGTCCAGTGTGCCAGTGTGCCCCACTGGGAAGCGCTTTTTGTTGGTGGTATTGAGGCCAGATTGCTCGACAAAGCGTCGTATCTTGTTCACGACGTCAAAACTGGTCCAGCCAGCGGGTTTGTCTACCAAAAGGATTCCGTTCATCGTAGGCAGAATACCGTCATGCGCCAAGCTTGACAATAGTTGGCAACGCTAATATTGAGTTGGTGGCATCATTGGCGGTGGCACTGGCGGCGCGGATTGGTCCGTAGATGGTTGGGTCAGTGAGGAAAATGATGGGTCAGCTGACGTTGGCAGACCTGAAGACGGTGTGACAATGCTCGGACTTACCATTGTGGGATCGGTAGGGTGGAGCACATCACCGAGCGGTTGGGCGTTGAGCGCCTGGATTGGCCCCTGATCGCTGGTTGGCTGGCCAGCAATCGCTTGCATCACTGCGTCGCGGGCACTGGCAAGGCTTTCGTCGTGAGACGGTTCATCTGGGACAGGTGGTGTTGGCGGTGGCAAAGGAGGTAAGGCTGGCGGCTCTGCCATTGGGGCGGGCGTAGGCATAATTGGCGGTGGGGCGATATCAACGACACCGGGCGTACCCAGGCCCTGAGCAAGGTGTGGGCTGTGCACTTCTGCTTCTATAGCGCTCAACGTCTGATTAGACGGAGGGAACGACGGGGTTGGCATAGAAACCGGGGCGGGCGTAGGCATAGCTGCCACAGGCTCTGGCGGTAACGGTGGCAACATTGGCGCAATCGTCGGTGGCGATGGAATGACTGGCTCTGACACAGTAGGTGCTGCAGGTTGCGCAACTGGAGCTGGCATTGGTGCTGGAGCTGGCGGCATTGGTGCTGGCGGCGGTAACGGTGGCAGTGCCATTGGGGCGGGCGTAGGCATAATTGGCGGTGGGGTTGGGGTTGGAGTCTCAACAATTGGTGCGTCATGCGTCATGATCTTTGGCGGTTGTGGCGCGCCAAATTGCGCACTCCCGCCAAGTATTGCCACGTCATCGGGGTCTGGGCTCGGCAACGACAATGGGTCACTGCTCTGCTCTGGGTCTTCGGATGAGGTGTTGGCTGTAAGCTGGCCGCCCAAGGTTGGCGGTTGCAAGATCATGTGTTGCGTCTCCATGTGATGAGTCGGGTCAACGCTGTCGGCTGCCTCTTTCTCTTCTTCAAGCGTACGCAGCGAACCGTGCTCGTCTATGTGGATCTGGGACATTTGCTGCGCTTCAGGTTCCCCTTCGGGCTCTTCGGACTTTGGGGGCTCCGCGGGTGCTGGAGGTTCCGGAGCGCGAGGTGCCGACTGGAAAGCTGATTCGCCGTGAGATATCTCTAGCGTACCGTCATCGGCTTTGGGCACCGCAGCTTCATAAGGCGTCTCTGAGCTCACTGGCGTCTCGGCCGGTGCGGCAGCGCGGGCTAACGGAGGCGGTGCTGGCGGCTCGAGCTTGGTGGCAACCAGCTGTTGGTCGGCACCGGCAACCATCAGCTCGGCGCTGATGCTCATGGTGGTTGGCGAAGTCTTTTCGTTACTAAATCGCTTGGTCTCGGCCACGATGCCGGTTAGGAAGGCGGTGGCCATCTGGGCGTCCATCAGTGTTTTGTCAACGGCGTCAATAAGCGACACGACAAGTTCACACAAACTGCTGGCGGTGGTGTCGAGCCAGTTCATAGTGCCCAGTTCCCCGCCCGGTTTAACGTTTATCGTCGCGACTGCGGCGTCGTGCAATATGCGGCCGTGTGAGGTAATCGCCTGGTCGAGATCCACTTGGTTGTGGACGCCCAAGGCGATGACGACATCGACGTTAAAATCACCTTGCGAAAAATTAAGATCCTTGTCACTAATCGATGTCTTGTACGGGGTAATAAAAATCTTGACGACTTTGTCTTCGACCTTGTAACGCAGCTTGTCGGCTTTGGACTTGTCCAGGGCAATAATAAAATCGCGCAGCGAGTCGGTATTTTTCTCAATAGTTTTTTCGGGTTGCAAAAACTCTATGGTGTTGGGTACCATGCCGCTAAAGACGGCAGTGGCATGCTTGCCCATCTTGTTGAGCGCAAGGGTCAGGCCAATGCAGGCGGATAACTGGTCCACAGATGGGTTATTGCTCACCGTCACCAATATATTATTGGCTTGGTGAAGGCGGTCGGCGATTTCTGTTTTTTGGTCCATACTTTTTGGGTTTGTGTATTCTATCTGTAAAATCAGCGTAGCACATAAGCATAAGCTTGCCAACTCATTTTATGCATGCTAACAGTTTGCAAATCGCTTTTACCTCTTGTATAGTATAATCTGACAATTTAACAACAAAGGTACTGCTAAATGCCAATCATCAAATCAGCAAAAAAACGTGTTCGCACCAGCGCTAAGGCTGCTGTGCGCAACAGCAAGACAAAGCGCTCGCTCAAAGACGCTTTGAAGGCTTTTCACGCTGCCCTTACTGGCGGCGCAAAAGAAGCCAAGTCGCTTGAGAGCAAGGCCCAAAGTGCGCTCGACAAAGCTGCGAAGAAAGGTCTGCTGCACAAGAACAAAGTTGCACGCAAAAAGAGCCAACTCGCCAAGGCCGCCAAGGCCGCTGGCACTGCTAAGCCTGTTGCCAAGAAAGCTCCTGCCAAAAAGGCAGCTGCCAAGAAAGCACCGGCTAAGAAAAAGACTACTGCTAAAAAGTAATCTCGCCTCGTTCAAAACGGCATTTAGTGCAGCCCGGCAATGGGCTGCATTTTATTTTATTGGCGCGGCTGCCGCGACTAATGAGCTAGCTGCAACAGATACAATTGCAGCGCTTCATCGGCGTCAATACTCTTGGTCTTGAGATCGATGTCTAATTTGAGCAATCTGGCAATCTGCGCCTTGAGTGCCTCAAGCGGCAAGCCGCGCACCAAACCCTGGCTTTTGCGCACCACGTAAGGGTTCAGCTTTGCTTCGCGAGCGATATCGTCGGCCGTACGCGTGCCTGCCGTCTTGATGAGCGCCAAAACATGCAACTGCCAGGCCAGCATCGCGATAATAGCCTGTGGCTCAACCCGCAGCGCGCGCTGTTCGCGGTATAAGCCCATAGCTTGCTGGGTGCGACCGGCAAAGGCAGCATCCAGTAGCTCGAAGACCGTACTTTGTGGTGTACGCTCGGTGAGCAGCTCGATGCTTTGTTTACTTATCTGCTTGTCGTACGCTAGCAACTTGTCGATTTCTTGCTGCAACAGTTGCTGGCCGAGCCCAACGCGGTCAACGAGCAAGCGCGCGTCGTTGGCGTTCAGCGCCCCACCTTGTATTTTGGCGTAGTCGCTTGCCCAGCGGGCCAGGCCGTTGGCATCCAGGTCATTAAATTCGCGGAAGTCAGTCTCTTTTTTGAGCGTCTTGTAGTAGGTAAGGCGCTTGTCCAGCTTGGGCTCAACGATGATCAGATCAGTGCTGTCGGATGTGCCTTTAAGTGCATCAGCAATTTGCTCGCCCCATGCCTTCTGCTTGCCCGGGCCGCGCAGCACCACCATTTTGCGCGGTGTCAAAAATGGCATGCTGCTGATACTTTCACGCATGCGTGCCACGTCGGCGTCATCGCCGTCCACGCGCTCCAAAGCAAAATCACCATGCTCCGCCACAAAGGCGGCCACCAGCTTTTTGAGCTCAGCCGTCCGCGCAAAATCATTCGTCCCCGTCAGTGTCACGATCATAGCCCTAGTATGATATCATCGCCATCAACTGATAAACGCACTTTTACGCTTAGGGCACCTTCGGCGTCAGGTTATTGGCTGCAGCTTTTTGGCTAACCTCAGTTCGGGGTCGTAACATTCGTCGACCAAGGTCACGTGGGTGTATAAAACTCTCGTTGAAGGCGGGACGGTTGCGATAGTTACCTTGCGTTGAACGAGTAACTGCCATGCTGGTGTAAGCTCCACCGTCACATACACGCAACATTTTACACATGGAGACGATGCCACGAGCATGGTCTTTTGTTGCCCTGCCCGACCCGTAGAATTTCCGTGCCGCTTCAACGGCAAAAGTGCTCATTGCCTGCTTGGCACCTGGCGCATGTCTTACATCCATTTGGAACGCGAGTTCCTCGCCTTCGCTAATTATTCCGACGAGCAAATGCGCCATCTTTTCATCAACGCCGGCCTGACTGAAGAAGTCCCAAGCCTGTACGGCGTTGTAAACGTTCTGCCTCTCCTTTTGGCCTGCAGCCACAGCCTTTGCTTTACCAGTATCATGGGCGATGATCGCAAGGCGCATTGGGGCGAGCAGCTACACGGGTAAACGGTCGGCGTAGTTTTCGTCAAAGTTACGCAAAACCGTTTCGGTGTGCTCACCTATGGTGAAGCCCTCACTGTTGCCAGAGTGCGCATCAAATATAGCGTCGTAGCCTGGTAATTTCTTTGCGGCTTCTATAAGCCTGTGTGGTTTGGCGTATGGGTCGCCCAATAATTCAAGTAATTCGGTGTGGGCCGGCCGCTTCTCATTCGTGGAGACTAGCCCGATGCTGGCGGCCAGAGCTCCAACGCTACGGGTAGTGTGAGCCTTGCGTGCTTCAGCCGCCCTTGGAGTTGTTGCTTCATGTAAGTTAAAGAATGACACAGTCGTCAGCGACCTATTCAGCGTGCCAGAGTCTACCGACTGCTTGATACCTACGATATTCGCTCCTCGTAAAAATTGCTGGGCATACTCTAGGTTTACGGGCAGTTCCGTTTTTTGACCATTGACAGACTCGTCGATGACAGCCATGCCTCCTGGATACCTAAGAATGCTCTGGGCGAGATATTGCGGCCGCGTGAGTGCAATGGTACGAGCATTATAGGCGCCGGCGAGTTGCAAGGCTACTTTACGGTCGATGTCGGCGTTCCGAGTCACCATTATGACATCTTCTATAGACAACCACTGCTTGCCCAGTCTAGCGACCTCCCTAGCAAAAGGGATGACAGCGGTGCGTGCCTTAAAATCCAACGGAGAGCCTTCAGTCGGCCGTAAAACCAGCGCTTGAAGTGCTTTGTCGTATCTTGCTTTAGCGGCGGGAGCCAATTTCGTTTCGTCAAAACTTTTATCAATAACAACAGCATCAGCATCATACGTGGTGATTTTATGTACTTCGGAACGATAGTCTTGCGCCGTCTTACCAGGGTTTTGGCGAACCATTTGCGCACGACGAGCAATGGCGAAATCTTGGGCTACAGTTCTTTCGCTAGTGTAGAGTGTTGCGCGGTTGTTAACGTTGGCATTGCCACTATCGTTGCCGCCGTTCGCATACCCCGCGTCGACTCTCCAATCTGCTAAATCGCTGGCGTTGGCAACACGGCCATGGTACAAGTCTAAGTCGGCAACTGGCGTCAGCATGCCAAGCTGCGTAAGCGTATGAATTGCCCGAAGCCGCGGAGCATCTTCAACACCACGAGCGTATTCGGTACGAGTCTGAAGGCCGGTATTGGGTATCGTTTCCATGGTGTAATTGTTTTTATTTTTGTACCACTCGCTATACTCTAAAACATTATCATTTTATTGTGCTTATGTCAATTAAGTATCGTCGTTACAGGCTCGGCCGTGCTGTTTCGTGATACTATCGGTCTATGAAGAAAAAACTAAAACCGACGATTACCGTCTGCTGCAGCTGCAATTTTTATAAGCACGCCAGTGACATCCAAGAAGAGCTTGAGACGCTGGGTTTTGCCGTAATCCTGCCCTCCACTGTTCCACTCATGAAGGAAAGCAACGACTGGGACGTGAGCCACTACAAAACCTGGTTTGCCGACGAAGGTGACTACCCCAAAAAGGCCGAGTTGATCCTCGACCACTTTACCGAGGTCAGCCGTGGCGACGCCATTTTGGTACTCAACGACGAAAAACATGGCGTCAAAAATTATATCGGCGGCAATGTCCTCATGGAAATGGCGCTGGCCTTTTGGCTCAAAAAGCCGATCTTTATTTTGGGCGAGTACCCGGAAGGCTCGGCGCTCGAAGAAGAGATCAAGGGCATGTTGCCCATCTTGCTGCACGGCGATATCAACAACCTGCCAAAGTCGTACACTGCCGCCGCCCGCAAATAACCTATTCCTGCTGGCAGTGAGGGCAGATATGAGTGCCGCGGCCGGCAACGCGCAATTTTACGATTGTGGCACCGCAGCGCGGGCAGGTCTGGCCTTCGCGGCGAAAAACGCTGGCGAAGCTGAGAT
>CAZDTZ010000027.1:0-15977 GCA_964508535.1 uncultured Candidatus Saccharibacteria bacterium
TGCCGTCGTCCAGGACGATAATGCGATCCATGTGTTGGATAGTACTCAGGCGGTTGGCAATCACGATTGTTGTTTTGCCTTCCATGAGTTTCCAAAGTGCTTCCTGAATGTAGACTTCGCTCTCTGAGTCCAGCGCGCTCGTGGCTTCGTCCAACACCAGGATGGGCGCACTCTTGACCATTGCTCGTGCAATCGCCACGCGCTGCCGCTGTCCACCAGACAGTTTGACGCCGCGTTCACCAACCATTGTGTCGTAGCCGTCACTAAGCTGGGTAATAAATTCGTGGGCATGAGCCTGCTTGGCGGCGTGGATAATTTGGGCATCGGTCACATGCGGGTTGCCGTAGCGGATGTTTTCTTTGACGCTGCGGTGGAATAGAAGTGGCTCCTGGGGCACATACGAAATTGCCGAGTGCAGATCGTCTTGCTTGATGTCCTTGATGTCCTGGCCATCCATACGAATTGAGCCGCCTTGGACGTCAGTAAATCGCAACAGCAAGCGGGTGAGCGTTGACTTGCCACCACCACTCGGTCCCACCAAACCAACTTTTTCACCCGGCCGGATATTCAGGTTAAAATGGTCGAGTAGCGCTGTTTTACTGCCACCCTGTACGCCGTAACTAAAATGCACATCATCGAGTTGTATGGCTCCTTTGGTGATGCGGCATGGTTCTGGCTGTGCAGGGTCGAGCACAAGTGGCTGGCGCTCTAGCAACTCGGTCATTTCGCTGGCATCGCCGAGCAGACCCTCGAGCTGGCGAGTTGCTTGGCTGGCCTTGCCAATGCTGTCGATAATACGTAGGACATATACTTGGAACAGCAGGAAGCTGGCAATACTGAGCGAGCCGGTTTGCACAGCATGGACGCCGCCACCGAGCACTACGAGCTGCAACAGGCTACAGAATACCAAAATAATGGTATTGTTGCGCAGCCCGCGCGACCAGCTTTTGAAGAAACGACCAGCGCGTTCGTTATTAGTAACGTTGTAGCGTGCAAGCTCCGTTGATTCTTGAGCAAATGTTTTGACGGTTACCGCATTTGTGACGATGTCGGCTAGCTCGCCAGTTTGCTGTGTTTCCTTGGCAACAGCCCAGCGGCGTAGGGGCATGCGACGTATCACGAGTGCAATCACCGTAGCGATGGCAATGAGCCACAATAAGGCAATCACCGCGCCGAGCAGTGGATTGTAGTAGATCATGATACCAATGGCAGTGAGCACGCCGCATATCAGGCCCAAGAGGTCGTAAAAAACCACGTCGTCGAATTTTTCGTAGCCAGTAGCCAGTTTATTTGCCTGAGAGACTAATGAACCGCCAAAATGATTCGCAAAAAAGCCGTACTCCTGCCGCAGGATATGTTGTAGTGAGCGGCTATAGATGTCACGGATCGCAAGTACAGCCATGCGTACCTCGAAGCCACGCGAGCCAATGTAGGCCAAGACTGGCCCACTCAACAGCGAAATACCGGCTAACCATAGATAGGAGGCGCTTACCGGATGATGCGCAACGAGCTGCCCCAATGCCTTGGCAATAAAGAGTGGGCTCAAAATATTTTGCAGTACGTAGGCAGGGGCAGCTAGCAGCGAACCCAAAAACATGCCAAGATGCTTTCGCCAGTAAGAAGTGTAAATCTGTAGGGTTTTGAGATTGGTTGACATTGCGCGTTCCTATTCTTCGATGAAACCGCCAGATTGGTGGCCCCAAAGTTTAGCGTACAGTCCTTTATTATTCAAGAGTTCTTTGTGGGTGCCTTGCTCAACGATCTTGCCGTTGTCGAGCACTAGGATGCGATCCATGTGTTGGATAGTGGAGAGACGATGGGCAATCACTATGGCCGTGCGCTTTTCCATCAGCTTCCAGAGTGCGTCCTGGATCAAGACTTCACTTTCACTGTCTAAGGCTGAAGTAGCTTCGTCCAAGATCAAAATTGGCGCGTCCTTGAGAATTGCTCGTGCAATCGCCACGCGCTGGCGTTGCCCACCAGACAGTTTGACGCCGCGCTCACCAACGACTGTATCGTAGCCATGTTGGAGGTCGGCTATAAAGTCGTCGGCGTGTGCTGCCTTGGCGGCTTTGACGACGGCATCATCGCTGACACCGGGATTGCCATAGGCGATGTTCTCTTTTATGGGCCGGTGGAATAGTAGTGGCTCCTGCGGCACGTACGAGACGGCCCGTCGCAGCGAAGACTGCGTGACTTCGGCAATGTTTTGGCCATCAATACTAATGGCGCCGCCAGCGAGATCCTCAAACCGCAGCAATAGACGGGTCAGCGTTGACTTGCCACCGCCGCTTGGCCCCACGAGCCCGACCTTTTCACCGGGCTTGATAGTTAACTGCAAGTGGTCAAAGACGGTTTGCTCAATTTTGCCATCGCCTTCGTAGTGGAAGGTGATGTCGTCGAGCGCTACGCCGCCTTTCGTGACCTTGAGTTCTTTGGCGTCAGGGTGGTCGATGACTTCTGGTTCTTGCGTGAGGATTTCGGCCATTGGTGCCGCAAGCAAAAAGCCGTCTTCTATAGCGCGCAGCATGTTGTTGATGTCGAACAAACGGTTGCTGAGCGTAATGGTAAACGAAAAGGCGAAAATGCCGATGCCCAGTAGACCTGGATCGTGTTGCACTAGCTTGAGTACTACAATGACAAACACGACCTGCATTGCCAGCAGGGCGGCAATACGGTTGCTGCCATTGATTGCAACGGTATGCCAGTCCCGAGAACGCATGTTCATAAAAATAGTCCCCAGTTTATTGTGGCTGGCGAGTTCGGTGTCCTCGTGGGCAAATGTTTTCACCGTCTGGACGTTCATGATGCTGTCGGCAAGATGGGCGGTCACGGCTTTACTGGCTGCGAGCCGTGCAAAACGCTGGCGCGACCGGCGGCTGTTCTCGTATAAGCCGCTGCCTACGGCCATCGCAGCCATCGCAAAGATAACTAGGCCAAGTATCCAGGACTCAGTAAAGACGATCGCCATGCCGCTCACCAGCACCAGCGTAAAAGGCACAAGCTGGACGACCAGCGAGTTAATGAGTTGCGCAAAGCCTGCTGGGAAATCGATGGCGTCGGACACCAACTTGCCCCCGACGTTATCGTTATGGAAGCCAACGCTCCGCCTCAGCAGCGCAGCAAAGCCCATGGCTTGCAGGCGCGCCATCATTTTTGCCTGGTATACCAGGAACGCAGCAAAACCGTAGCGGTTTGCCACAAAGCCGACGAAGGCCACAATAGCAAAGTCGATAAGGTAGCCGTTGGGGTGCGCACCCGTTCTACCGAGCGAGGCGATGATTTTCCCCATAAACAATGGCGCGAGCGTGCTAAGGAAAATCGCACTGAGCGGCGCAAGCGGCACGAGCCACAAGGTACGCTTGTCGACTTGTAAACTGGTACGCCAGAACACCTTTAACGTGTTCCAATCGGTTGATTTTCGGTCGCTCATGAAGACTCCATTATACGTTGGTTTTGGATTTGGGGCTACTCTTCTATAAAGCCGCCGGATTGGTGTGCCCACAGTTTGGCGTAGATGCCGTTGGCGGTCAGTAGCTCTTGGTGTGAGCCCTGTTCAATGATACGGCCATCATCCATGACGGCGATGATGTCCATGTGTCGCAAGGTGCTCAAGCGGTGGGCAATGGCAATCACGGTTTTGTCATGCCATAGGTTTTCGAGGGCCTCTTGCACGAGCACTTCGCTCTCCGAATCCAGCGCGCTGGTGGCTTCGTCCAAAATAAGGAGTGGCTTGTCGTCCAGGAACGCACGGGCAATAGCGATGCGCTGCCGTTGGCCAACCGATAGCTTCACACCACGTTCACCGACCAATGCATCGTAACCATCACTTATTTTCTCAATAAACTCGTGAGCGTGGGCGAGCTTGGCGGCCTCAACGATGTCGTCGTCGGTGACTGAACGATCGGTCGCATACGCGATGTTTTCACGTACCGAGCGGTGGAACAGACTGGTGTCCTGCGGCACATACGAAATGATGCCGGCGACGTCGTCAGTACCGACCGGCTCGCCATCGAGCAAAATTTGCCCAGCCGGCGTGTCATAGTAGCCAAGTAGCAGCTTGGTCAGCGTTGACTTGCCACTACCACTTTTGCCCACAATCCCCAGTTTTTGCCCGCGTTTTAGTGTGAGATTGAGGCCGTGCAATACGGGCGTGTCGACTTTGTCCGGGTAGGCGAAATCGAGGTCCCGCAGCTCGAGCGACTTGTGTAACTGGGCAGCAGCAGACACTTTTACTGGCTGCTTGCCCTTGTTAAAATGCCCGCGTACAACGTTTACCTTGCCGAACAAATAGAGGTGCGCTTCTTCTATGCGGGCCAACCGCAAGTTGAACTGCGATATATACCAGATCATTTCCCAAATGGTGCTCGAGAAAAGGAGTAGGGTAGAAAGCACCGTTGCTAGCTGGCCGAGCGACAGCCTGCCGTGCATAAACAAGTAGACGTTGAGGATGATGGCCGCTGGCCAAATGGCGTCTCGTACGAAGAAGGACATTGACGCCCAGAAGAATTGGCCCCACAGGCTTGAACGCCTGGCTGCGTGGGCGACGAGCTGCTGTTGCGCGGTGATCGACACAATCTCTTTGCTTTCCTTGTGGAACGACTTGACGTTTACGAAGTTGGCAATGGCGTCGATTATCTTAGCGTTTTTGGTTGATTGGGCGTCGGCAAAATGCTTTTCGGCTTTGGTGCTGTTGCGGATAGTGTATCGGCCGACCACCAGCATGCCGAGAATGCCTGTCACGAAGATGACGCCTGTTTGCCAATTGATTTTCGTCATCACAACTACGATCGTCACCAGGCTAATCGGCTCGTTGACGTAGTTGTAGCAAATTTCGTCAAAGAGCGTGCGCTGTTCTTGGCTGAGCGTGTTGATGTACGATGAAACTTTACCGGTAAATTTATCTACGAAATAGGGGTACGGCTTTTGGATAACTCGGCGGAACAAAATGCCTTCGTAGGCAAAGCTGAGTGGGCTAATGAGCCGGCGGTAGAGCACCTCGCTGATTTGCCAGAGCCCGTTGTGGCCGGTGCTTAGACCAATAAGTACGATCACATATATAATCGCCTGGTGGCCTTGCACCGGGTGGGCCGCTAGCGCGCCGACAAGCTTTCCAATGAACAGCGGCATCAGCGCGAGTAGTAAATCGGCCACGCCAAAAGACAGCAGCGTGATGCCAAAGCGCCACTTGTGTTGCCCCATAAAGCTGAGGTACGAACGGAGCGAGTAGAAAGGCTCCTTGGGCTTGTGCTGTGGCTTAGGTGATCCGGGTAGCTTAGTCATCGATGAATCCCCCTGATTGGTGCGCCCAGAGCTTGGCATATGTACCGTCTTCGGCTAGTAACTCTTGGTGTGAACCTTGTTCTAGAATCTTGCCATTGTCCAACACTAGGATGCGATCCATTTTTTGGATGGTGCTCAGGCGGTGGGCAATCACAATTGCGGTGCGGCCTTTCATCAATTCCCAGAGAGCGGCCTGGATGAGCTTTTCGCTCTCCGAATCCAGCGCGCTGGTTGCTTCATCCAAAACGAGGATAGGTGCGTCCTTGAGGATAGCACGGGCAATCACGATGCGCTGCCGCTGCCCACCAGACAGTTTGACGCCGCGTTCACCCACGAGCGTGTCATAACCTTTAGGTAATCTTTCGACGAACTCGTGAGCATAGGCTTTGTGGGCTGCCTCGGCAATCTCGGCCTCGGTGGCGCCTGGCCGGCCGTAGGCAATGTTCTCGGTGATGGAGCGGTGGAACAAGAGCGGTTCTTGCGGCACATACGCGATGTGGCGACGCAGATCGTCCTGTGTAATGTGCGCGATATTTTGGCCGTCGATCAAAATTTCACCTGCATCGATATCGTTGAAACGCAATAACAATTTGGTGAGCGTGGTTTTGCCTGAGCCGGAGTGGCCGACCAACCCAATTTTTTCACCAGCTTTGATGTGCAGGTCGAGATTATCAAACAACACTTCGCCGTCACGTGAGTCGGGGTGGGTGAAGCTCATATGTTGCAGGTCGATGGCGCCTTTTTCTATGCGTACCTTTTCTGGGCTAATCGGGTCTTTCACGTCAGGCTTGATAGCCAAGATTTGGATCATTTCCTCGGCGTCACCAAATGCGCGGTTGTAGTTGCGGAGCATCGATTGGGCGAAATCCCATAAGCGTTGGCTAATGATGCCCGTGTAGGTTACCACCAAAAACGCCGTGCCGATACTGGCCTTAAAGAGCACCATGCTGGCCAGTGCAAAGGTAAGCGAAGTAATGCTCATAAATATGGTGCTGGTTGCAAATACGGTGTCGGTTTTGAGGCTAGTGAACATTACACGCATTGTGGCGTGTTCGGTTCGGTCGGTTGCTTGCCGGAACAAACCCCGCTCGTGGTCACCGCCCGCAAAACTTTTGACAGCCAGGACATTGGTGATGACGTCGGCCAGCACGCCGGTCTGTTTCGTCTCGGATGCCGACTCTTCGCTGCGCAGCCGACGGACTTTTTTAGTTACCTTTGTTGCCATAAACATAAAGAGTGCAGAGAAGATGAGGAGGAATGTGGCGATCCATGGCACACGTGGGAACAAAATAATCGATGAAAATACGAACGACAGAAATAGTGTAAACAGATCGAAGACGGTCGTGTCTGCCACGCGCACGTAGGCGCTTACCAATTTGTTGGTCTGCGACACGAGCGAACCGCCAAAGCGGTTGGCGTGGAAATTGGCGCTCAGCGAAAGCAAATGCGCAAATATCTCGCGGTACATTGTGCGGATCACCTGCATCTCTAATTTCCAGATGAAGAATATGGCAACCCGCCACAAGATAACGCCACCCAAAAAGCTAATGATGGCATACGCCATCAGTGACGAGCCAAAGCTCGACCATAGCGCGCCGTGTGTAAAATGTCCATTACTAATGCGCTGCAAAATGTGCGAGACGATCAGCGACGGCAGATATTGTAAGGTGAGGTTAGCCAGCGGAACCGTAGCTAAGAGGCCAATGACGTATTTTTTGTATTGCCATGCATGACGCCAAAAATAGCGTATGGTTTCTTTTGTAAGGGGGTGTTTTTTGTCCATAGTGCGCCCTTCCTTTGAGCGGGCAGGTATGGCCTGGGGAGGTCAATGAGGTGGATTAGTTAGGTGAAAAAGATCTTGAGGAGTTGCAATAACCGTGGAATGGCCCCTAGATGTTTATATGTCTAGAATCTTCCAGTTATTTGGTAGATTGATTGGCCGCACCAGCAGTTACGCAACTGTACTGTGGGGTGATGGATGATGTTGTCATAATGCCGTGCTTTCCGTTAGTTAATGAATATAAAGTACAGTATACCACTAATGTCAAACCAACAGATAAAAATGTGTAGTACTTATAACATCAAGCTGTCAAGGCCTTGCCTCGCAAGCTCCTGTAGGGCGAACCCCACTGCATGTCATGCTCAAACAGCTCGGTGCTTCGCGCCCGAGAACTGCGCGTGGCATGCAGTGGGGTTCGCCCACGCCCCTGGTAAGGAAGTGGCAAATCGCCTATAATATGGGCTAAATGCAGAAGATTTTATTGTATTACCAATTTGTGCCGATTGCCGACCCGGAAGCGGTGCGGTTGTGGCAGAAGACGCTGTGTGAAAAGTTGAACTTGCGCGGGCGCATTCTGCTGTCCAAGCACGGGATTAATGGCACGGTTGGTGGCGAATTGGACGATCTCAAGGCGTATGTTAAAGAAACCAAGTCGTTTGCGCCGTTTAAGAAAACGACCTTTAAGTGGTCTGATGGCGGTCGGAACGATTTTCCTAAGCTCAGTGTCCGTGTGCGCGACGAAATTGTAACCTTTGGCGCTGCCAATGAAATTAAGGTCGACGAGCAAGGAATTGTTGGTGGCGGCAAGCACCTCAAGCCCGAACAAGTCCACACACTCGTTGAAGAGCGTGGCGATGTCGTGTTCTTTGACGGTCGCAACGCATATGAAGCTGCGGTCGGTAAGTTCAAAAGCGCTGTCGTACCTGATACTAATACCACGCGCGACTTTTTGGATGACCTCGCCGGCGATAAATACAATGACATCAAAGACAAGCCAGTAGTTACCTACTGTACGGGTGGCGTGCGCTGCGAAGTGCTGAGTATGCTCATGAAGAATCGTGGTTTTACTGAGGTCTACCAGATCGACGGCGGTATTGTAAAGTACGGCGAAGCATATGGTGACGAGGGCCTGTGGGAAGGTTCGCTGCACGTTTTTGACGACCGTAAAGGCATTAAGTTTTCTGACAAGGCCAAGGATATTGGCGTGTGCATCCACTGCAGCAGCAAAACGAGCAACTACGAAAACTGCGTGCTCGCAACCTGTAACAAACGTGTGTTAATTTGTGACGCCTGTAAAGCCGCAAACGAGGTGTGTTCTGATGGCTGTCGCGCCCAATTTTCTGCCTAAGCTACCTGTTGGCTCATACGAGCTCACGGCGTTCGACCGAACGCGTTTTGGTACCGAGCGCGCCCTAGGCATGGCTCTTCCTAGCAACCCGCTTTTGACGCATACAATACATGCCGTTGCGCCTGCCGACGCAGCGGGCGAACGAGTCCAGAGCGTTATTGTGCGGTTACTGGCAACCGCGGGCGGTCAGCAGCAAACAGGTGTTAACGCGAAGACCGGACGTATGCTCGTGGGGCTCGCCGCACCACAAATTGGCGAAGACATGCGGATGATTGTCGTTGACACCAAAGTACGCGCCGACCGCAAAAAACCCGGCAAACTAGAAGTATTTATCAACCCCGAGGTAGTGTGGCGCAGCCGCGAGACCGAAGAAGGGCGCGAAGGCTGCTTTTCGGCCGGCCCAGTCTGGGGCCTGGTGCGCCGTCCGGTTGCCGTAAAAATACGCGCACTGTCGCCCGACGGCAAACCAGTTGAGCGCATTTTTGAAGGTTTTACCGCGCGTATTATGCAGCACGAAATCGACCACCTGAATGGCATCCGCTTCCCGGATCGCATTACGAACGACAAAAAGCGTCACTGGGTGCACGGCGAAGAATTGCTGGATTATCCCGAGCATGCCCGACATTGGCCGCGCCTCTGTTCCCGGGCGCGCTGGGAAGATGTAAAGAGCGGTACAATAAAGCTATGAATGATGCACTGCGCACTAAACTAAAAGATTTGCCGCACGAACCAGGCGTGTATTTCCATAAAAGTGCCAGCGGCGAGATTATTTACGTGGGCAAAGCGGCCAAGCTCAGCAACCGCGTCCGGCAGTATTTCCAAAAGAGCCGCAACCGTGACCCCAAGACCGAGGCATTGGTCGCCGAGATCATTGATACCGATTGGATGGTCGTCGAGAGCGAAATCGAAGCTTTGTTTTTAGAAGCCGAGATGGTCCGCCGCTACATGCCGCGCTACAATATTTTGCTGCGCGACGACAAGTCCATGAGTTACATCCGCATCGACTACGACAGCGACTATCCCACGGTTTCGACTACGCGTCGCCCTTTGGATGACGGCGCAAAATACTTCGGACCATACCTTAGCACGTTAAGTGTCCGTACGGCGCTCAAGAGCCTGCGCCGCATTTTTCCGTTCGCCACCAAGCGCATGCCCAACCAAAAGCGTGCCACCTTGTACTACCATTTAGGTTTGGACCCAGGGCTGGAAGAGGGCAAAACGTCGCTGGAAGCCTACCGCGCGAACCTCCGCAAACTCATTGCGGTGATTGAGGGCAAACGCAAAAACATTGAACGCGAAATCGAAAAAGAGATGAAGCAGGCCGCCAAAGCCAATAATTTTGAAGATGCGGCGCACCTGCGCAACCAGCTGTTTTCACTCCAAAACCTCAGCAAACAGATTATTTTTAGCGACAAAGAATTTTTGGACATTAGCAAAGACCACGCCCTTGGCGAATTGGTGGACTTACTCGGCCTCGGCAAATTTCCGGCGCGCATCGAGGGCTACGACATCTCGCATATGTCGGGTACCGACGTTGTCGCCAGTATGGTTGTGTTTACTAATGGCGTGAGCAACAAGGGTGAATATCGCAAATTTAAGACCAAAAAAGACCAAAACAACGACTTTTATAATATGAATGAGACGCTCAAACGCCGGCTGAGCGAGAAGAATCGCAAGGCTTGGGGATTGCCGAGCCTGGTGTTAATTGACGGCGGGAAAGGGCAGCTCGATGCCGCGATTCGTGCCCGCGACGAAGCTGGCTGCGAGAAAGTGCCGTTTATCGGCCTGGCCAAGCGCGAGGAGCAAATCGTCATCCAAAAAGGCAAGTCCAACGTCGAATTAAGCGAGCAGGTCATGCACAAACTCGGTGGCTTCCGCACCGAAAGCGACGATTTTATTTTGGTAAATATGCCGCACAGCACCAATCTCGTTAAGCTGTTGCAGCGTATCCGCGACGAGTCGCACCGCTTTGCTGTTAGCTATCACAGCGTGCTCAAACGCGCGCGCCAAACCACCAGCCTGCTCGACGACACCCCCGGCATCGGCCCGGCCACCCGCAAAAAATTGTTGCGTCACTTTGGCTCACTCAAAGGTGTTAAAGAGGCGAATCAAACAGAGCTGGTCGCTGTGCTCGGTGCATCCAAAGCAGAGATCGTTGCTGCACACCTCGGCTTGTAGGCCGTGTATACTTTGCCGCTGGCTATTGCCGATTACATTCGTGATGGCGCGCTTGACCCAGATCCGGGAAACTACCTATTGTCTGCGGCCGCCTAATGACCCACGTACGTGATTTGGCGGTTTCTGCTATACTACACGCGATATGAGTGTGAAGTTTGGGAGTGATTTTTTTGCGAGCAATCGCGAACGGCTGCGCCAATTATTTACTGGCACTGCGCCGATCGTGCTGACGGCTCATGGTTTGTTGCAGCGCGGCAGCGACGAAGCCTATCCGTTCCACCAGGATGCTAGTTTTTGGTACCTCACAGGGATTGACGACCCAGGCGTAATTTTGGTGATGGACAAAGCACGCGATTACCTTATTATTCCGACGCGCGAAGCGGTGATGGAGATGTTTGACGGCAGCATTGATCCAGTCGAAATGACGCGCCGTTCCGGCATCACTGAAGTTTTAAACGAAAAAGATGGCTGGAAACAGCTGGAAACACGGCTCAAAAAAGTCCAGCACGTGGCGACCTTGGCCGCCAATGCGCCATACATCGAACACTTTGAAATGTACACCAACCCGGCGCGCGCTACGCTCATCCGTCGGCTCAAAAAGGCTAACTCCGACCTTGATCTGCTCGATCTGCGGCAGCACCTTAGCCGTATGCGCATGGTCAAGCAACCGTTAGAGCTTGCAGCCTTGCAAGAGGCTGTGGATGTTACCGTGGACACCATCAAAGAGATAACCCGTCCCGCTCGCCTGGCAAAATATGCCTACGAATATGAGATTGAGGCCGAGCTGAGCCGCGGCTTCCGGCGCCGTGGTGCTGAAGGCCACGCTTTCCATCCGGTTGTGGCCGGTGGTAAAAACGCTTGCACGCTGCACCACATGAGCAACAACAGTCCACTGTCAAGCGACGAGTTACTCATTATGGACGTTGGCGCCTCTGTTAGTCACTATTCTGCGGACATCGCCCGCACATTTTCGCTCAATGGCAAGCCGTCACGTCGCCAGCAACAGGTGTGTGAGGCGGTCTGCGAAGCGCAAGATTACGCCTTCTCATTGCTCAAGCCAGGCGTCATTCTCAACCAGTACGAAAAAGAGGTTGAGCATTTTATCGGTGAAAAGCTGCGCGAATTAGGGCTGATCAAAACCATTAGCAGTGATATTGTCCGCGATGGTTTCTTCCCGCACCGCACCTCGCACTATCTGGGCCTCGACACCCACGACGCTGGCGATTACGACGAGCCGCTCAAGCCCGGCACAGTTTTGGTAAACGAACCTGGTATTTACATCCGCGCCGAAGGCATTGGCGTCCGCATTGAGGACGATCTGGTCATCACCGAAACGGGCTATGACGTCCTCAGCAAAAAACTTCCACGCGATCTGTAATTATTATTTTGTAAGAATCTAAGTTAAGTGTCATAATAGAAAATATGTTGGCATCTTCATATGTTCCCGGTGCTCCCAATATTGCCGGGCTTTACCGTCGGGTAGGGACTGAGTTCAGTGTATCCGTAGGTGGTGGGCTCGTAGGCCCTGACCAGCCTTTCTCGCGCATTGAGCTGATCAACGACGCCCTCAGCGCCCAGCTACACACCACGCCGGACATTGTTATCGGCGGCTATGACGGCAACAGAGTTCATGTTGGTTTTTATGCCGAGCAGATGAGTAATCCACAGACCGGATCCAAGCGAGGTGGTATTTGTAGCCCTAACGGCAAAAGAATATGGATCTCAATGTTTGACATTTTGGGCCGTGCTGCGTCGATACGAGCGCATGGTGGAACTCACAAGCAGGCCTCTCAGGCTGTGTCTCGCATGGCATCCATCCGGCTGGCTCACGAATTACAGCACTCAGGAGAAGCTCTCGCGGGGCCGGAAGTGCCATTTGAAGAAGAATGCAGACAGCACTACGAGCGTGAAGCCTTGCGGCGCGAGAGGCTAGTCCCGCGTGCTACTGATGCTTTGCACACTGCCCGCAATCGTCTGATAGCCTGTGGGCTGGTCAATGGACGGCCAAATCCGAGCTTGCTCAGAGAGCATCGCCGGCGGCCATGGGAACGGCGTGCATTTGCCGCCGAAGACCAATATGAACGGGCTCTGAAGCTCGGAGCTGCGTCTTTACTCGTGGAATGCGAGCTGCATCAGTAGTGAATGGTATGCTAAAATAAACGTAAGAATGAAGCACGGTTTTATTTATCGTTTTTTGGTGCGTTGGTTTGTTTGTAGTCTGGGGCTGTGGATTGCCGCCGGCCTGCTGAGTACGCGCATCAATATCAGCACCACCGGTAATCGCTTGGTCGCGATTATTGCCGCCGGCCTGCTGCTTGCTGTTATTAACGCGGTCATTCGGCCAATTATTGTGCTTTTGAGTTTGCCAGCCATTCTCGTGACACTTGGATTATTCATGGTTATCATCAACGGCTTTACTGTTTGGTTGGTCAGCCGGCTGTATTCTTCACTGCAAGTTACCAACTTTTGGGCAGCAATACTTGCCGGAGCCATCATTGGGCTGGTAAACTACTTAGTGACAGCAATTTTGGAGAAACAAGAGTCATGAGTTTTACAATCTACAATTATGTAACCCTGTTCTCGATGCTTCTTATGACACTACTCATTTTGGTGCAGACGCGTGGCGCCTCGCTTGGGGCAGGCATCGGCAGCAGTGGTGAGGTAAACACCGAACGCCGCGGTACCGACAAAACCATTTACCAGCTGACCATTGTGATGGCGGTCATTTTTGCCACTTCGCTTATTTTGGGCATCGTTGTACCGAACAAATAGGCGTATATGGATAGGAAGCGCGCGTTTAAACTCCGCCTTCGTCGCCATCTCCGTTTGCAAAAACGGCAGGTCGAGGCAATTAGCGCGAATGCCGAACAGCGGTTAGAGGACGATTTTTTTAAGCGGCTCGAGCGTTTGTCCTTGGTGAAACGCTTTATTGGTAGCTGGTTGTTGCTCGTTGTGCTGCTTATTGGTTGTGTGATCGCTCAAACCCGGGCACTCAGCGGTTACTATCAGCAATTGCAACCCGCTCCTGGCGGCACGTACACCGAGGGTATCCTGGGCAACTTTACCAACGCCAACCCTATTTATGCCACTGATCTCGTCGATACGAGCGTTTCCAAACTCATTTTTTCGGGCCTGGTGACATACGATCAAAACAACCGATTGGCCGGCGACTTGGCAAGTAGTTGGTCTGTGGACGACGCTGGCACAACCTACACCTTGCATTTGCGCCCGCATATAACGTGGCAGGACGACCAGCCGTTCACCTCGGCAGACGTGCTCTTTACCTATCAGGTTATCCAAAATCCAGATGCCGATTCGCCGCTTTATAATAGCTGGCAGGGCATTGCCGTTGCCGCACCCGATCCGTTGACGGTCACATTCACACTGCCAAACGCTCTCGCCTCATTCCCGTATTCGCTGACGACCGGCATCATCCCCAAGCATATACTTGGCAACGTGCCGATGTCCGAGATGCGTTCCAGCGCTTTTAACACCACAAATCCTGTGGGGGCGGGGCCTTTTCGGTGGCAAGGTATCCAGCTGACTGGCGGCTCGGCAGATACTCGCGAAGAACATATCGCGCTCAAGCCATTTGCTGCGTATCACGATGGTCAGCCTAAGCTCAACGGGTTTGTTGTGCGTACCTTCCGCAATGCCGACGAGCTGACCAAGAGCTTCGAGAAGCAAGAAGTAAACGCGGTGGTTGGCCTGACGAGCATTCCGTCCTCGCTCAAGAGGCAGGCAAGTGTCCAGACCTACAACTTGCCGCTCACCGCCCAGGTGATGACGTTTTTCAAGACGAGTCAGGGCGTGCTGGCCGACGCCAAAGTTCGCAAGGCGCTCGTCCAAGGCGCGGACGTCAACAGTGTCATAACCAACCTCAGTTATCCCACGCTGCCGGTGCGCGAGCCGCTGTTGCAGAGCCAGCTCGGCTACAATCCAGCGTATCGTCAAGCCGGATACGACCCAGTGGCCGCTGGTGAACAGCTTGACGCTGCCGGTTGGACCATGGGCAAGGACGGCCTGCGCCACAACGGCGCCAGCACGCTTTCGTTCCAATTGGACGTCCAAAATAGCGGCGAATATCCACAAGTGGCACGACAGCTCGCCAAGCAGTGGCGGGCGATTGGCGTCAAAGTGCAGGTCTCGGTCGCGCCAGACGACGCGACGTTCCAAAATGCTTTAGCCTCTCACAGCTACGACGCGGTTTTGTATGGTATTTCGGTTGGCGTTGACCCAGACGTGTACGTATACTGGGACAGTACGCAGGCCAACATCCTTGCTCCGGTTCGCCTCAACCTGTCCGAGTATAAGTCCACAGTCGCCGACGCTTCACTGGAAGCCGGCCGTACGCGCCTTGACCCAGCACTGCGCGTAGTCAAATATCAGGCATTTTTGCAAGCCTGGCAATCCGAGGCTCCGGCACTCGGCCTGTACCAGCCGCGCTTCCTGTACATCACGCGCGGCCCAGTGTACGGGCTTGGCCAGCACGCCATCAACAGTGACTCAGACCGTTTTACTAATGTTCAAAATTGGGAAGTTCGCGAAGCTCGCCGAAACGACCCCTAAAACGATCTTTGGGCCGCCCTTGCGGGTAAGGGTAGGTTAAGGTACAATTACCCCTGTTATCCCCATGCCGCAGTGGTGAAATTGGTATACACGCTAGCTTCAGGAGTTAGTGGGCGCAAGCCCGTGGAGGTTCAAGTCCTCTCTGCGGCACCATTTTTGAATAACAGATAAGAAGGCTCTCAAACTCTGAGGCCTTTTTATTTTGTTCCGCATTTTGTATCTACTGCACGAGTCCAAGTCCGGCTTACCGAATAGATTGACATTATATACGTTTTGTCATAAAGTGTAAGGGTGAGTTACTTTGACTGGAATGAGTCCAAAAACGATAAGCTCAAACTCGAGCGCGCTGTTTGTTTTGAGGATATCGTCGTGGCAATAAGCGAGGGAAGACTACATGACATTTTGGCGCACCCTAACCTAGTCAAGTATCCCGGCCAGCGTTTTTATATCGTAGAAATTGAGGATTATATCTACGTTGTGCCGTTCGTTAAAGATAGTGAGAAGATATTTCTGAAAACGATTTACCCTAGCAGAAAGCTAACAAAACAATACCTGAAAGGAGATAAATAGCATGAAGTACTATGATTTAGATGAACAAGAACAAATGCAGTTGGAAGAAATTGAGTCCGGCAGGTTGAAGCCTGTCGACGACCTAGAAGAGGCTAAACGCGAGGCTGTCCGTGCCGCTAAGAGTTCTCTGAACAAGACGACGAACATCAACATCCGTCTCTCTGAGCGCGACGTCTACAAGCTCAAAGCGAAAGCCGCCGAAGAAGGCTTGCCATACCAAACGCTTGTGTCATCAATCCTGCACAAGTC
>CAZDTZ010000028.1:0-15637 GCA_964508535.1 uncultured Candidatus Saccharibacteria bacterium
GCAAAGACGAAGTGATTGTTGGGCAATGGGGATCAGCCATAATTGATGACGGTACAGGCCCAAAATCAACGCTCAGTTTCAATGCGCGCCCCGCCCCTTCGCTCGCCGATTTTGACGGGGATGGCAATCTAAAGTTATTTGGGAACGACAACTCACATTCCACCGAACGATGGGCCAACACCAGCAATCTAGGTGTGTATTCGAGTACTGCACACTTCGACACCCTGCTGAGTGAATTTCCCACGGCCATGACCACCCCAGTGGATGATTTGGACAAAAATGGCCACCAGGATTTTGCCATACCCATGCTGCATAACTCGGATAATTATGTCTACCTGATGGAGATGTCCGGCACGACCCACCCCAAGGATAGCTGGCCGATGTTTGGGCATGACCCGGCGCGCACCGGTCACTATACCGTCGGCCAGGAAACCGTTGACTCAACAGTGCCCCAGGTGGTGCTGACGTCGCCGGCCAATAATGCGTCACAGTCTGGCATGGTATCTATTGCCGCGAATGCTGTCGACGACGTATCCGTGTCCAAAGTGGAATTCTATGCGAATGGCGTACTGATCTCGACAGATACTGGCTTCCCGTACTCCGCAAGCTGGGATACATCGAATATCTCGCCCGGCAGTTACGCCCTGACCGCTAAAGCGTATGACACGAGTAATAACACCACCACGAGCCAGACCATCACCGTTACCATCACTGATATCACTCCGCCAAGCAACCCGACTAACCTCATCATGAGCAGCAATACCGACCACAGCATTAGCATCAGCTGGAGCGCTTCCACCGATAATAATAGCGTCAGCGGGTACCGAATTTACCGAAATGGGAGTTTGATTGCGAGCCAATCGGGCACCACACTTACCGATACGCTCCTCACACTAAGCACCGCCTATACCTACGGCGTCGAAGCCTACGATCCTGCTGCTAATACGTCAGGGCGTACGACTGCCACTTTCAGCACCGCGGCGGACAGCACTGCGCCGTCCGTGCCGGCAGGATTGGCAGCCAGCGCTATCACAGACGTATCGCAGCACATATCGTGGACCGCCTCAACCGACAACGTCGCTGTGACGGGCTACAGCATTTATCGTGACGGTACCCTAGTGGGCAGCAGTGCCACCACCTCTTTTGACGATACTGGCCTGCTACCGCTTACCAGCTATAGCTATACGGTCAAAGCTTTTGATGCCAGGAGTAATACGTCGGTCGCCTCGGGCGCTCTTGCGAGCCAAACAGTAGCAGACACCAATCCACCGACCCCACCAGGGAGCTTACAAGCCACGCTCATTACTATGTATGCGCAACATATCAGCTGGTTGGCTACCAGTGATGATGTTGGTGTCGTCGGCTACCGAGTTTACAAAAGTGGCACCCTGATAGGCGATACTGCTTCCTTGGCGATTGATAGTACTGGCTTACGCCCCGGCGTTGCGTACCAATACACCGTCAGGGCTTATGATGTGGCCGGGAATGTATCGGCCGATTCTACTATTCTATCCGCTACTACTTCCCTTGACATAACGCAGCCTTCAATCAGCTTTAGCTCGGTGTCTAACGGGCAAACTGTCAGCGGGACGGTCAGCCTGACTGCCTCAGCTTCCGATAACGACATTGTAAGCTCGTTGGTTCTTTCACTCGATAGCACCCAGCTCAGCTCTGGAACCACGGGCGTCAGCTCTAGCCTCAACACCAAGAATATCGCCAACGGTAACCACACCTTGAAGCTACTAGCGACCGACGCTTCAGGCAACGCGAAGTTACTACAACTGACTATAAATGTACAAAATCAAGCACCGCAAAAACCTGGCGACACAAATCTTGATGGGACGGTCAATGTTTTCGATTTGAGTCTGCTGCTCGCGCACTATAATCAAAACTACGGTGCGGCAGACTTCGATAAGAGCGGGGCAGTCAATGTCTTTGACTTAAGCGCTTTATTGTCTCACTATGGTACATAACATGTCATACAAAAAATTCCTCATGTGCCTGCTGTTCGTGCTCGCCAGCAGTGTATGCCTCGCGCCAACGGCGTGGGCGGCAGGAGAAAGCGTATACCTTTCGCCAAGCAGTAAAAGTGTCACCCAAGGCAGTACTTTCTCTATCGCTGTCCGCGTTACTACCAGCGGGGCCAATGCGGTACAGGCCAACCTAACCTACCCAACAGATAAGCTAACCTACCTGAGCACTTCATATGTGGGGTCAGCTTTTGAGATCCAGGCTGAGTCAACCGGAGGCAGTGGGTCTATCCATATTGGACGAGGCACCCTCAGCACCGCAAGCGGTGATAAGTTGGTGGCAACCATTTCATTTCGAGCCGCGGTTAAGAGTGGCTCGGGCAGCATTAGCTTTGGCAACGGTAGCGCTTTAGTAAATAGTGGCTCCTCGCTTTCGCCGTCTTTAAGCGGTGCAACTATCCAATTTGCCGCACCAGCACCGCCACCTCCCGCACCGGTCATCGACACCACGCCGCCGGTCATCTCGAATCTAAAGGCAAATACCATACAAATCACCAGCGCCATCGTTTCCTGGGATACGAACGAACCGGCCGACTCTGCTGTCGACTACGGCCTGGACGCTACATACGGCTTAACGATTAGCTCGGGCGAAAAAACCACTCATCACCAAATAACGCTCAGCTCCTCTTTCTTGGTACCGAAGACTACCTTCCATTTCCGCGCCTCCAGTAGTGATGCGAGCGGCAATAAACAGGTCGACACCGATCACTCGTTCCAGACTCTTGGTATACCGTACGAGGTGTCAGTAAAAGACGCTAAGGGGAAAACGATTCCCGGAGCAGCAGTTTCAGTTGACGGGACCACCCTCACCAGTAACAGCAAGGGCTTAGCACGGTTTTCGTTAGGTTACGGTCCCCACACCGTAAC
Source organism: uncultured Candidatus Saccharibacteria bacterium (assembly GCA_964508535.1). GTDB lineage: Bacteria > Patescibacteriota > Saccharimonadia > Saccharimonadales > UBA4665 > PMNU01. Next base: position 2,898 of record CAZDTZ010000028.1, read on the forward strand.
TGCCACCTACAAACAAGCCAATGTATCAAAAGCCCTCACCCTTGGCCAAAAAGATCTCAGCGACAAGTCTGCCACAACCACAAGCCTTACGCTTAACGCAAAACGGCTTTCGGTTAGCTATTCTGGTTACTACATACCGGCAACCTTGTTAGTAGGAATAGTACTTGGCAGTACCGTGTGGCGCCTCTTCCCTGCGAGTTTCATAGGATCAGGACAATGGCACTTCAAAAAAGCAAAAATCTCTCTGTTGCAAAAGTATTATGGCGACGCGTCCCCCGACCACAACCCCTACGTTCAGAACAAAGTATCCACCAGGCTCGATAGGTTAATGCAGCTCTTCAAACGAAAACCTCGGGCATGAAGTACGACATTCAGCTAAGGGAAAATGCTGACGATGGCGACCACTGCACCCAAGCGGTCTATCTTATGATTCTCGATCATTTTATGCCGCGGCATGCATACACGATGGACGAAGTTGCTGCAAAAACAGGTTTTGAGATCAACAAAGGGAGTTGGCCCATAGGAGGCATGCTCTGGTTCAAACAGCTGGGATTTGAGGTCATCAATATTACTAATTTTGACTACCTCAAGTTTTCACAGGATGCGAAAAAATACTTGCGAGATATTCTGTCAAAAGATGCAGCCGAAGCAGAAATCAATGACACGAATATTGCCGCAGAAGAACGACGTGCTCACTTGGTGGCTGAGTCTGATTTTGTCGTTAAAAAAGTACCTCAAATTGAGGACATTTTGAAGGCGCTGGATGAAGGCTATTTGGTCCATTGCGGAGTAGATGCAGCGATCTTAGAAGACATGGACGAAGACTATCTTGGTCACGGGATATTGATCGTTGGATACGACGAAGACTCCATCATATTTAATGACCCTGGGCTACCCGCCCAAAAGGACAAAAAGGCGTCGCGTGCTTTGTTTGACAAGGCGTGGTCGGGAGAAGGTCCTGAGCTCAAAGAAATGGTCATGTACAAGCTTGTTTCTTAAGATTTTGTTATAGTTTTAAATATGAAGAAGTTTACGCGCAAAACAAAAATCATCGCGGCAATCGCGGTGGCCGTACTCTTAGTAGCCGCAACGCTCACTGTTGTACACATACGGCATGCGCGGGATTGTCATAATATTGTTGGAGACGGATACGCGATGGGGACAGACCCTGTGCCGGTAGTTATCGGCAATAGCTGTAATTTGTAGTTTTGCGCTAATTATGGTATTATTTGTTACATGACAAAGGTGTCAGGTGAGATAGTCAATGAGTACCAACGCCTCCAAGAGCAAGCACGGGCTACGCGTCTATGTATTGGGCGTGCAGCACATCAGGCTTTTGACATGTTGATGCATCGACCGGATATCTCGCGCAGGAAAAATAGGCTTGTTACGGACAGCAGTTTTACGGTGATACCCTCACCCGACAATCCAACGCCGATTGGCGATGGCAAATTCTTCGTCAAAGAGACGACGGTGGAAGAATTTAGGTTGCCCAGGAGAGGCCTCTGGAGGGGTGCTCAGATCCAACAAGTAGGAGTGCAGCTCCGACGCACTAATCCAAACACTGTTTATGGAGATTCCAAAATCACTTTTGGTGTATCGAGCGACGGATCTACAAGCGTCAATGGATCGGGCGAGTACGCCACTCCGTATGCCAGCGTAAACGGCGGTCCTTCTCAGCACTCTCGTCTTGAAAGTTTACGCGACAATTACTCGCGTGCAATGCTTGGAGGACTCGCAACAGTCGGGGTTGTAGCCAGCGCCTTAGAAAACACTCACGGCGTCACCATAGACACAACAGAACTGTCCGAACTGGCTGTAGCCTGGCACAACACACGCGTAACAAGCAACGGTGGGCTCTGGACAAACACGGAAGGCTGGCCGTTCTATCCGGGCCTACTGCTACCGGATTCGCCTGAGTTCCGCTAGGTCGCTACCCAAATCTTTCTGTTATGATTTAACTGTGAAGAATGTAGTTTTAGCGCTCGCGTTTCTTTTAGAGCTGGTGGCATTCACGGCGTTTTCCTGTCTCGGCCTACTGGCACCACTTTCACCCACGGCTCACGTCGTGCTCTTCGTTGCGCTCGTGGCTATACTCATAACTTTTTGGGGCCTCTTCATGGTGCCAAAGGCCGCACACAAATTCAAGGCGCCAGCCTACTACTTTTCCAAGCTGATAATCTACGGTCTAGCAGCTTTGGTGTTGTGGGTTAAGCTTGGCGTAATTTCCGACCTAGTCTTTGCGGCATGCGTGATTGCCGACGAAGCTGTGTTATTTAGGCATAATTTGTCCTAAACGTATATTGGCGTACATCGAAATGGTCGAGCGCGGCAAGCTCTAACTATTCTAGGCTTAGAATGATTGGTCTATACTAACGCTTAGTAAATTAAAGGGTGCCCTAATGCGCAAATTGCTTACTTTCAAAAAGATACTGGTAGCAGCTGTAGTTCTTCTGGCCGTTGCCCAAGTTATTTCTTGGTGCCAGCTCAACAGGGCAAATCATAAGATAAACGACGACCGCTTTGCCAGCCAGCTGACCCTCAACGAGTTAGACAACGCCATGCAGCAGACGGCATTGTCGCCAATCACGGGGGCCAATCGCCTCTATTTGGCCGAGCTCAACCTCACCTTGCCGCTTAACGCCACGACCAGCTCTATTCGGTACACGTATAATCCAGGAGCGCAGAGCACCAGCACGGGCGAAGCTCGGCTCTCGTCCACCCTCGTGACCGACCACACGCCGCACGTCAAAAGCTGTTCCGACATGGTCCGGCTGAAAATAGAACCAAAGCCCAACCCCTACAGCCCAGAGCAGCCGCTATACACCACCGTACATTTGGCCGACGGGCGCACGCTGCAGGTGTACGCAAGCACCACCAAGGAATGCCAGCTTGCTTGGCAGACTGTCTCCCCGCAGTCTATAGCCGCAACATTTAAATCTGTCGCAACTTACTAAGAATCAAGACCATGAATATAGGTGAGAAGTTGGTAGAGCAATTGACTTAGTCGCTATCATATTTTATAATTTATATTATGATCCCTACGCGAGAGTCAGGAATAACCGTTTCGCCGTTTGACGGTAACGAAGCTACGATGCTTACTGTCGCGGCCTTACATCTCGAGCTGCGTCACTGGCAGGTAAGAAATGGGCAAGCCAAGTTCACGAGAGGTATTGAGGATTCTCAGCCCGACCTCACAAACCTTGGGCCAAACTACATAGAACCCGGTGGTAATTTCTTTATCGCCACTGATAACGTTGATAGTAGCATCGTTGGTTTTGTGGGCATAAAAAACGAAGGCGAAATTGATGGAGACAAGCAGGCCAGACTCAAGCGCCTGGCAGTGATGCCAGATCACCAATGCCGTGGAATTGGCTCATTACTGGTAGGTACAGCCGTAGACTGGGCTGCCGGAGCCGGGTTCCGTGCTATACGGCTCGAGACAGGATATTTTGAAAAGGCACGGCGGCTGTACGAAAAATTTGGGTTCGTTGTAGTGGACACAGATCCTGTTAACGAAGATTTTCTCATGGAACTGCAAATCCCTCGCTAGATACCAGCAGTGTGCGCATTTAGAAAAGGCCTCTCAGGGGGTCTTTTTATTTGATACAATACTACCTTATGGACATCACACAGCTTTATTCCGCAATCCGAGACGACGAACAAAAAGACAAAACCTTCCTGCACCTCACGTCAAATGAACCGTTTATGTCCAAAACAGCTCGGGCATTTGCAGGCTCACTGTTAGCTGACCGCTACTATATGGGCGGCGGCGATGATGGTATGGTCGACCTTGGGCCATTTACTACCCTTGGCATGCCCGGTGTCGAAAAGCTGATTACTGCAGCCGAGGAAGCAACCAAAGAAATGCTTGGCGCAGCCGAGGTAAACTTGTACTGCCTATCTGGTGTACATGCCATGATGTGCGCCATTCTTTCGACGACAGAGCCAGGCGACACCGTCATGACCGTCCATCACGACCACGGCGGCCATTTCGCCACCAGGGGTATTTTGGCGCGGGTTGGGCGCAAGCACGTTTCTACTTCGTACAACTTCGACACTTTGTCTTTTGATGCCGAAGGCATTGCAAAAACCTTCAAAGAATCTGGCGCCAAAGCCTTTTACATGGACGTGTCGTATTATCTCAACCCGCATAACTTGCGCGAGGTAAGGGAAGCCCTTGGCGAAGACGCAATTATTATTTACGATGCCAGCCACACCATGGGCTTGATCATGGGCCAGCAATTCCAGTCCCCACTCAAGGAAGGCGCCAACGTCGTCTGCGCCAACACGCACAAAACACTGCCTGGCCCACAAAAAGGAATGATTGCGTTTCGCGACCCCGAGCTTGGCAAAAAAGCCAACGACATCATCAACGGAGGTTTGTACTCTAGCCCGCACACTGCATCAATGATCGCACTTTCCACCACAATCCTCGAAATGAAGGAATTTGGGCAAGACTTCGCTACGCAGATAATCGCCAACTCTAACGCGCTGGGTGAAGCGTTAGCCAAGCGCGGATACGACATCCGCAAAGCCAACACTGGTCGCTATTCCGAAAACCATCAGGTACATCTTATGACTGAAAAGATTGGTGATTACAAAGAGTTGTGGCGCAAACTATACCGCAATAGCATCAACGTCAACTTCGACAGCCCTGACGTCTTCCACGAGGGCTACTTTATCCGCCTTGGCACCCAAGAGATCACTCGTCGCGGTATGAAAGAGGCCGAGATGGAACAAATTGCCGATTTTTTGCAGCGTGGCTTGCGCGGTGAAGACTTTGCCAAAGAGGTGACAGCCTTTATCGCCGAATACCAGGACGCCCACTACTCATTCGACGAGCGTTAGCCGCTGCCAGTTAGGCCGTGACGGCGTGTTTTTGCACCGCGTCAATCAGGCGCGTGAGGCCAATCCCAGCGCCACAGCGGGGGAAGAATTTGAGCGCCAAGAAGTCGTTCAGTTCTCTTTCCACCCGGTCTTTGCCAAAAAGCTCGAAGAGTTTGCGGGCGTAGCCACCGCTGCTAATTGTGTAAAATTCGCTGGTCATTTCGGCGACATTAGAGCTGCGTTCGGCGCTGCCGATGGTTTCGTTGCCGTGCAGGATCACATCGATCTTTGAGGTGTGCGTTGCGCCTTTCTTCTTCATGTTCCAGAATGGTGAGGTGTAGCTCGGGAAGTCTTTGCAGAACACGACTGCGCCAAAATCATGCTCCATGTTGTTCTCGTCTTTGTGGGTGAGTTCGCGTGTTTTGTAATATTTCTTGAGCTCGTCGTACTTTTTGTAGTGGTATGCCTCCCTGCTGCCGAACCCCAGATGCTCCAGCAGCTCTGTTTCGAACTTTTCCAGGTCCTTGGTCGTGCCTTTGAGTTCGAATTCGAACATCGGAAATATGAGTTTGTGGCGACCCGGCACTGGATGCTGCTCGTTGCGGTAGCTGGTGCTCACACAGAAAACGCCGGGCAAGTCCGGCTTGGTAAGCAATTCATATTCCAACCACATTTGGCCGGTTTGGGGCAACGGCCAAACCTCGCCCATATAGTTGTAGGTCGCCACGGTTTCTGGGTCTTCGCAGGCGGCCAATATGCTGAGCCGATCCTGGGTGCTGACTTCGCAGAAGCTTTTGTCTAGGCAAAAATTGCGCAGCTTGTTGACCACCTCGCTAAACGCGACGCTGTCCTCCACCCCTTTGTAGTTGTTTACCATTTTGTATCCTCCTGTTAGATTTAATTTTCTGCATAAAAAAACAGCCCCGAAGGGCTGTTCCATATAACGAGCACTCTTTTGCTAACACGCATCGGAGTCCTCATATATATGCATCAGTATGTACCGTACCATAAGCAGTATGTCTGCGCAAGACGACTGCGCCATTTGGCTCGATAATTAGATAACTGGTTCGGTTGGCTCGGCAGTGGCGAGCGGGTTATGTCGGCCGCGAACCACGATGAGCAGTGTTTCAACGAGATTGGCGAGTGCTAGGTATATTGGAAATAGCAGCACAGCGTAGCTGTAACGGCCAGTTGCCGCGATATTGAGTGTCGGCGCGATAATGCCGGTCACAAAAAAGAGTGCCGTCTCGCTCTTTGGTGTACGCCACGTTTTTACGAGTGTTGGCGTAAAGGCAATGAGGTCGGCCAACACGGTGAGATGCAAGGCGAGCAGTGCGTTGCCGGTTACTAACCACACCACGATGTCGACAACCAGCAGAATGTAACAAGCGAGGTCGAGCCGTGATAGGCCACCGACGCCATGCTTCAAAGCCAGCAACAAAACCGCGACCGAACCTATAAGTTCGCTCAGCGTAAAAGCAATGAGCGAACCGCTGTGCACCGACAATTGTTGCAGAATAGTGACCAGCAACAGGAACAAGAACATCACGCGCGCAGAGCGGGCCGGTCGGGCCCGGCCTTTGATGATGTCGAAGGCATATGGTATGTACCCGCCCAATGCGAATGCACCAGCGAGCAGCGTCAGTAGTCCTCTCATCTCTTAATCTTATCACGCACAGGCTGAGGCAGCACATACACCTGTTATCATTAGGGTATGCATACATATTTGGCACTTTTACGAGGAGTTAACGTCGGCGGCAAGAGCATACTCAAGATGACAAGCCTGGTGGATGCGTTGACTGCTGCCGGCCTGACTGATGTGCGGACCTACATCCAGAGCGGCAATGTTATCTTCTCTGCAGATACTACCGACACCGACAAATTAGCGTCGCTGATCGCCACAACAATAGAAAAAAACTTTAAGCTAAGTGTTGGCGTTGCAGTGTTTCGTGCGAGCGAATGGCAGCATATTATTGCCACCGCACCCAAATGGTGGGGTGTGGACACCACCTGGAAACACAATGTACTGGCGATGATTAAGCCCTATGACATGCAAGATGTGCGGTCGGCAATCGGCACCCTAAAACCCGGCATAGAGGCTATTGAGCCGGGCGAAGGGGTACTGTACCAGAGTATGTCCTTCCAAAAATTTGGCCAAACCAGCAGCAGCAAACTCGTTTCCAGCCCGATGTATAAAAAGATGACCGTCCGCAACTACAACACCGCGACAAAGTTATCGACACTCATGTCCAAAGATGCTTAGTGTCTTTGTTGCCCGTTTATTTGCTATGATTAGGCCATGACTGTACGCGTCCATTTTGTCTGCCAGGGGAATGCATTTCGGAGTAGATTGGCAGAGGCATATGCCAAATCGCTTTCTGTACCGGGTTGGGAAATATCTTCCAGCGGCGTAAACCCAAACAAAAAATTTGCCGATGATTACCTGTCGCCTTGGGCAAAAATAACTGGACACCAAAATAAACTCGACGATTTCTTTAGTTCAACACGAATGCAAACAACTGCAGGGCATCTGCGTGATAACGACATCATAGTGTTTATGAGCCCGGATGTGTACCGTGACGCTGCCGCACGCTACGACTTTAACCCGCACAAAACGCTAGTGTGGGATATCAAAGATCGCCAAGATTGGCGCAAAAAATTGCCGCTTGGGCAAAAGCGCAAGCGTACCTTTACGCATATTAAAAGCCGAGTCAACCAGCTCATACGAGACGTAACGCGCGGAGACTGGGTTGATATTGTCGACGAGATGAACCAGCCGCTTGGTTTTAGGCTGCCGGTAACCATTACCAACCAAAAAGGCCTCTGGCACCGCGGCTGCCACGCGCTGGTCACCACGCCAGATAACCACACGCTAGTGCAAAAACGGGCACGGCATATTATCTTTGCGCCAAGTCGTATCGACATCAGCCTGGGCGGACATGTTGACGCCGGAGAGACGCCGACGCAGGCCATGATCCGCGAAATCAAAGAAGAGGTCGGCCTCAACATGCCCATTGACGGGCTACGCCTGCTCGAAATCCGAAAATGGAGCAGCTACCATCCGCGCTACAAACGCCACAGCAACTGCTTCATTTACACCTACCACGCCGCCGTACCGGAGCGAAAGCCCCAGATGACACTCCAAAAAACCGAAGTTGCCGGCGTTGCGTTGTTGCCGCCACGGCAGCTGCAACAGCTCATTAGGTACCATCGCCTCAAAAACCTCGGGCAACTCAACTCTTCGTACGCTTACTATGCGCGCATCGCAAAACTTGCCGGAATTCTGCCAGGCAAAGCCAAGCCAGCCAAGTAGTCCCCTCTCGGCGCGCAGCCCAGTTTTTGATATGATAGATACCATGCCTAAAACAGTCCTCTTCATGGCCGTTTCTGCAGACGGTTTTATCGCCAGTGTCGACGATGAAGCCTCGTGGGTTTCGGATGCTTCTTGGCAAAGTTATCAGGACTTTGTCGCCAGTTGCGACATTATTTTGGTTGGACGCAAAACCTTTGAGCTCATGCCCAAAGACGAATTTGTTACCGGCCCGGAATATATGGTCGTTACCGACGACCCAGTAAGTGCCGAAACCGGCAGTTTCCCCACGATCAGCATCAAGTCGAAGGACGACATGCCACACCTTACTGGGAATGACAAAATTGGCATTATCGGCGGCGGAGAATTGAACGGCCGCCTGGCAAAACTGGGCGTCATCGATGAAATGATCCTGGACATCGAGCCTGTAGAGCTTGGCGTTGGCGTCCGGCTATTTGGCAAACACGAAGTCCCGCTCAAACTCAAACTAATCGAGTCCAAACGGCTTGATGAGCACACCATCGAGCGCCATTACGCCATCTTGCACTAATGCATTTGCTATACTAAAATCTGTGATTAAAGCAATCATCTTCGACTTCTTTGACGTCATCCGCACCGACGCATACAATACCTGGCTCAAAGCGCATAACCTTGCCCGCGAAGGCGAATACGCCGACGCTGCAGTCCAGCAGGATCTTGGCAACGAGACAGTACAACGGTTTTTTGAACGGCTCAGCGAGCTTCAGGGCCGGCCCATCACCTCTGAAGAGATCGACAGCGGTGCCAAAGTGCACCACGACGTTTTAGCCATCGCAGAAGAATTGCGCAAACACTACAAGATTGCCTTGCTTTCTAACGCGCCGTCCGTATTTCTTCGCGGCTTGTTAACAAAGCACGACTTAGAACGTTATTTTGACGAGATTATAATCTCCAGCGAAGTGCAGATGGTCAAGCCAGATCCACAGATATTTACATTGATGCTGTCGCGCTTAGGCGTTGAGCCGTCTGAAACAATATTCATTGACGACAATATCGGCCATGTAACTGCCGCGCAAAAACTCGGCATCCATAGCATCCAGTTTGTGTCTGCCGCACAACTCCAGAAAGATTTGCGGGCTGCTGGCGTTACACAGCTTGCAGAGTAGTCATTTTTTGCCAGCAGGCGTTTCCGCCCAGCCAAGAACAGTAACGGCGGCCGCAGCGAATAACAATCCAACGTCCCGGAACGTAATCGTCAATGACGCCATGTTCGAAACTACAATACCTCCCAGCAGTAAAACAGCCGCCGCGCCTGAGTAGCACAGCCACTTGCCCCACAACAACCAAATAGCTAATAGTGTCTGCATAGCCGCCATCACATACAAAACACTTTGGGGGTCAATGCGATCGGCAATAATGCTCGGAATATACCCCAACCAAGCAGCGGGCGTACGAAACGCCGAGATTGCGGCATATAAAAAGACGAAGGCCAGCCCGACTCGCAGAGCCAGGGACGCATACTGGATTTTCTGCGCGGGCCCAATGGGTGCATTTATAAACATAATCATATTGTAGCGCGCAGTTGGCGGCTTGCATACAAGAACTATTGTTCGCGTTTAAAGGCTTTTAGCCAAGCTATGGCTTCCTCGCGGTTGTCGAAATACTGAATGCGATAACCACGGCCGCTAGCACGCAACATAAGATTGGTGCTGAAGCGCATCACGCCGCCTTTGCCCAACATCGCCAGACGGTCGTAGTCGACTTGCTCGCTGAGCCGCACGACCGCTTTACGGGCATCAGCTTTCACCACGCCAATCTGCAACAGATTGTCCAGCACCAGGCTTTGTTTGCCAAGCTTACGCTGTTCGACCGAAAAACGCTCTGCCATGCGCCCCATCGCCTCAACCGACTCGACCGTTTGGTCGCCGTCAACAATAATTTCGATGATGCCATCTGGATTCATAAATACGCGGTTTGCCATATGCCCTTATTGTAAAACCGTTTATGCATACAGTCCAGAGCATACCGCTTGGTCTGGTATCATACATATATGGTCATCGACACTGCTCCCTTAACCTATCAACTAGAACTCGACAGCGGCGTGCTCACCTGGGGCGATGCGTTGTACACCACATACGGCTACGACCGGAGCGAGCCCGCAAACACCGTCGAATGGTGGGCTGCGCACATCTTGGCGGACGACGCCATGCAGCTCAATGAAGCGATTGATAAGCTTTTTGAACCAAAAGTCTTAGACTGGACAACCGAATACCACTTTTCTGGCCGGGATAATCGATACGTGCTGGTGCGCGACCACGCCGTTATCGAGCGCGACCAAAGTGGCCACGCCTTGCGATTGCACGGCACAATCACCCGCGTCGATTGAAACTTGCTACAATAAGCGGTATGGATAATACGAACGGACTCTCCTCGGGCCTATCCTCAACACGGGTCAAACAATTGCAGCAGCAGTATGGCTTAAATGTCTTCGAGCCGCCTCACCGCAGCCGAGCAGTATTGGCCTTTTTGGCGCGATTTAAAAATCCTCTGGTGGTCATCCTGCTCTTGGCGGCAACCTTGTCGTTGTTTTTTGGAGACAAAGCCAGCTTCTTTATCATCTCCACCATTATTTTACTGAGCGTGGGCATCGACTTCATCAACACCTATCGCTCGGAGCAGGCTGCCGAAGCACTCAAAGACAAGGTTCGAGTCCGGGCGCAAGTCATTCGTGATCACCACGAGGTACTAGTGGCGGTGAGCGATTTGGTACCAGGCGATATCGTGCTGCTGAGCGCCGGCAAGATTATCCCAGCCGACGGCGAAATTATCGACGGCAAAGACTTGTTCACTAACGAGTCAGCCTTAACTGGTGAGTCTTTCCCGCAACAAAAGAACCTGGGTGGCGAAGTGTACATGGGCAGTGGCGTCATTAGTGGTGAGGGCAAAATGCGCGTCACGCACATCGGCCACTCTACCAAGTTTGGCCACATTGCTGCGGCGCTACAGTCGACGCGGCGCACCACCGAATTTGAACGCGAAATCAAGGACTTTAGCCTGCTGATCGTCAAAATCACCTCATTTTTGGTGGTTTTTGTGTTTTTGGTCAACGTGCTCTTTCACCGCAATATTTTGGAGTCAGTACTATTTAGCCTGGCGCTCGCCGTGGGGCTCACACCAGAATTGCTGCCGCTCATCATCGCGCTTAATTTGACCAAAGGCTCGCTACGCATGGCCAAAGAAGGTGTGATCGTCAAGCAACTATCGGCGATCCAAAACTTTGGCAGCATGGATGTACTCTGCACCGACAAAACCGGCACGCTTACCGAAGACAAGATCGCGCTTATTAAATACGTGGACGGCAAAAGCGTGCAGTCGGAACGAGTATTGCTATTTGGCTATCTTGCTAGCTTATTCTCTACCGGCTTCCAAAACCCACTGGACACTGCCGTGCAAGCCTTCAAGCACGTTGATATCAGTGCCTACAAAAAGATCGACGAAATTCCGTTCGACTTTGAGCGCAAGCGCGAAGCCGTGGTAGTACACCATCTAGAAGACAAGCGCCGCTTCCTGATTGTCAAAGGCGCGCCAGAGGAAGTGCTCAAAATCTCGACCGGCTACGACGATACTACTGCACATCTGAGCGACCATTTCCGGGGCATCATCCAAAAAACCTACGACGACCTTAGCCGCGACGGCTTCCGCGTGTTAGCTATTGCCACCAAAGAAATCGACACCGAAAAGCATTACGAACCAAGCGACGAATCTGGGTTGCAGTTCCAGGGCTTTTTGGCATTCCTCGACCCAGCCAAAGAATCGGTCACCGAAACGCTCAAACAACTACAGACCATGGGCATCGGCATCAAGATAATCACCGGCGACAACGCCTATGTAACCGAAAAAATCGCCAAAGATATTTCCCTGCCAGTCACTGGCGTCCTCAGCGGTGACGAAATGGCCAAACTCAGCACTCGGGAGCTGGCAACAGTGGTTGAGACCACTAACATTTTCGCCCGGGTAAACCCCGAGCAAAAGATGCAGATCATCCAGGCGTTACAAGCAAACGGACATGTTATCGGCTACATGGGCGACGGTATCAATGACGCGCCAAGTTTACGCGCCGCGGATGTGGGCGTGAGTGTCAATAATGCGGTTGATGTCGCCAAAGATGCTGCCGACTTCATCTTGCTGCGCAAAAGCCTGCGCGAGCTGACCAATGGCATTGTTGAAGGGCGACGCACATTTGCGAATACCATGAAATACCTGCGCATGAGCCTCAGCAGCAACTTTGGCAATATGTTTTCGATGGCCGCTGCTAGTTTATTCCTGCCATTCTTGCCAATGTTAGCTTCACAAATCTTACTGAACAACTTGTTGTACGACACGTCTCAGTTTGCTATCCCGCTCGACAACGTTGACGAATCCGAAATCATGCAACCACGCAGGCTGCGTATCAAAGAGATTAAACGCTTTATGTGGTCGTACGGCATCCTCAGCTCATGCTTCGATCTCATCACCTTCGGGTTGCTGATGCTGCTCTTCCACGCCGACCAAGGAATTTTCCAAGCCGGTTGGTTCCTGGAGTCAATCATCACTCAGGTGCTGGTGGTATACATTATTCGCA
>CAZDTZ010000029.1:0-14243 GCA_964508535.1 uncultured Candidatus Saccharibacteria bacterium
GTGGAAATATCACTAGAAAACAACTTGCTATAGATACAAACTTGTGGAAAAGTTTTTCTATTTTAGCTTTAGAACTTCCACACTTCTGTATTGGCGAGCGTGGCTGATTCTATGTCGGGCAAACGAAGAGGCGCAAAATCAAGCTCTATTAATTTTGCCATCCAATCATGGCTGGGCAAGATCCATCGCCTGCGGGCTAGCTCAAGTGCTGCATACCCTACCGACCATTGCCAGAGTGGGTTATTGGCTACGGGATGGCTGGTCTCTGCAGCTATGAAGCCGGCTTTCACTAAGCCAAGTTGGTCGCTGCTGCGCCGGCTGAGAGCTTTGCTCCTTGCTAAAACAGGTGCCGCGACGACCGCTACCCCGTCGATTGTTTCCAAGTTCTGCATAAGTGTATCGTAGGTGCTGGGTCTGAAGCAGTTGCGTACTATCATGGCGGTCGCTCGGCCGGCGGTTAGCGATAAAGGAGGTAGAGGTAGGGCTCGGTATTTTTCCCAGGGTTCAACTGGTCTAGCTGCCGGTTGATATGATCTGGCGTGAAAAGGCCCATTGAGTACTGCCTCGGGGTCTTCCCGCATGAAAGCATCGACATCCCGTAGTTTGTCGCCGTGTACCTTGAGCATCAAAGTGTCGAGCCCATGTTTGGCGAATGCCCAGCTCCCAAATGCCACAATATCCTTTGGAGCTGAGATGATTCCATTCTCGACCGCATGAGCGATGGTTGCGTGGCCGGCGTTTTGCCAGTTGGCAAAATCGAGACGGGCTACGTCGGACGTGAGTGGCGCGAAAACATTCATTCGTGGAGTTATAAACTAATTGGCCAAAACATTCAACTGTACTGTTTGGCTCTGCAAGTGATCTCGAGGCTGTTTTAGAATCATTTTAGAGCCTATGAGCGTTTGCGACTTGGGAAACGGCGCCCTTTGCCCTTGGCGGGCGCTTCAGCAAGCAATTTTTTGCATTCTTCTTCGGTCAGTTTGGCTGGATCGGTGTCTTTGGGGATCTTGGCGTTCTTTTTGCCGTCGGTAATGTAGGGGCCGTACTGGCCGTTTAACACCTTAATACCACCGGGGAATTCGTTGATGTTTTTGGCGGCGTCCTTTTCGAGTTTGGCGACGTACAGTTCGCGAGCCTCAACTTCGGTGATCGTTTTGGGGTCGAGCGGCTTGATGGAGACGAAGGTTTTATCGATCTGGATGTATGGGCCAAAGCGGCCGACGTTGGCTTTGATCTCTTTACCGTCGAGAGTTGTACCCACGGTGCGCGGTAATTTAAACATCTCTAGGGCTTGTTCGAGCGTGACGGTCTCGATTTTGGCGCCGTCGGGCATGGGGGCGAATTGGGGCTTGTTTTCTTTGTCTTCGGCGCTGCCGAGCTGCAGCATGGGGCCGTAGCGGCCAAAACGCGCCAGGATTGGCTTCTGGGTTTTGGGATCAATACCAATCTCGCGCGCTTGTGCTACCGAGCTGCGGTCGATGCCACCAGATTCTTCGATAAGCTTGTGGAAGGGCTTGTAGAACTCTTCGAGCATCTTGTTGCGCGGTTTTTTGCCATCGGCAATTTCGTCGAAGTCCTTTTCGACGTCGGCAGTAAAGCCGTAATCTACGATTTGGTCGAAGTGGTTGGTAAGGAAGTCACTCACTACCTGCCCGGCTGGCGTGGGCACGAGTTTGCCCCGGTCGGAGCCGGTTTTTTCCTGGACGACTTCGCGGGTTACTTGGGCGACGGCGCCTGCGGCAGGCTTGAGATCGAGCACAATGACATCGCGCGGTGTTCCCTCGCCTTCGCCCTTGACAGCGTAGCCGCGGACTTGGACGGTGTTAATAATGGTGGCATAGGTGCTTGGGCGGCCAATACCGAGTTCTTCGAGCTTTTTGACCAAGCTACCTTCGCTGTAACGGGCTGGTGGACGGGTAAAAGTCTGGCGGGCGTTGGCGTCTTGCAGGGCCAGGCTGTCGCCACTGCTGACGGCCGGTAGGATGTCGGAGTCTTTGGTGCTGGCGCCGTAGACACGCAGGAAACCGTCGAAGATGATCACTTCGCCCTTAGCTTCAAAGTGCGCTTCAAATGCTTGCTTGTTAGACGAGATCGTAATCGTGATCACGGTTTTTTCCAGCTTAGCTGGCGCCATCTGGCTGGCCAGAGTGCGGCTGCGGATCAGGTTATATAGTTTTTGGTCGTATTCGTTGTCGCTCCCCCGCTCTAGGGCCATGTTGGTGGGGCGGATGGCTTCGTGGGCTTCTTGGGCGTTGGCGCTTTTGGTCTTGAAGGTGCGCACCTGGTGGTACTCTGGGCCGAAGGCCGACGTAATGTAGTCGGCTGCGGCAGCAATCGCCTGCCCGCTCAGGTTGACTGAGTCGGTACGCATGTAGGTGATTTTACCCTCTTGGTATAGCTTTTGGGCGCTGGACATGGTGGCTTTGGCGCCAAAACCGAGGCGGCTGTTGGCGTCTTGCTGCAAGGTGCTGGTGGTAAATGGCGCGCCTGGATTGCGCGTGCTGGGGCTGGTGGTAACGTCGCTGACCGTGAAGGTGGCACCGAGTAGGCTCTCGAGGAAGGCTTGAGCCTCGGCCTCTGTTTTAAAGCGTTGTGGTAACTCTGCCTTCATGATCTGATCTTTGGCGGATGGCACGGTAAATTCGGCGACGACCTTAAAGGTAAACGAGCCTTCGAAGGCGTCAATCTCGCGCTCCCGCTCGACGAGCAATCGCACGGCTGGCGACTGTACGCGGCCGGCACTCTTGCCACCAGGCACTTTTTGCCAGACAACTGGCGACAGCTCAAAACCTACTAAGCGGTCGAGGATTTGGCGGGCTTGCTGCGCCTGCACCAGGCTCATGTCCACCGTGCGCGGACTTTTGACGGCTTCTTCGATGGCGCTCTTGGTAATTTCGTGGAAAACAATACGCTTGGTTTTTAAGGGGTCGAGTTTGAGCACTTCGCACAAATGCCAGGCAATCGCCTCCCCTTCGCGGTCTTCATCTGTTGCCAGCCAAACGTCGTCGCTGGCTTTGACGGCTCTTTTGAGCTCGGCAATGATCTTTCGTTTTTCAGGGTCGACCTCGTACTGAGTTTCGAACCCCTTGGCCACGTCGATTGGTGGCGTGCCATCTTTGGTTTTTTTGACGATGCTACGAATGTGCCCCACGCTGGAAAGCACCTGGAAATCCTTTCCCAAGTATTTCTCGATGGTTTTGGCCTTTGCGGGGCTCTCTACGATAACTAAGTTTTTGCTCATGTGTTGCTAATGCTTATCCGTGTATCTTATATGTAAGGGCTCATAATACGCAAGTCTTCTCGATAAACCAAATGTTTTATAAAAAATTATGAAAAAAGTCTTGACGCGTTAAGTCTAAAGGAGTAAACCATATACAGATGTGATCTATATCACACCAAATTAACTAATAAAAGCACGGGCAAGACGCTGAATAGACAGCCGCTACCAGGAAAAACGGGGCGGTTTTTCATTTTGGCGTTTTGTACCAAAACTAACGAAGGAGAAATAATAGTATGAGTTTACCTGTAGAAGGCGGACCATTTCCATTTGGCTTCGCAGGACAAGAAGCGGTACGCCAACCTAGTGGCCCAATCGCTGCTGATGTCGTAGAGCAAAGAGCTCTCAACCTAGGCATCACACCCCACGAGCTCGCTGCCCGCGACGCCGCAGACGCACGCCACGCATACGAACAGCGCCATCAACGAGTTAGTATGGTGGTTGCTCCTGCTCTCGGTGGTCAGGTGCTGCGAACAGCCTAGCTGTAGCGTACCCAATTAAAAGAACGGCTCGGAAACGAGCCGTTCTTTTATATTGCAGTTATATAGATTGCCCGACTTTTATACCGACCCAGATACCTACAAACGCACCTACGGCGCTGGCCAGCAAGCTTTGCCAGCTCAGCCAGTTGTTGTGTGAGGCTAAGGCGCCCAGCCAGCCGCCCAAAGTCGAACCGACAAACACGCCGAGGTAAATAAACAGTTTTGGGCTCATCATACTGCTATTGTAGCCCCCAATGGTTATTGCCCAAAGCACGGATTTGGCCGCGGATCTCCAGCATGGTCAGGCTTTGGTTGAACGTGCTTACTTCTAGCTTGCTGTTATTGAGCAGCGTGGCACCGTCGCTGATACCGGAAATAAGCAGGTCCAGCAGGGTTTGTTCGTTGGGGTCGCTGCTGCTTGGCACGCGCTTACCTGTTTGGGATGGCGCGATGCCGAGCACGTGAAAAATGTCATCCGCTGACGTTACGGGCGAAGCCCCGGTCTTGATGAGGTTGTTGGTGCCGGCGCTCGTGGGGCTGGTGATGTTCCCTGGGACCGCTAGGAGCTCTTTTCCCTGCTCCAGCGCAAAAGTGGCCGTACTGAGCGTTCCGCTGCGCTGTGCGGCCTCTATAACGACCACAGCGTCGCTTATGCCGGATACCAGGCGGTTGCGCGCCAGAAAACTCGAGGCATAGATCCGAGAACCAGGGGGATGCTCGCTGACGAGTGCCCCGCCCTGCTCGACGATCTGCCGCGCCAAACCCCGGTGGGTGCCTGGATAGATATTGTCCAACCCGCCTGGCAACACGGCAATGGTCAGCCCGCCAGCGTCTAGGGCGGCTCGGTGGGCGATGCTATCGACACCAAGCGCTAAACCTGATATTATAACAACACCTGCTCTTGCTAACTCTCCCGCTAGCGCAATGGTCACCGCTCTTCCATAAGCGCTCACCTTGCGGCTTCCCACAATTGCTACGCAGGGCCGCGCAAGCAGCTCATTAACATCAGAACCCTGTATATAAAGATACTTTGGAGGGTCGGGTATGTTCCTTAGTTTTTTCGGAACATCAGATGTAGATAGTGTAATTTCTTTGACTTTCATACAAAAACCTGCGAAAAGTGTTGACACAAGCATAATAAGATGCTAGAATCGTGTCTTGTAAGCGTTTTATAGCGTTTACGCACCTTATATCCCCCATTCTAACAATTTGTTAGATTGTTTTAGAACGTGCCACCTTGATCAAGTTGTTACCCTCCACTTTATCTCAACGGCGCTTGCAAGCGATTTATCGCGCGCATACATGCGTTCTAAAACAAACTAACCCCTTTAACTGGCAGTGGGCTGGATTCGTCCAGCTGCACAGCAACCCCTGTAATTTATTGCAAATCACAGAGGCCCTTAGTGGGCTAGCGAGTCCCAAAAGATGGTCTTCGGACCGGCACGCCGCTTTATGGAGTTTTAGCGCGCGATGCTTCGCTGGGGTGGGTTGAAGGGTGTTGGAGATAATCTGCAAAGATTGTCTCCGAAAATTGACCGGCGAGCGGTGCCCACCCCCTCTCGCCGGTCATTTTTTGTATAACAGAGTTGTACTCAAAATGATCAATTTCGCGACACCTGATTTTTATAGTGCGTGGCCGTATAACATGAATGCGGCACGAGCGGCTGCGCTCGGCACTACTGAGTATCCATTCGACCAAGGTTACCCCGTTATATATGACGGCGGCCCGGTAACCGGCGGCCTATTGTACCACGAGATGCCCGGAAGTGAACTCTTGAGCATTGACCCTTCGGTGGAGCCTGAAGCATACGAGTTTTTGTGGCGAACGGCACGTGCCGCAGCTGCCACCAGTGGGCTGGTGCACCGGGCGTGTGTACCTCGCGCCATTGTGGACACGGTCCGCAATCATGTGGTGTTCCCGCCCTACCCTAGCGCGAGCGCCGTTGCCGACGTGCGGCCACCGGCCGGTGGCATCGTTGACCTCAGCGTCTACCTACGCCCTGCTCCAGATGTGTTGCCCGATCTTGTCGCTGAATGCCCCCATTCGGCGGCCGCCGCTGCCTATCTCGCCGAACGGTTTCGCGCTGAAGGTTTGGTCCCTGACACGATAGGTTTGCGACTAAATGGCAATGAGCGTCGCCACCGCACTGACCCTTCCCTGGGTGCAGGCCATAAGTGGTTAGAGTACGCGGACGCCCCGAATCTACCAGAACGCTTCCGTATGCTCGGCACGGTGCTAGTCGACCCAGCCCGGAACCTGTGCAATACCGTGTGGGGTGCTTTGCGACAACCAACTACCACCTGGCGCTATCTGGAAAGAGCTGACGAGGAGGCAGTGGCTATAGTCGTTGCTGCCCAGCGCGAACCAGGCTCAAAGGGCTATGAGCTGATTGCGGCATATGGTGACCTTTACAGCGGATTAGGTGAAATGGCAGTTGCCAGTTAGCGCCTGCCACCCCATTCGGCGTGGAATTCTTCCAGGAACTGCTCCATGTACTCGTGGCGGTGCTTGGCGATCTGTTTGGCCGTCTCTGTGTAGAGGCGGTCTTTTAGGAGCAAAAGTTTTTCGTGGAAGTGGTTGATGCTCGGCGAGGTATTCTTTTTGTAAGCTTCGACGCTGTCGTAGGTCTCTGGTGGGCGTTCTGGGTCGTATAGTACCCTGCCCTTGGCACCACCGTAGGCGAAGGTGCGCGCAATGCCAATGGCTCCAATGCTATCTAGTTGGTCGGCGTCGCTGACGATTTGGCCTTCTTTGGTGGTTATTGGTTTGCCTTTGCCGCCGCGGAAGCCAATAACGCGGACGACGTTGGCAACGGCCTGTGCGTGAGATTCGTCTAGGCCATTGGCTATGAGCCAGTCCTGGGTGACTTGTAGGGCGGCTTCTTCGTCGGTCACGCCCATCTTGTAGTCGGCGATGTCGTGCAAGAGTGCGGCAAGCTCAACCGTGAGCATGTCGACGCCGGTTTCGTGAGCGCCAATTCGTTTTGCCAAGACATAAACCCGCTGGATATGCCAGAAATCATGAGCGCCGTCTGCAGACTTAAATATTTCTTCGACGTGGGCCTGGGTTTTGGCGATGATGTCATTCGCTACAGCGGGCATAAGTTCTCCCGATAGTTAGATGATAAAATTGCGTGTTTCGGCATTGAGCTGGCCACCGCTGTAGGCGTATTCGCTGAGGATGGCGCTGGCTTCTCTGGTGAGGTTTTTGAGGTCTTTTTGCTGCTCTGTGCTGAATTTGCCAAGCACAAAGTCGGCGCTATCCATCTGTTCTGGCTCTTTTGGCCCAATGCCGATGCGTACCCGGCCAACGCCTTCGCCAACCTGTGAAATGATCGACTTGAGGCCGTTGTGCCCTGCGCTGCTGCCGCCCATGCGCAGGCGAATTTGGCCGAATGGGATATCGAGTTCGTCGTGCACGATGACGATTTTGTCGGCGGGAATTTTGTAAAAATGTGCCACGGCCTGGACGGCGTCACCGCTCAAGTTCATGAAGGTATTGGGCTTAATGGCATACACGCGTGTGTCGCCGAGTGTGGCCTGGGTAACGAGGCATTTAAGATCTTTTTTTTCGATCCATGGGTCAAAGCCACTGGCCGTGGCAAAGGCGTCGAGGCATGCGAAGCCGATGTTGTGACGTGTGCCGTCGTACTCTTTGCCGGGGTTGCCAAGGCCAACGACCAGCACGGTCTTGTTTTGGTCTAAGGTATAGTATTGGATCGTCTCGCCCACCTGCGGACGGTTTTGGAATAGTCCCATGTTGTTTGATTATACTGTACCGGTGTCCATGCTACCAAAATAAACAGAGAGCGATTGCTCGCTCCCTGTTGTAATTAATGTAAGACGCTTAGTAGCCTGGGCAGCCTGCCGCGTGGGCAGTGCTCCTAAACAGTCCAATTGAGGTCTTGCCTCCGCTGTTGTAGAACGTTGCTGAGCAGAGTTTTCTCCAGGTGTTCTTCCCGGCGATTCCGTCTGGAGTGATAGAACCAGGTGCTTCACTCTGGAATTCCTTTACCTTTTTTTGCGTGTCTGGGCCAAACCTACCGTCGACGCTCAGTTGGTCGGGCAATCGATAGTTAAGCATGATTTGCAGGTCTTTCACACAGCTTCCTGAGCTGCCGCGACTAACTTGGCCACCTGCGCAGGTTGATGCGTGGATGCGGCTGACCGTCACCGCGCCAATGACGCCAACGGCGACAACGGCTGCAATAACAATCATCATCATATGTGCAAACCCAGATTCCTTATGTACTGATTTCATGTGTACCCTTTCTAATAGTGCTAATGATTAAAACTATACGGGTAGGAATACGAGTATGCAAGTATTTTGGGGCTTACGTGCAACAAGGTGTGGATATGCTGTGCGGTGTAGAGCCTGGGGGGTTAGTATTTGCGCAGGTCTTTGTCTGGGCGCAGGCCGAGTTTGCGTGGCTCTTTGGTGGGGCTGTTGCCGTGTTTGTGGGTTTCGTGCTTCTCGATGAACCACAGTTGGATTGGTGTGCCTTCGTAGTGGTAGCGTTCGCGCAGGTTGCGCTCTAGGTAGCGTTTGTAGCTCCAGTGCAGGAATTTGGTAGCACTGCCGAAGACTTTGAAGGCTGGGATTGGGTTGTCGTCTTCTTGGGTCATGTAGTTGAGCTTGGGCGCACGGTTTTTGAGGCCGGCTGGCGGGTGCTTGTCGACCATTTCGCGAAGCCAGCGGTTGAGCTCAGATGTGCTGAAGCGCTGTTTGCGGCGGCTGTCGATGTCTAGTGCTAGATCAAAGATCTTGGTGACGTTTTGGCCGGTGACACTGCTGGTAAAGATGAGGGGCGCCCAAGGCACAAAGTCGTAGGTTTGGGAGATTTGCGGGGCAAGTGCGTCGCGTGTAAAGGCGTCCCGGCCTTCGACGGCATCCCATTTGCTTACGACCAGGATGAGCCCCTTGCCTGCTTCCTTGACCATACCAGCGATTTTTTGGTCGAGCGCGACGCTGAGCTCGTTAACGTCCATCAGGAGGAGACAGACGTCGGCTTGCTCGATGGCGCTCAGAGAGCGGATAACGCTAAAGTGCTCGATGCCCACGCCAATTTTCCCTGGCCTGCGGATACCGGCGGTGTCCATGAGCTCGATGGTGCGGCCTTCCACGCGGATAATGGCGCGGTTGATGTCGCGGGTAGTACCGGCGCGGTCGGCGACAATAGCCTGCTGCTTTTGGGCAAGTGTGTTAAAAAGCGCAGACTTGCCGACGTTTGGGCGGCCCAAGATTGCAACACGCAAGCGGTTGTCATCTTCGGGTAGCGTGGCTTTGGGGATTTCTTCGACGAGTTTGTCGAGCAAATCGCTAATGCCGCGGTGCTGGGTGGTGCTGGTGTGAATGATGGGCTTGATGCCGAGGCGTTCGAAGGCGTCG
Source organism: uncultured Candidatus Saccharibacteria bacterium (assembly GCA_964508535.1). Taxonomy (GTDB): domain Bacteria; phylum Patescibacteriota; class Saccharimonadia; order Saccharimonadales; family UBA4665; genus PMNU01. The sequence continues at coordinate 9,149 of CAZDTZ010000029.1, forward strand.
AGGTCAAAACCCTTGGCTTTGTCGACCTTGTTGATGACCAAAAAGACGGGTTTGCGGCTCTTGAGCGCCATCTTGGCTACGCGGCGGTCTTCGTCGGTGATCGCTGCGAATGATTCGACCACAACCCAGATGACATCGGCGCTTTGGGTGGCCTGCAGGATCTGTTCCTGGATGGTAAACTCGAAATCGTCTTCGGCATCTTTGATACCGGCCGTATCAACCAGCCAAAAGTCTTGGCCGTTCCAGGTCGCCTTGGCGCTGATACTGTCGCGGGTGGTACCGGCTTCGTGTGCGACGATCGCTTCGCGGCGGCCCAAAATCGCGTTGAACAAGCTAGACTTGCCAACGTTGGCGCGTCCTACGATGGCGACGATCGGTACTTTTTGCGAACTCATTACCTATAGTATAACAGATAGGGAGTGCATTGACAATGGATTAATTTGAGGGTAAAATATGGGCAACGCATTAGCATGTAATCGAGATAAGAAAATGGGTGAAATAGTACAGTTTGTCCACCCTGCCGTGGCCACCATCTGCAATGATTACGCTCGTGTACAGCCGGTATTAGCCGATCAGTGGCAAGACCTCCAGGACGCCACCCGTCGCCTCGGAGTGCCGCAGCATTCATATGGCACGCGCCGCTACGCATGGCCCGAACACCGGTCGACAATACTCAGGCCAGATGGCAGTTCGGCGACCTATTTGCTCAAGAGCGTTGAGGGGCTGCTGACATTTAGCGACCAGCGACAGGCTGATGAGGCAAATGTGGCGATTACTCGGCTCAATATGGGGGATGCTATCTCAGGCGCCCGCTTAAGTGCCGAAAAACGTGGTCGACTACTTGATATGGTGGCTGGTGCGACGGTCCGGTATTTTTTTGCGGTTGAGCCTGAGGGCCTTGAGATCTGCTCCCTTTTTGACGCTCCTCAACCTTTTCCTAGTTCGGTGACTCGCCCAGAACTTTTGCTCTCGGTTGACGATGTCGCCGCTCGGGTCGCCCACAGGACTCCGGACGTTGCCCTTCGCGACTATCGGCGTGATTTAGGACTTAAGCTGGCGTCATTCGCACAAGTTACCGAGTTGCTTTTGGCTGCCAAACCGGTCGGCGATCGTTAGACCTCTTGATAAGCCCCGCGCGCCAAGTTGAGCGGTAGTTTGTAATCGCCAAAGCTTGTGCGATCCAGTTTTGTGACCGTGTAGCCGAGCGTTTCGAAGGTCCGGCGGATTTGGCGGTTGCGGCCTTCGTGCATGCTGACGCGCCAGCGTTTGTTGTCGTTGTGGTTGCCTTGGCGGACGAGGCCCAGTTTGCTGGGGCCGTCTTCGAGCGGCACACCCTTGCCGGTAATGGTGTGGAAATCGGCTTCGGTGAGCGGCTTGTTGAGGCCAATCTCGTATATCTTGGTTTTTTCGAAACTGGGGTGCGTGAGTTTGTGGGCGAGCTCGCCATCGCTGGTTAGGAGGAGTAGACCGCTGGAGTATTTGTCGAGCCGGCCGATTGGGTTGAGGTGTTGTAGCTCTGATGGCAAGATGTCGTAGATTGTCTTGTTACCCTGCCCTTCGCGGCTAACTACGACGCCGGTTGGTTTGTTGAAGATAATTGTCTGGGTGACTTCAAGGAGTGCGACCGGGCGTTTATCGAGGGTAACAACATCTTGCTCGGTGATGTCCTGCCCTGGCTGGGGTGGCAAGTCGTTGACCAAGACGCGGCCAGTCTCAATAGCTTTGTCGGCGGCACGACGCGAAAGACGCGTGCTGCTGGCGATAAATTTGTTGATGCGCATAGCCCTATACTACAGAGAAATGCTGTTGGGGTCGATGGGTTGGCCTGCGGCGTTGGTTGGCGTGGGCGAGATAACGTTGCCAGGCTGGTGTGGTAATGCGTTGGTGGGAGGCGCTACAGAATTTGCTGTAGCGTCTGTTGGCGCACCCATGTCGGTGATGCCTTCTTTGGCAAGTAACGCATTGAGGTCTGGTGGTGCAACGGAGGTTGGCTCGCTGATCGGGGAGATTATTTTTTTGCCACTAATCGTGACGCCGTCGTCCTCTGCAGGTGGCGTAGCGGCAGCGGCGACTGTTGGCTCTGGCGCAGCTGGGGCTGCTGGAGGCGAAACAACGACGGGCTCTGCTAGTGCTGGCGCGGCTGGCAGTGGTGGTGCGACAACTGGTGCGGTGACAACGGGTGCTGGTGCGACAGGTTCAACGACCGGCGTGACCGGTTCGGTTACCGGCGCTGCGGTTGGAGTAACCGTTGCTTGTGGCGTGGGGTTTGAGGTGAACATCGCCGAAGCGGCCGGCGCTGGCGCTGGCTGTTCGGTGCTGGATACGAAATCTTTGACGGCATCGGCGACCATTTGGTCTGATGCTTGAGATGCGGTTGCCGGCGTAGTGACAACAGGTGTTGCGGCTGCAGGCTCTGCTAGTGCTGGCGCGGCTGGCAGTGGTGGTGCGACAACTGGTGCGGTGACAACGGGTGCTGGTGCGACAGGCGTTGCAGGCTCTGGAGCGGGGGCTACAGCAACCGGTGTTGCGACTGCAGCAGGCGTAAGCTCTGCCGCAGCAGCAGCCGTTGACGGTGTGCTTGCGGCAACACCTGGCGCACCAGCAAGCAGGTCGGTAGCGGCTTTGACGATGTCTTCGAGGGTAACCTGCGACTTAACGAGGTAGCGGTCGGCGCCCAATGAGTCGGCGCGTGTTTTGTCTTCGGCCTGGCCCAGGGCGGTCAGCATGATCACCTTCACTTCTTTGAGGCCGTCGGTGTTGCGCAAGATGTCGAGCATCTCGAAGCCACTAATGCGGGGCATCATGACGTCGGAAATGATTAGGTCGGGCTGCTCCTTCTTGGCGACTACGAGCGCTTCTTCCCCATCCCGCGCGGTCGTGATCTGGTACCCTTCAGCCATCAGCCGCGCTTCATAAATCTCGCGTAAGTTGTTGTCGTCCTCAACCAACAATATCTTTGCCATTTGTTGCTACCCCTGTTTGTGCCAGTTGCTTATGTTTGATTTTATTGTAGCACGAACGATGGAGATGCAAGCTACATATCCCCACACCCGCACTGAGGCAGCGGCATATGTCTACACTTTTGGTGCGGCGGCAGCTTCTGCTTGCATTTGCTCGGCTTTGCGCGAGTCTAGGCGCGGCAAGTTAATAAAGAACGTGCTTCCCTCGCCCATCTTGCTTTCGACCCAAATGCGGCCGTGGTACAGCTCGACAATTTTGCGACAGATGAATAAGCCAAGCCCAGTGCCGCCAATGGTTCGTGTGGCCGAGTTGTCTACCCGGTAAAATTTCTGGAATAAGTGTGGGATGTCTTCGGCCGGAATACCGGGACCGGTGTCGCGGATGTACACCTGCACCACTTCAAGGTTGCCGGTCAAGCCCAGCGATATCTTGCCAGAGTCGGTATATTTGACGCCGTTGTCGAAGACGTTGGTAATGACTTCGCGCATGCGATCAGGGTCGGCGTAGACGTAGTAGAGCGGTTTGAGCACCCTCAGCGAGGTGCCGCCTGTGGCGGTTGGGGCATCTGGGTTGGTGGCGTCGATTGTTTCGCCAGTCCCTACAACAAATTCGGCTGCCAAGCCCTTTTTTTGTGCCGAAAAACGTAGGTCGTCGGCCAGCTGTTCCAAGAATGCGCCGACCTCGATGACCGCTGGGTGGCTGGTGAGGCGGCCATCTTCGGCCTTGGCGCTGGTAAGTAAGTCTTGGAATAGTTGCCCAAGATGTTGCGTGCTGGAGTGGGCTTTGTCCAGGAAGTTACGCGCCCTGGTGTCGATCGTGCTCACTTTGTCGTTGAGCGCCAGCGCCAAATATCCCTCAATGGCGGCCACTGGCGTGCGCATCTCGTGCGAGGCAGTGCTGATGAAGTCGGCGCTTTGCTTTTCGGCGGCACGCTGTTCGCTAATGTCGCGTAGCACAGCCACGGCACCATATACTGCCCCGTTGGGTGAGACAACTGGCGAGATCACCAGCGAGACAATTACTTTTTTGCTGCCGTCACGCGAGCTAACCTGCAGCACTTGGTTAATAAACGCCTTGTGCACCAGCACGGCATTAAAGGGGTAATCTTCCCCCTGCACTTCTTCGCCACTTTCCTTGGTAATTTTGAGTACCAGCTTGACGTCCACGCCGCCAGCTTCGTCGACAGACCAGCCGGTCATGTTGGACGCGGTACGGTTCATGAGGGTGATCTGGCCTTCTGTGTTGGTTACGATCACGCCGTCGGCAATGGACTGGATGAGGATAGCCGACTGCTCTTGGTTGGTCTGGAGCATGCCAGACAGCTTGCTCATCTGTTGGTCTTGTTTGCTGATAAACTTGCTCTTCCAAAATGGCGCGGCCAAGACCGCGAACAGCAATGAGCCGCCCAAGAAAATCCAGGAGTTGTGCGTGACCAGCGCCGGATGGAAATTACTACGCAGCAATACATAAATACCGCTGACTAACGCCGAGCCAAGCAGCACCGGCAGGCCATAAATGCCGTTGAGGCCGGTCGTGAGCAGCCAGATGGCGATGTATGGAATGGCCGCTTTGCCGGGGTCGGTGTTGTTGATGCCGTTAAGCAATACGAGCGCGTTGATCATGGTGCCCATGAGCGTGGCCGTGGCCGCACCAAAGCGCAGCATTGGCCAGTAAATGGCAATCAGGTAAAACAGCGTGGCCGACGACAGTACCAGCGTAACTTCGTTACCCAAGTTGAGCATATGCCCGGTAGCAGCGAATGCTGGCACGTATCGCGTGGCCAAACAGCCGGCAATGACCAAAATATTGAGCACCACCATAAGAGCCCAGTACACCCTGTACCAGGCCTTCGCCACATGAAACATGAAGTCATCGATGACCATTGCAAATAGTATAACTCGTTTATGGTTATTACGGGTACCGAAATGTCGGGGATCATTGCCAGATCTTCCCTGTTATGGTAGGATATGGCGAGTTGTTTTTGTTAGCCTTCCCTGCCCAACAGGCCAGGCTCAATGCAGCTTACTCACACTGCCACTGGCAGCGTTCCACTCATATCGCCGCAGGCGATATTCCGGTCCCTTCGTCTAGTGGTCCAGGACGTCAGGTTCTCATCCTGAAGATCGCGGGTTCG
>CAZDTZ010000030.1:0-13289 GCA_964508535.1 uncultured Candidatus Saccharibacteria bacterium
ATTCGTTAGCGGTGCAACGTGTGCAAGGATTGCCATTAAATCTCCGCATTCTTCACAACGCATTTTTTCGTTCAATCGCACGAATGTATTGGGGCGGACTGCTGCGCTCTCCCAAAGGCGAACTATTTTTTGCAGGGCATGTGCGCCATTCCGCCGCGGAAGTCCACGAACTGGTAGCGTGGACCCTTGCGCAAACCGCATCAACACAAGCGGCGGATAGTCATCTGAAACAATTGCTCATTGCCTAGGGTTTTGCCGGACTCATTTTGCTATACTGCGTAGATGCGAGAATTATTCGGACTGCTCTCTGGCATCCTGCCAATTATCGGTATCGTCGCGTATATTCGAGATATCTTAAGGCGTAAAACCAAGCCTCACAGAAGTTCGTTTCTTATATGGGCTGTGCTCAATTCTATTGCTGTGTCTGCAATGTTTGCCAAAGGGGCAACTTGGTCGCTCATAATGCCTGCTGTGGGCGTTCTTGAAGTGCTGACAACCTTTATGCTTTCGCTACGGTATGGTGTGGGCGGCTTTAGCAAGAACGATTACGCGGCTCTATCGCTGGCTGGCTTTGGGCTCATTTTGTGGCACTTCACAAGGCAGCCACTTGTCGCTTTATTGATCGTGATAGTCATTGATGCCATCGGCATGGCACTAACCGTTGCTAAAACCTACAAGCATCCGCACACCGAAACATTCTCCTCATGGTTTCTCTCAGCCATAGCGGCAGTATGCGCCATGCTAGCCGTTGGCCGCTGGGCGCCGAGCCTCCTTGTGTACCCGCTCTGTATTGCCCTGGGGAACGGGACGGTCTGCGCCACCATATTGTTGCGGCGCGATAAGGCTGCGGCCGCAAGCCTATCTTCGCCAAATGAATTACCCATGGCCTGAGCTACGCAAATAGAATCGCTACCTTCGGCAATTTAAGTTAGAATGGGCTAATGAAAGCAATTTTACTCAATGGAAGCCCGGCCATTAATTCGCACACCGGTGCCTTGTTAGCGTGTTTGCGTGAGCTCTTAGAAAAAGAAGGCTACGAAGCTACAGTCGTGAACGTGCGCAACCTAGCCCTACCAGTCAATGATCCTAATTATCACGATAACCCCGAAGGCCATCCAGACCAAAAAGTGCGCGATTTCGCGCAGAGTATCAAGGAAGCGCAGGTGGTTGTACTGGGCAGCCCTTGCTATCACGGTTCATTCTCCGGGTTGCTCAAGGGCGCGTTAGATCACTTGGTTGACGAAGCCTTTAAAGGCAAGGCCGTGGGCGTAGTGAGCCACGCCGCTGGCATCCGTGTATCAATGCAGCCTGCGCAGCAATTAGCGCTTGTGGTCCGAACCATGGAAGGACGTGTCAGTGACAGGCTCATTGGGACGTGCAAGGCCGATTATACAGAGCAAGACGGCCATTTTGTGCTCAGTTCTGAAGAGATTCTCCAGCGCTGTGAACGCTTTGTGAGAGAATTGCTCGAGCTAGTTCAGGCGTAGGAGGAGCGGTGGTTAAAACGTTTCTACCTCTAACTCAGTGTAATCGCCCTGCTCCATTACGAGATCCCACGCCTCTTCATTTGTAATGTTTTGTAATGACGTTAGCATGGCGCGGATTATCCATTCCGACGTTACGATGAGCACTGCGTCGTAATTTTTGGTACTCAGCTGCTTGATAAAGGCGAACGCGCGCAATTTGATGTCTTCGATCGATTCGCCGCCATTGAAACGCGCAGTCCATCTATTCTGAGCAGCTTCGAGCGCTTTGACGTATTCCTGAAAGGGTTTGCCCTCGAACTCGGAGCGAATGTCGTTGAGGAGAGGGTCAACCTCTATTTTTAGATCGTGAAATTTATTGATTATCTTGGCGGTTTGCAGCGTGCGTTTATGTTCGGACGCGAAGATATGGTCAAGGTGCACTTGCTTAAGCCTGTCGGCCAGAGTTTCGGCCTGGGCAATGCCTGCTGGCGTCAGGTGCACGTCGACCGCTGGATCGGCGTTGCATAATTCCAGATCGTTATAGTTGGTTCGGCCATGTCGCGCGAGGTATAACTTCATCCCACTATAATAAAGGACATGCTCATCGTTGCCTACCCACCTGCTCGGCACCAAGAAATTTGCGCGCAAATCCGAAAAACAATTTTTGAGCCAGTGGGGCTAAAATCTGCGTGAGCCACTGAGCGAATCCTGCCGTATACTGTGAGTATGCAAACACGTATAATCACACGGCGAAAATTGTGGCTAGGTGTTATCGGGGTCGTCCTGGTTATTCTGCTGGTACCGACTCTTGCTCTCGGCCTGTATCGGCACGGCCGCCAGGCTAGTGTGGCTGCAGCAAACATAACTTTTTCCGATAAAGGTAAGACCGTGCGCATGTCGCAGGGCGGGACGCTAATCGTGACTCTGGATAACACGTATTGGCAGTTCGGTGCGCCGTCAAACGCTTCCGTCGTTGCGCAGATAGGTAATGTCGAGCACAGGCCTAGCAATCAAGGCGTCCCCGGCACGGGCGCCGGCACGGTCGTGGCTCGATTCAAGGCTGTTTCTGCGGGGACGGCTAAGATTAGCGCCCATCGCAATAGTTGTGGCGAAGCAATGGGATGCAGCGAAGATAACGGCAACTTTTCGGTCACCGTTGTCGTTGAGTGACGCTCGTAGCGCGTTGCCGAGTACTTGCTGCTACCAAAGATAAAATAGCCTTGTTTTTCGAGGCAACATGGGGCAGACTTGTCCGGCAAACCTAAAGATAAAGTGGTAGGATAAAAGTATGGATCAGGATATCGTTGCCGATTTAAAACAGTTTATTGCCGGCGCTATTGCGCAGCAAACTTCAGACTTGCGTCAAGATATTAGGGGGCTCGATCGAAAGGTTGGCGGCCTCGAGCAAAGAGTAGGTGGCCTGGAGCAAAGAGTTGGCGGCCTCGAGCAGAAAGTAGGTGGCCTCGAGCAGAGACTCGGTGGTTTAGGGCAGAAAGTCAGTGGTTTAGAGCAAAGGTTCGACAGCCTAGAGACCAAAATAGATGATGGTTTTTCGGCTATTGCCGATATTCTAGAAGACATGAACACGCGGAGCGACTCCACTCGAGTGCAATTAAAGAATCATGGACGGCGCATCAAGCGCCTTGAGCAGAACGCTACGCCAACGTAACCTCGCCTGCCCTAGCTTGCATGTCAGCAGGCGGAATGGTAAACCAGGGTTGCCAGCGGCGTTGTAAATTCTTAGCGCGCATTAAGGCCTAGACGATCAGCCACACCGTTACTGACGCGCACCGCGGCTAGTGTACCAAGATATGGGAGAAAATGTGACTTGGTGTGCCTGTGAATTTTTTCGCGCACATCTGGACGTAAGCCGGCGGGTAATAGATCGTAGCAGCGATCGGCTGTCCTTGTAAACAGCTGCGCAACGCGGTCGCGGCTATTGCCGGGGTCTGCCGCGCGCTGCAGCAACATCACCATTACTCCTGTCATAGTGCCCAGTTGCCATTCTCGGAATTTTCGACGTGATGCCAAGCCCCTCTCGACAAACGTACCGTTGGATTCCCTCAGAAAAGGTGGGTATACATCAATTACGTGCGCTTTGCCAGTTGCGTCTACGTGGCAGTTTCTGGGCACCAAGTCTATCGGCGTCAGTAGCTTGTCGGTGGTACCAATCGTCGCCATGCCTGCGACGCCCGTCAAGAGGCCGGCAACTGCTTCGTTGCGCTCGTCTTCGGGCAGCCGACAAAGACTCGGGCCACTTATCAACTCCATTTCGTGACGAACCCAGTATCTTGAATCACCAGCCGGCACGACGTCGACGCCAACTAATGGAGCAACAGCTAACGGTTGCTCCTGGAGCAGGCCTGCGTACGTCACTATCTGGCCGCATCGCCGCATGGCGTCTTCTAGACTAAATGTTTTGAAAGTCGTTTTTACAGCTGTTGTCGGCGATAACTCCACGTTACAACAGTGACTTACTTCAATTGGCGGAGCAGCCAGAACCATAATGAACCGTATTATATAATGTTAGAGCTCAGATGTCTAGATAACGGTCATTTATGGTTGGTAATGTTTCAGCTCGTCTGGGCCAAAGACCCCCGTCGTAATAGCTGTTTTGAGTATCTCACTGTTTACAGTAGCGATTGGGTCCCATGCTTCGCGGTTCAGCTCAAATTGTCTAACGTCCCGCATTAGATTTCTTGCTAGGCTCCCGACAGCGGAGTCGAACATGCCTAGGCTGAGTACGACATTGTGCTCGCCGCCAGTATCTGCCGCAGCACACTCGTACCCAGCGTTACTCAGCATAAGCCAACCCACTGCGGCTAGTGTATGAGCTGCAGTCGCAAGCTCAATGGCCCTCGCGCTACAGGGCAGTTCATCGTCATTTTGAGTTGCCGGTGGAACGCCTTCGCCGCTCCCCCACATTAAGCCAGTCTCCTGTATATGATGTACGGCTCTACCATCGGCCACGTTTATGCTCGTCACTGGCTCGAAATGTCTTGCTGAAGTTTGGGCGAATGCGCCGCTCCATCTTTCGTGATAAGAGCGATCAGGTCCGTTCGGCCCTGCCACGGATGCGTCGCCGACGAGCGTGGCCGTCCGGGCCAACTGCTCCAGAAATCTAGGCTTACCGAGGTCTTCATCACTGGCCTGTCTTCCGTGCAATAACCAAAGATGGATCCGCTCGGCATGCGTTGCCAAGAATCTGATGCCGGTGGGATCCATCCATGGCGGAATCCGTGTAGGGTCGTACGGCCCGCCTCCGGGGTCTAGTAATAGATGATGATCACTGCCAAGATTGGTCACCCATTCAGTCGCTGGTCGAAATTCTGTCCTGAGCATGTCGCTACCCCTTGCTTTACGCATTTCCAGGTCGGCTGCTACTAGCCGACGATTTAAGATATCATTTGCTCGTATAGCTTGCAATCCTGCTGCTGTTTGTAAAATAGCTTAGGAGTATACTTACACATATGGTGCAGAAGAAGTTGAGGGAGCCGGTTTTTTACAAAGTAGCCGCTGGCACGCCACTTATGGCCAAAGCTTTGAGCGCTCGAATTACTGCCGAATTAACGGCCGGCAAAGAGGTACTATGGCTACTCACCGGTGGCTCGAGTATACACGTTACCGTGGATGCCCTACGACAGATACCTAAAGAACTTTTGGAACACCTTACCCTGGCTTTGGGCGATGAGCGCTATGGGCCGTTTGGACATCCCAACTCCAACCTCAAACAGCTGGTGGACGCGGGGCTTAACCCCTCGGAATTTACGGTCATTAATGTCTTGGAGCCAAAGGCATTGCGATTTGAGGCAACCCGCACGCGGTACGAAGAGCGAATGCGTGCTGCATTCCAGAAGGCTACTGTTATCATCGCCCAGTTTGGCATGGGCGCCGACGGACACATTGCCGGTATATTGCCTAACAGCCCAGCTGTGGCTGCCACAGGAATCGTCGCAGCATACGAAGCGCCACCATATAAACGTATTACCATAACCTTCCCCGCCTTACGCAAGGTTGCGGCTGCCTACCTCTTTGTTTTTGGCGACGACAGGCGTACGCCCTTAGAGCGCCTGCAAACCGAAGACGCACCACTCGCAGAGCAACCTGCCCAAATTATCAAAGAATTGCCCGAAGCATATGTATATAACGACCAGATAGGAGAAGCGCCATGAAAATAGCAATTATTGGACTTGGAAAAATGGGCATGCAAATCGTGCATAAACTCGTAGAAGATGGGCACGAGGTTGTTGCGTACAATCGCAGTCCCGAACAAATCACTGTGGCCCAGAAATTAGGTGCCACGCCAGCAACGACCCGCGAAGCTGTTGTGGCGGCTTTTGCGGACGAGCAGCTCACCGCGTGGCTCATGATCCCTTCCGACGCGGTCGATGCCGAACTGAACGCATGGCTCGCAATTGTGCCCAAAGGCAGTGTTATTGTCGACGGTGGCAACTCCGACTTCAGAAAAACACAGCAGCGCGCCGCCAAAGTTGCCGAAAACGGTTCGGTGCTGCTTGATGTCGGCACTAGCGGTGGCATCCTTGGCCTAAAGGCTGGTTTCTCGATGATGGTTGGCGGTGACGACGCGGGTGCCCTCAAACTCGCACCGGCGCTTAACACGCTTTCCAAACCATCTGGTGCCTGGAAGCACTTTGGCCCCAGTGGGAGCGGCCACTTTGTGAAAATGGTACATAATGCCATCGAGTATGGCTTTATGGAAAGCTTGGCTGAGGGCTACCGAGTGCTCAAGGAAGGCCCTTACGAGCACATCGATCTCGGCGCGGCTGGCGAAGTATGGCAACACGGCAGCGTCATTACTTCAACACTCAACGGTCTGGTGGCAGAAGCGTTGGCCGACAATCCGACATTAGACGGTGTGGATGGGTACGTTGCGGAGTCGGGCGAAGCACGTTGGACACTCGAAGTAGCCCAGGCTGCGCAAATTGCTATGCCGAGCATCCAGGCGTCTTTTGCTGTTCGCGTCGCTTCACAAAAAGGCGAAACCAACTTTGCCACCAAAGTACTCGCCGCAACACGCAACAAATTTGGCGGCCACGCCATAAACAAGGTCACAGACAAGTAATGGGCAAGGCCGGCAAGGTTCTAGACCCGACTGTTATTGTCATCTTTGGCATAACGGGCGACCTTGCTCAGCGCTACTTACTACCGGCTTTGTACCACTTGGTTAAAGATGGCTTGTTGCACCCTGATACCGAAATTGTGGGCATCACGCGCCGTGATGTTTCGGTGCAGTCTATTTTGGACAAAACGCAGGTCTGCGTCCTCGAGGCCGACAAAGTCTGCGATCCGGTAGCACTACAGCGCTTCAAGAGCCACCTAAGCGTGTACCAGATGGACCTCGTTGCCGAGGCGTCGTACCACGAGCTACGCAAGCATCTGGACGACATCGAAAATCGACACGAAATGTGCATGAACCGGCTCTACTATCTCGCCATTCCCGCGCAAATCTTTGGCCCGGTCATCGCTAACCTTGGTGCTGGCGGCCTTAACAAGACCTGCCAGCATGGCACGGGTAGCAGCCATGTATTGGTCGAAAAGCCATTTGGATACGACCTTGCCTCCGCCAAAGAACTCATCGCCGACATCAGTAAGCAGTTTGCCGAAAGCCAGGTCTTTCGCATCGACCACTACCTAGCCAAGGAAACGGCGCAAAATATCCTGACTTTCCGCTTCAATAATCCTATCTTTGAGCCGCTTTGGGATAGCCGGTACATCCGTCGTATCGATGTCGTCGCCGAAGAAAAAATCGGCATTGAAGGCCGGGCAAGCTTTTACGAACAAACTGGGGCGCTACGCGACGTCGTCCAAAGCCATTTATTGCAACTACTGGCACTCACAACGATGGAGCGGCCCGAATCCCTGACCAGCGAGGCCATCCACAAGGCGAAGTTGGCATTGTTGCAGGATATTTTGCCTGTGCCAGCCAATAAAGTAGCCGAACGGACGACTCGTGGCCAATATGCTGGATACAAGGAAGAGGTAAAAAATTCAGAATCAACGGTTGAGACATTTGCGGGCCTCAGCCTCCAGATCGAAAATGCAAGATGGAAGGGTGTTCCGATTCATCTTCGTACGGGCAAGGCGCTGGCTGAAAGGCGCACCTTCATCAGCTTGACCTTTGACACAGAGAAGACTGGCGTGCACCCAAACGTGCTCACCTTCTCTATTCAGCCCAACGACGGCATCAGCATTGATTTGTGCGTGAAGCGTCCTGGTTTTGACGACGTTATGCAGACGGCCACCATGGACTTCGTATATCAGCGAACGTTTATAGAGAGCGGACATCCAAACGCCTATGAGCGCGTGTTGGTTGATGCCGTGCGCGGCGACCGAACTTTGTTTGCAACCAGCGACGAAGTACTAGCTTCGTGGCGTATCATCGAGCCCGTCCTTGAGGCCTGGCGCAATGATGCAGGTCACTTACAAATCTACAAAAAAGGCGACAATGATATACAGATAACCGGCTAGATATCTAATTCGTAAAAAGGTTGTGCTTCGATGACTTGTTGTCATATACTGTATCCAGATAGTATAAGAAAGACCAGAGGGATATGCAGATCTTGATGCTCGGGTGGGAGTTACCTCCCAATAACAGCGGGGGCCTTGGCGTGGCTTGTTATCATCTCTGCAAGGCGCTCGCAAAAAAAGGCGCTGACATAGAGTTTATCTTGCCCTATAAGGCCGACCACGGCATAGACTTTATGGCGGTCACTGCTGCCAACCCTCAGGGCGTCACTGAGATCCTAAAGAGCGGCATTGCCTACGATAGTTACAAGTACATTTTTACCGACGGCCACATCGAAACACACGACATTTACGCACAGGTGCATATGTACGAGCAGGCAGTCGCCCAGCTAGTATTTCAGCGCAAATTCGACATCATCCACGCACACGATTGGTTAACATTCCGTGCTGCCCTCCGCGCTAAGCAGATGGTTGGCTGCCCTATCGTGTTGCACGTTCATTCCATCGAACGTGATCGTGCCGGTGGCAGCCAAGGAAACCCACTCTGCCGCGAAATTGAAGGTATGGGCTTTATGCTCGCCGACAAAATCGTCGCTGTAAGCCAGCACACAAAGGACATGATTGTCGAAGACTATGACATCCCTGAGGATAAAATCGAGGTTGTTCACAACAGCATCGAGCCTTCATCATTAGAGCCACTTGACGATCAAAACGCCTACCACTATCTACAAGCAATGCGTGAAAAGGGTTATCGTGTGGTGGTTGCTGTGACTCGCCTAACAGTCCAAAAGGGCTTGCCGAACCTTCTGCATGCCGCTCGCGAGGTCATCCTCCGCGCACCCAAAACTTTGTTTCTGATCGTTGGTAGCGGCGAGCAATACTTCGAGTTACTCGAACTGGCCGCCGACCTCGGCATTGCCAAAAATATCATTTTTACTGGCTTCTTGCGCGGCAAGCTGTGGCGCGACTCGTATGCTGCTGCCGACCTCTTCGTGCTGTCGTCAATCTCTGAACCATTTGGCTTGACCGCCTTAGAAGCTGTTGGTTACGGCACGCCAGCGCTTATCACTAACCAATCGGGCGTTGCCGAAATCATTCGCAACTGCCTGAAAGTCGACTTCTGGGACGTCAACGAAATGGCTAACGAAATCACTGCCGTAGTCCAAAACGACAGCTTGCGCGACACGCTGCACAGCAATGCCTTTGCCGAATTTTCACAAATGAGCTGGAACGACGCGGCCGACAAAATGTTACGCATATACGACCAGCACGTAGGAGTACCAGCATGAGTAAGGCGATTGTGCTCTATTTGCACGTCCACCAACCATATCGAGTGCGCCATTACACCATTTTTGATGCCGGCGTAACCCACGATTACTTCAACGCGCCTTATAACGACCCGACAAGCAACGAGCGCATCATGCACAAAGTTGCCGAGAAATCCTACGTCCCAACCAACCGCCGTTTGCTCAAACTCCTCAACGATCACCCGGAGTTCAAACTTAGTCTTAGTATCACCGGTACGGCTATAGACCAAATGGAGGCCTGGATGCCAGAAGCGCTCCAATCGTTCAAAGACCTCTGTGCAACAGGCCGTGTCGAGATTGTTGGCGAGACGTACCATCACAGCCTAGCTTTCTTTTACTCGCGCACCGAATTTGAAGCGCAAGTGGACATGCACAAGGCCAAAGTTATGGAAGTATTCGGCCAGACGCCCAAGGTGTTCCGTGACACCGAGCTGGCATACAACAACGACCTTGCCTACTGGGCCGATAAAGCAGGCTACAAAGGCATTTTGGCTGAAGGTTGGGACAAAATCCTGGGCTGGCGTAGCTCAAATTTTGTCTACCAACCCACCTATACCGACAGCATCCGCCTGCTGCTCAAGAACTACAAACTCAGCGACGACATCGCCTTCCGTTTTGGTGACCGAAACTGGGCTGGATGGCCGTTGACTGCCGACAAGTTCGCGGGCTGGCTCAACGAAAGCGGCGATGCTACAAACTTCAACCTGTTCATGGACTACGAGACCTTCGGTGAACACCAATGGGACGAGTCGGGTATCTTTGGCTTCCTGGAACACTTGCCAAATGAATGGCTCAAAACTGACGGTAATACCTTTATGACCGTTTCGGAAGTTATCGATTCATTTGACCCTGTCGACCGTGTAGACTCCCCGCAAACGGTCACCTGGGCCGACACCGAGCGCGATCTGAGCGCCTGGCTGGGCAACAGTATGCAGGGCTCTGCTATTACGGCATTGTACGAACTCGAGCAGAAGATCTTAGGAACCGCAGACTTGGCACTCATCGAGGACTGGCGCAAACTGCAAGCATCCGACCACTTCTACTACATGTGTACCAAATGGTTCAATGACGGCGACATTCACGCCTACTTTAGTCCGTATGACAACCCCTACGATGCGTTTGTGGCTTTCATGAATAGTTATCACGATCTCAAGTTCCGGCTCGTCCAGAAAGGCGTGGACGTCTAGTGGGACGCCCGGTGGTTCTCAGCAACGGGCAGCTCTTCGTAGGACTCGACGAGAACGGCTTAGTACACGACTTCTACTACCCGTACGTTGGGCTCGATAACCTTACGAACGCTCGTAACTCCCGTCACAAAATTGGCCTTTGGGTAGATGGCGCTTTTAGCTGGGTGGACGACGGTTCGTGGCGTATCGAGGTAAGTTTCGAAAACCAAGCATTGGTAAGCGACATCAAGATGTATTCCGCTAACTTGCAGGTCACGCTGCGCTTCAATGATTTTGTCGATCCAGAGTATAACGCCTTCATCCGCCGTATCAATGTCACGAATGAAGCTGACACGACTCGCGATATTCGCGTATTCACCCACCAAGTCTTCCAAATTTCGCGGTACGGCCGGGCCGACACGGCCTTATTTGTGCCTGACGACGACTATATCCTGGACTACAAGGGCAACTGTTGCATGCTTATCGCCGGCCGGTTTAGTGGCGCCGGCGACTTCGACCAATTTGCGGTGGGCAACTACGCTATTGAAGGAAAGGCCGGCACCTTTAAAGATGCAGAGGACGGCGAATTGAGCGGCAACGCCGTTGAGCATGGCGGTGTAGACAGCGTTCTGCGTTTCCGTCAGGAGGTAAACGCCCACGAGTCATTTGGCATAGATTACTGGGTCGTGGCAGCCGACAGCCAATCTGACGCTCAAGTCATACACACTCACCTCAAATACTATTCGATCGATGATCGACTCCAGAAGGCCCGCGACCATTGGAAAAAGTGGATGGAGCCCGCGCGCCGAAAACTGGAAGCAATCCCTGAGGAGTACCGCACTGAGGTCCAGAAAAGCCTACTTATTATCAAGGCACACTGCGACGATCGCGGTTCAATCTTAGCCAGTGGCGACTCCAGCATCTTTAACTACGGGCGCGACTACTATTGTTACTGCTGGCCGCGCGATGCCAGCTATGCCATCTGGCCGCTCATTCGTCTGGGCCTGTACGACGAAGCACGAAATTTCTTCGAATTTGCCCGCGGCACTATGCATCGCGACGGCTATTTAGCGCACAAGTACCAGCCCGACCGCGCTATAGGCAGCACCTGGCATCCGCTGTTACATGGCAAGCACAAAGAGCTAGCCATCCAGGAAGACGAGACGGCCAGCGTTATTTTTATGATGGGCGAATACTACAACGAAAGTAAGGACGCCACGCTTATCGCCAACTTCTACGACAATTTCATCGAGCCTTGCGCCTCCTTCCTAGCCGACTTCGTCGACGAAGCCACTGGCTTGCCCCACGCTACTTACGATTTGTGGGAGCAAAAGTTTGCCACCTCCACGTACACCGTGTGTACAGTAATCGCCGCCCTAGACACAGCCATCCGTCTGGCTGAAATTGCCGACCACCCTGACGATACGGTGCACTGGAAGCGCTCAGTAGAGCGCATGCGCGGCGGTCTGACGGCCCTCTACCACCCAGACGGCTATTTCCGTCGAGCGTTCTTACTGCAAGAGGACGGCAGCTTACAGTACGACGATATTCTCGATATTTCCAGTATGTATGGCCCCTACATGTTTGCGCGGTTACCGCTCAACGACCCCCGAATGCAGGGCACTTTTGAAGCAGTCAAAGCCAAGCTCTGGAACCAATCGCCCATTGGCGGAGTCATCCGTGACGAGCACGACGGCTATTTCCTAGCCAAACAAAACTACAAGGGCAACCCCTGGTTAGTTTGCACGCTGTGGCTGTCTCAGTACTTCAATGCTTTGGGCGACACGAGTCAAGCCAAAGAGCTACTCGATTGGGCGCTAAAGCGCACGTTGCCAAGCGGTGCACTCAGCGAACAATTTGACCCCGACAGCGGCGAGGCGATCAGTGTCATACCATTGGTGTGGAGCCATGCCGAGTTCGTCAACACCACACTCGATATATTTAAGATCGACTAGTCGCATTGGTGATCGCGCGACAAGATAATAAAAACTGCTGAGTTCTGCAGCAGTTTTTATTATCTCGAGTTTAGCGCCTCTAGTGCTTGCGTGGTTTGACTTCGTTGCGGCCAAGGTTTTTCTTGGTTTCGGTGAACACAACTACCTTGCGAAGCTTAGGACTGTACTTCTTGAGCGAAAGTTTTTCTGGGGTGTTCATGCTGTTCTTGGAGGTGTAATAAATACGCTCGCCAGACTCTTCGCTGACCATACCAATTAGTTTTCGCTTGTCGCCTTTTTTTGCCATAGAATTCAGTTGCCTTTACGTAAAACAATTATCAAACAATCTATAGCATTCTAACAGATGCATTCCTGTTTGTAAACATTCATCATAATCGCTATTACTTGACGATAGTGCAATAATATAGATATATGGTAGAAAAATTTAAAGAAGATCTCTTTGTTGTCACGTGGAGAGAGCTCATTCTTCCATTGTGGGCCGGAGTGCGCGAATTGCCGCGTAGCCGCAAGATAGGCTTGGCGCTCGCCTCTGCATGCTTTCTAGGCTTTGTTAGTGGGCTAGCTACCGCTTGGTATGAGCAAAATCATGGACCAGAAGATCCGTCGAGCACTAAGCCGAAAATTGTCGCTGCCGTCGCTGCAAACCATCAAGACATCCATAATGCCATGATTTTTGCCGAATACGCCGTCGGGGCGAGCGCCGCTACATTTTTAGCGGCCGTGAGTCTCCCCGAAATGCGTAGACGCCGCGAGGATCTTCCCGGTGGGCTGCAAATAGAAATACCTCCGGAACTTCCTGTCCCAGAGGTATAACAAACTTCAAGTGGAGCCACCTTCGGGATTCGAACCCGACACCTCATCCTTACCATGGATGCGCTCTACCAAATGAGCTAAGGCGGCAAAATAACC
>CAZDTZ010000031.1:0-12470 GCA_964508535.1 uncultured Candidatus Saccharibacteria bacterium
TGGGATTCGAACCCACGGTACCATTTCTGGCACGACGGTTTTCAAGACCGTTTCCATCGACCACTCGGACACCCTTCCGTACCTAACAGGGGTAATTATAACAGAATCAGGCTGCAGCGAAAACAGCAGCACTCACGCGAGCCGCGCCTGCGTCTTTAAGCACGGTAGCCGCAGCCTCACATGTCGCGCCTGTTGTAAGAACATCATCAATCAATAATACGTGTTTGCCTTGTAGGCTGGCCCTATGTATCACACGGAAGGCACTGCGCATCTGTTGTTGGCGTGTCTTCCGGCTTTGGCCGAGTTGTCGCTGCGCGCCTTCGCGAACAAGCATCGGGAGGTAGGGAACCCCAAGCTGACGCGCCACTTCGCGGGCGATGCGCTGCGCTTGATCGTAGCCACGGGCCCGTATACGCGTGGATGCCGTTGGGACGTGCACAACCAGCCAATCGACGCCCCGTGGGATCCTACGAGTCATTACCCGAGCAATATCTAGCGCAGCGGCCTGGGCCCGGCCAAACTTGAGGCGATGGATAAGCTCCTTTGCGCTGCCATCGTACGCAGTTGCGGCAAAGACCTGAAACAAAGGACTGGTAGGGTGGCAATAGCGGCAAGTGCAGAACAATGTGGTACCGCGGTTACACCGGTAGCAACGAGAGGGAATAGTGGGCAACGTACGGCGGCAGGCAGGGCAAAGCAGGTTGCCCTCCGTGCCACAGTCCACGCATTCGTGGGGTGCAATAACCGCTATAATTCGTTCAAGCACAAGCATGTTGTAATTCCTACTGTTGTAAATAACTCTGTTTGCAGTTGCGAAATATTTATTACCTAAGCTATACTAGCATTAAGACAAACACTTGAACACCGAACAACTAAGTACGTGGAGGGTAACAACTATGGCGCGACGCGCAAATGGCGACGATGACCTGTTGATGGAAGAAGACGAACTGACCGCCGCCTTTTTAGGTGATGACGAATCAGCTCCCGCGACCGACCCGGCCGCTTCCGCACAGCCATCAGCTGCAAATGACGAGTGGGATGAGAGTGAAGACTTACCTGGACAGCTCGCTGTCGATGTCTACGAGACCAGGGAAAAATTGGTGGTCAAGGCACGTACCGCAGGCGTCAATAAGGGCGACCTCGACGTAAGTATTTCCGACAACACACTCAGTATTCGCGGCACGCTTTCTGCGGGCAACGAAGATGACGTTGAAAACTACTTTGTCCAAGAGTGTTACTGGGGTGAATTCTCCCGTAGCATTACCTTGCCGGTACCAGTCAAAGAAGAAGAGATCGAGGCCGTCTTGAAAGATGGTGTCCTGACAATCAGCTTTGCAAAGGTCAAACAGGACACGGTCAAAAAGATCCAAGTTCTGTAGACGAGACTACTCCGATACAATAGCCGCCTTAATACGAAAGTACGAGGCGGCTATTTATGTAATGGTCTTTTAACTTTTACCTCGGCGAGAGATAGGAGCGAATAAAAACAACCCGCGATGATCATCGCGGGTTGTTTTGCGTGAGGCGGGAAGGTTAGTTACCGAGGCTCGAAACGCGGTTCAGGACGAACTTGACGATAAACTGGGCAAGTGCCACAACGACAAGGCCAATGACGGCATACACAATGGTGTTCTTGGCGCTGGTAATATTGCCAGACTCACCACCCGAGGTGATGTACTTGAAGCCACCGACGACAATCATAACCACCGCTACGATTCCGACAACAATTGAGAATACGTTAAGCACTGTGGTAACGATATTCTGCAGTGTCGTGCTGCCATCGCCAGCCGTAGCTGGCTGACAACTAGTGCCCGTGCCGGTTGTAAGATCCGACCCCTGAGACAAACAGTCTCCAATGTTCGTAGTAGCTGCCGAGACTACTGCAGGAACTGCCAGTGGCATCGCTCCAAACAAGAGTGTGATACTTAAACCTGCTACTATTTTCTGCAATGATTTGAACATGCCAATTTCCTTTCTTTCTTTCGAGCTTTTGCTTATGTTATAGCACACCCGGGCGCGGGCGCGCAACAAATGCGAGCTTACTTAGGCGTAGCAGTGGTGAGGTGCAGTACGAAGTGCACAATTGTTTGGGAAAGCACAACAACAGCGATGCCGACCATGGCAAAGATAATGGTGTTCTTGGCGCTACCCAACTTGCCGGAATCACCTGCAGACGTGATGTACTTGAGTCCACCAACCATCAGCGCGACAACAGCAGCAACGCCAATTAGCACACTCAGGGTGTTAATAACGATCTTTAGGGTTGCGTTGAGTGATGGGCCGGTGGTCGTACACGAGCCGCCCGAGCTTGTGCCGCCGATACCCGCACAAGCGCTATTCTTTGCCGCGTCGCTTGAAGCATCAGCAGAAGCTACCGCCTGCAGACTCCCCAAGCTACATAGCAGGGTAGCGATACTTAGGCCAACTACTAGAAATCGTTTTATACGCATCATGCTCTATTTATCTCACAATATTCACTGCAAATGCAATAATTGCCTCAGCCAAAGCGATAACAAGCAAACCACCACAGGCGGAAATGATAACTTTTCGAGCGTTCGTGGCCTTGGCCGAATCACCGCCAGAGGTAATGTACATAAAGCCGCCAACAAAAATCATAATAATAGCGCCAATCGCAGCAATAATGCCAAGCACGCGGGCTGTCTTGTATAAGATGCCGCCCTTGCCGGTCAACGGGTCGGTACCGGTAGTCGTGCAGGCAGTAGTCCCTTTGGTGGTCGACGTGCTTACGGCACAGGGCGTGCCAAATGGCGACCAGGCGCTGGCACTAGATGACACAAATGCTGGCGTGGCACAGAGCAGTAGGCCTAGTGTTGCGAAAAAAAGAATAACGCGCCGCATATAAAACTCCTTAGAGGTTAGTAAGCACAAAGCTCACGATAGCAAAGGCTAACATTGACACAATCAAACCAATAGTCGCATATAAAATCGTATTCTTGGTACGACCAGCTGTATTGGGGTCACCGGCGGAAAATACGTAGCGTAATCCAGAAATAACAATAACCAGCAGGGCGACGGCAGCAAAAATACCAAAGACTGTTTGCAGAATCCTTTGAAGCTGTGCTGAGTCGGCGGTGGCTTTTGGCAAAGCGTTGAGGTCTACGCCCGGTGTCTGTGCGACGACCGCAGTTAGGTGATGGAGCAGCATCATGAACCAAACCTCGTACCAACAAATGCCACCGCCGCGGCAGCCACAATAGTGATGCCGAGCCCGACGCAGGCGTTAATAATTGTGCCGAGGGCTTTCTTGGCCTTGTCGGCTTCGCCCTGTGCGGTAATGTATTCGAAGCCAGCGTACACAATGAAGATAACTGCAATTAAACCCGCCACGCGCAAAAGGATGTCGAGTATGCCGAGGGCGACCAGACCAATAATTGACAAATCCAGCTTGCCGGCAGCATTTATGAACTGTAGCTTGGGCGCCGCAACACAAGAATTTCCACTGGGGATAAAATAGCCTGCTTTAACCAAAAACGTATACCAGGCCGGTATACCGAAAAAGCTTGTGGAGGCGCAACCCCCGGCTCCGAATGTATGTAAAATTGGTTGAATAACAGCGTTAAACATGGCTTAGTTTAAGAATCCTCCTGGGGTGATCCATTGCAAAAACGTATATAGGAACAGGAAAGCGAGCAAGGCAATCACCGCATCAGTAATGCGCGACTTGGCCGCGCTTGTTTTACTTGGGTCGTCTGCTGAGGTGGAATACTGGATGCCGGCGACAACGATAATAATCGTAATGTAGACACCGAAGATACCGGCTGCGAAATTAATAAGCGGATCGGCGTAATTGGTGATGAAAGCGATGCCCGTGCTCCTAGCAGGGCAGCCAGCGCTTGTGGTCTTTGCGGCGGAGCAGTCACCAACGCAAGTCTTGCCGTTTTGGGTACAGGTGACGTTGCCGTTGGCGTCAACGCCTCCGGTGCCGATGCACGGATTTGGGTTGTTAGGGTCATAGGTAACAGGATTACCGCTACCGTTGGTGCAACCTGCGGCGGCAGGGGGAGCTGCAGCGCTGGCGTGAAAAACTGCACCTGGTGCAACCGTTAAGCAAACTGCGCAGCCCAAGGTAAGTGCTGCCAAGGTTGTTATGCTCAATAATTTCCGTGTGATATGCATGATGGATTTCTTCTGGTTAAAAGTATATGAGTTCCTGTCTAACGATACAAGCATCTCGTGGTTTTAAAAACGCCCCAGGCAGCATATAATAATAAGCAACATGAGGACAAAACGGTTCATCATCATTGGGCTTACCCTAGCCATTGTCATATTTATTATTGCTGTGACGATTTCTGGAGGAGGGAAGAAGACCGCATTAAACCCGTGCCCTGATTTCTTCGCCGCTATCCAAAAGGGCGACATTAATGGTTCGTACGGTTACTTCTCTAAAGACGCGATGGCGCTGCAAACCAAAGATCAATGGAAAACTACTGTTGACGGGCTACGGAAGGCTTACAGCACGGTAAAGCCAGTCGCCATGCCGTCTAGTACGGTGTTGTCTGACGCAAAGGGGGCAAAGCTGCCCGCCACCGCCCAAGAAAAATACCAGGTCAATAACGGCGGCATCACGTATATCGCGACATGCTACTTAACCCTAAACGGTTCGAGCTATCAAGTAGACGCATTTAATAGTTACGCAAGTACGAATGGCGTAGACTAAGTATGAGGAAGAGAACAACAAAAACTAACATGCCGCGCAGAATTACCAATAGGCGCTTAGCCATCCGTTTGCTCGCTGTTGTTTTGGCTGTGGGCACGCTTTTTGTGAGCGCGCTGGGACCGTTCTTTATTTCGCGCGTGTCAGCAGCCGTTGACCCTGAGACAGCAGTAAACTTACTGCATTTGCCGGGGGTAGGGACGCCGTATAAGGTACCTGTTGGCAGCCGGCCGCAATTAACCTGGGGTACCTGTATCGGCAGTTTTGCCCCGCAACCAGTCGATATAACCCAGCCGGTCATTGATAGCTTCAAGAACACGACCGCCGGACTTGGTCAACAATCCCATAACTTCTTAAGCGACGCACAGCTAGCAACACTGCAATCAGAACTTAACACTACCCAGCCGGTCATTGAATTTAAGAGCGCCCAGGGGCAAGATCCGGTCGCGAACGGGTTAGCCTTTAAATTAGATGACACGGCCTGTAGCCAGTACATTCTTTACTTTATCGGTAATGGTACCTATGCTATGCCACAGTTTGACCCAGTAACCATCTGTAGTGCACGCGGCTGTACTATAGACAGCAACCACACCACCCGCACTATCTTCTTCACCCAGTCTGGCCCAGGCAGCAACAATGGCACCTTACACTACGAAGTGCCCGACTCAAGCGGCCAGCTGAGCAAAACGGACGTTACGAGCATGGTGGTAGGCGGCAACGCCTCTGGACCGGCTGGTGGTGGTGGCGTAAACATCGGTACGATTACTGCAAAATGGGTAAACGCCGCCGAGATTGACATTGTCTCGGGCGGACCAACCACCAACCCCAAGGGTTACAACGGCGAGGTATATTTAAAGTCAAGCTGGTCGGCTGTAAATGTTAACGGCAATCCAGAAAGTCTTTATTTCTTAGCCCAAGAAGGTCCCAATGCCGACCCCGCCCGATCGGGTGTAGTCTCCGGCAACACCGTGGAGTGCGCCAATCCAATACCGGGTGGTTCACAAATAGGCCAGCAGGGCGAAGGATGCAACGGCGGTGCCTCAAACTGCGTACCGTTCTTCGAAGTCCTAGAAGCCATAAACTATAGCGGCAGTAGCGCCAACGACCAGCACGCTGCAGCAGTACGACTTAATCAAGAAGCAAACTTGCTCCCGTCGGCAAAGGTTAATTACTACGACTACAGTTCATCCTGTGTCGGTAACAATTCAGCCAAAAATGTGGCAATGAGCAGTAACTCTAATGCTCTGATCTGGTTCTTTTATAGCAGCAGCCAAGATGCCTTCACTACCGTTTTCCCGGAAGGTACTGCCAACGAGCAACAATTCGTCGGCACGTACGGCAAGAAAGGTTCCGGCGTATACCAGGGCGGCACCAAAGGCTGCGCGCTCGTCCTAGCCGACCCCAATGGAACTGGAGCTGGCAACGGCACGACCAAGCCAACAACAAACAAAGCCGGCATTTTTGGGGTGGTCTGGAACACGACAACCAACTGTACAACACCGGCGAATAACCAAGTAAATGTGGATGCTGTCGGTGGCACCATCGGCGAGAATGGTTTTAGTGGAACCACTGCACCAACTCCCACGACTAATGCTGACTCGCCAAAACTAGGCTGTGACTTGCTTGGTGGCTTGCTCAACTGGCTTATTTGCCCAATCGTCAGTGCCGCGCAGGGTGCCGCAGGCGCACTTGACGACCAAATTAACACTTGGCTCAACACCGACGCAACGCAAGTTTTCCAAAGTGATGGTGCCGGCAACAATGCCTACTACAATGTCTGGAAACAGTTCCGCCTGATCGGCCTCAGCATCGTTGCTTTGGTTGGCTTGGTTATGGTATTCGCTCAAGCCCTAGGTTCGAACAACGCTTATGCCATCAAGAAAACGTTACCAAGGGCTGTGGTTGTTTCGGTATTAATGCCTTTGCTGTGGCCAATTCTAAAAGCCATGGGACAGGGGGGCTACGCGCTTGGCAATGACGTCAGACACCTCATATATGCCGCACTGGCACCACTTGGGGGCTCAGGCAATAATAATATTGGCGGCGGCGCTGGCTATGTGCTAACGCTTCTAGGAACCGGTGGCGTGTTGGCGTTCGGTGTTATTGGGCT
The DNA here is from genome assembly GCA_964508535.1 of uncultured Candidatus Saccharibacteria bacterium. Lineage (GTDB taxonomy): Bacteria > Patescibacteriota > Saccharimonadia > Saccharimonadales > UBA4665 > PMNU01. The sequence goes on from CAZDTZ010000031.1 coordinate 6,786, forward strand.
GCTCAGTTTTGTGCTGACCGCATTACTAGCGGTGTTTGTTGGTTACACTACCATCACGCTTATCCAGATTTTTGGTATCCTGATAACCGTAGCTTCGCCGCTATTCTTGGCTTGCGCAATCATCGAGCCAACCAAGAAAATATTCACCTTTGGAAGAGATAGCGTCGTGGCTATTTATATATTCCTGCCGATTGGGTTTGGCATAGTTATTGCCGTGTTCCGTAGCGCATCGGCGGCAGCGTTTAGCAAACACAGCACGTTCTCGCAGATAGAAGCAATTATCCTGTACTTTGCCGTATATCCTGCAATGGCAACGCTCGCCAGCCGCGTCGGTGGCGTCGTGTCAACCATCACCGGCAAGGCTCAGAGTATGACCCAAGGCGCATTCGGTGGCCTCCGCAACTTCCGCAAGAACACTGCCAAGCAGCGCTACCAGGATGCGGTCAACGAAGAGTCGGCCCTTGGCCGTTCGCCAATTGGCTCGTTGTATCGCCGCGCTCACTTTGCGCGCCAAGGTGGTTTCTCACCCACCCAAGGTGGACAAGCACGATATAAGGCAAACGTCTCTAGGATGAGGCGTGAAAATGCGGCCAAGAAACTCGAGCAAGACCATGACGTAGCTGGTGGCGACGACTTAGCAACGAGCCTAACTGCGCAAAACGTTAGCCGAGGTGAATGGCTCGACCAATACGCTAAGAAATTTAAGGAATTCCAGGCAGGCAAAGGGATCGCCGTTTCTGATGCAGTAGCCCGACAAAGAGCCGTCGACTCACTGGGTGCCTCCGAAGCAGCATTTGGCAAGCTTGGCACCCGCTCAGCAATGGTCGCTGCCGCCAATGCTCACCTGAAGTCCAACACGTCATTGCAACCTACCGGTGACGACAAGGCAGACATGGAAGAACTACTGCGCTTCACTGCGCCGCTCGTTGAATCCGGTTTGATGACTACCACAGACGTCGTAAAGGCCTGGAAGTCGAATCCAGGACGCCAAGACCGTGCTGGTGCAAGCTTTGGTCTCACCGAAGCCATGGTCGTCGGTGCGCAGCAGAAATACAATTCCGCGAAGGGCTCCGATAAGGCTACTGTCTCACTTATCGACGATGACACGCTGCATTCATACCGTGGTGACATCTTGCTTGGTGCGCCTCCGGGAGCCTTGGCTGGCGGTAACTGGCGCGCTATTGCTGCCATGATCCCCGAAATGAAGAACCAGCTGAACACAAAGATTACCAAGGCAAAGGCCGCCCAGCAGGCAGAAGCAGACGCAGCCCAGGTCGTTGTCCAACTAACCCAAAGAGGAGCGCCGGCGGTTGAAGTCCAGGCAGCTCAGCAGGCACATGCCACAGCTACGGTCAATCGAAAAGAAGCCGAGTCGGTCGTGCTCCGCGACATGGGTCGCCTGCAAGGCGAGCTGGATGTCCTGGCCCAGGTTGCACCAAAGAGTGCCGAAGTATTTGCTCGTGGTATGCTGGACGAGAAGGGCGACCGTGTGATGGTCAAGACGAAGGACGCCTCGGGGCGAACCGTCGAGAAGCCCAAGCTCACAGGTATTATGGAAATGCAAATCGACTTCCAGCTTAAGGGCGATCCGCCTACGACACAAACACAAGAGGTACAGGTACCGACTGGACTCTTGGACGCCAAGGGTGCCCCTATAACCAGGACAGAGACGCGAACGGTCACCGTTGGCGGCGAAGACATCGACCTCTCTGGCACATTATCAAAGGCCATCAACAGCAATGCGGTTCGTGGTAACGAGTACGTAGCACAGATACGGCGCGAGTACGCCCAGGCCGAGATGAGCGGATTCCAGCAACAGCAGGCGGCGGCGGCAATGGCAGCTGCCGTGGGTGCTGGCGGTCCAGGGGCTGGGCCACCACCCATAATTCCACCAATTATTCGCTAAAAAATATTCGCGCTGCAACTCCTTAATGCAGAAACTCGCACTTAAATCACTGGCCTATTTCGGCTATACTACATAGGTAATGGCTACGTACAAGGTGATTCAGGATGTGGAGGCCGAGGATAAGCTCATCGGGCCTCTGTCGCTACGGCAGTTTATCTATGCCGCGGCGTCTGCTATCTCGCTGTATCTCAGCTACTTGCTCGCCACCCACCACGCTGGTTTTATGGTGATCGTGTTCTTGCCGATCGCCGCGGTGGGTGCTTTCTTTGCCTTCCCGTGGGGGAGGGATCAGCCCACCGAAATCTGGGCGTTGGCAAAAATCCGCTTTCTGCTCAAGCCGCGACGGCGTATTTGGGATCAAAGTGGTGCCAAAGAATTGGTCACTATTACCGCACCGAGAAAAGTACAAATCGACTACACGAACGGCCTCTCTAACACTGAGGTCGAAAGCCGTTTGCGGGCATTGGCCGACACCATCGACAGCCGCGGCTGGGCGATAAAAAACTCCGACATTAACCTGTCTAGCCAGCCGTCGCTCATTATGGGTGCGCCTACATCCGACCGCCTTATGGAGCCGCTGCAGCGGCCGCCGGAAGTGTCCAACCTCGACATCAAGGCATCGGACGACATCCTAGACGAAAAGAACAACGCCCGCGCCCAAGCGGTTGATAACATGATCGCGGCCAGCAGCCAGGCACATCGCCAAAAGATTGTCGATGGCCTCAACCAGCCTGCTGCGCAGATGCCCGCTCCAGCTCCATTGCCACCACCGCCAACGGCGCCAGCTGTCCCACAAGCGCCAAGGAACGATTACTGGTTCATGAACCAGCCTGGGCAGGCTACGGCAATCCCAAACAACATGGTTACCTTTAATACGCAGGTGGTAACACCTGGCACCCCAGAGAATGAAGTGCCCTTTGCACCAGCCGTTGAGCCCAATGAAGCCGAGCTCGTCCACCAGCTCGATGAGCGTAAATTCGAGGCACCCAATGCCTCATATTATGGTCACTTACACACTGTCCAGCCGCTGTCGGCAGCCGCTCACAGAACGCCACCGCCACAAATTCCAACAACCGTTAGCCAGCAACCGTTCATCCCTCCAGCTACTGCGCCCACTGCCCAAACTGTGCAACAACTTACGCCGCAACCGGTAGCACCGGCGCAGGTGACACCCTCAAACCAGACTGCTATACTACAACAGTTAGCCAGCAACGACGACCTCAACGTGGCGACCATCGCCCGCGAAGCCGACCGGGCAACGTCACAAGACGAAGTGGTCATAAAGTTGCATTAATGGCAGGTATAGCGGGCATCTTAGAGGGTAGTAAGGCGTAGTATGGATCCTAATGCATATAACCAGCAGAACCCGGGCACACAGGCGCCGCCTGGCGCACCCTTTGTGCCTGCGAGCGTACAGCCAGACCCCAGCGTTGGTATGGGCCAGCCTTACCAGGGTCAGCCAGCGCCATCGGTTACCCAACCAACCGGCTACCAGCCGCACACATTTTCTGAGCGCGGCGTACCATCGGGCGAAATGCAGTCAAACTTCGATATGCAACAAACCGCGTTCGCGCCGCAAGCTTCTCCCCCCATGTCTAGCGGTGCTGTGGTCGCCCCAGGAGCTCCCGGTGCCGCCATCAAGCCAGCTGTGCACGCCAACCCCAACAGTACTCAAAACACGTTGCTAATCGCCGAGATCCGTGACGGTATTGTCATTATGAACGACGGCTCATTCCGCTCGGTCGTAATGGTTAAATCAGTCAACTTCGACCTCATGAGCCCTCAAGAGCAAGAGGCGGTGGAGTATAGCTATCAGGGTTTCTTGAACTCTCTGTATTTCCCGATACAAATTTTTATCCGTTCGCAAAAAGTTGATTTGCAGCCATACATCGAGAAACTAGACAAAATCCGCTCCGAGCACGACAACATGCTGCTCGCCATGATGATGGAAGACTACATCGACTACATCGACCGTCTGAGCCAGCAAACCAACATTATGGACAAAAAATTCTACGTGGTTATCCCGTACTTCCCGCACGTCGATGTCCAGAAGGCAATCACCCAGAGCAAAAACTTTATCACCGGCTTGGTCGACCTATTCAACACCAAAGAGCAGCATGTAGTGGTTGACGAAGCCGAGCTCGAGAAAGCCAAAACCGAGCTACGCAACCGCGTCCAGGCGGTACTGTCCGGCCTGTTGCAGTCCGGCGTGCAAGGATTACCACTCGACACACAGGAGCTTATTGAACTCTATTACGACACCTACAACCCGGACACGGCCACGCGTCAACAACTGAAGAATTTTGATATGCTCAGCGCCGACATCGTAACCAAAGGCAAGGGCGCAGCACCTCAAGCACACTTACAGCGGGAGCTTACGTAATGGCCAAAAAACAACTCGACCCTGTCGAACTCGCTCAAGCGCAACAACAACGCGAGCAACAAGAAGTAGCTGCCGCCTTCCAAAAAGGCATCACCGCGCTCCGCGACTTTATCGCGCCAAGCTCAATCGAGTTTAGCAGCGGCAACTTCCGCCTCGGCACGCGTTTAGCGCGCACTTACTACGTCTACGGCTACCCGCGCCAGTTGTACACCGGTTGGATGAGCTCAATGGTCAACCTAGATGAAGTCATCGATATCTCGGTCTTTATTTACCCGGTAGAAAGCCAAGTTGTGCTCGATAACCTACGCAAAAAGGTTACTCAGCTTGAGGCTGGCATTCAAATCGACAGTGAAAAAGGCAAAGTCCGCGACCCAGGCAAGCAAGCCGCAATCCAAGACGCCGAGGAAATGCGCGACAAACTACAGGTCGGCGAAGAGCGCTTCTTCCGCTTTGGCCTGTACTTTACGATTTACACGTCATCGGACGAAGAGCTGGAATTTGTAACCCACAAGGTGGAATCGATGCTCGGTCAGCAGTTGGTATACTCCAAAGCCGCAACTTCGCAGCAAGAGCAGGGGCTCAACAGCACCGTGCCGCAATTTATGGACCAGCTTCAAATCCGTCGCAACATGTCGACTGGCGCAATCTCTACCAGCTTCCCGTTCACCTCAGCCGACCTTTCGCAGGACAATGGTATTTTGTACGGCATCAACATGCACAACTCGGGCTTGGTTATCTTTGACCGATTCTCTCTGGAAAATGGCAACTCAGTGGTCTTTGCGAAGTCCGGCGCCGGTAAGTCGTTCACGGTGAAACTGGAGGCTTTGCGTTCGATGATGATGGGCACCGAAATCTTTATCATCGACCCAGAAAACGAATACGAACGTATGTGTGACGCCGTTGGCGGGGCATACGTGCGCCTCAGCTTAAACTCGACAACACGCATTAACCCATTTGATCTACCGCGCGTGGTAGACACCGAAGAATCCGATAATGCTTTGCGATCAAACCTCATTACACTGCATGGCTTGTTGCGTTTGATGATGGGCGGGGCGCAAGCCCAAATGATGGGCGGGGCGCAAATGATGATGCCCGCGCTGAGTCCAGTCGAAGAATCCGATCTCGACCAAGCCCTCATCGAAACCTACGCCAAAGCTGGCATCACCAACGACCCGCTGACCCACACCGGCCTACCGCCAACCATCGCTGATTTGTATGAGACCCTCCTGCACATGGGTGGCACTGGCCCGCAGCTGGCGCAGCGCTTGCGCAAATACACCACCGGTACATTTGCTGGCATTTTCTCGCAGCAGTCCAATATCGACATCAACAACCCGATGGTTGTCTTCAACATCCGCGACCTGGAGGACGAATTACGTCCGGTGGCCATGTACAT
>CAZDTZ010000032.1:0-12313 GCA_964508535.1 uncultured Candidatus Saccharibacteria bacterium
TAGCCAAAATACACTGTATTATTAGTGTTGTATGGTGTATCGATTGGGGCAACGAGGGAAGTGGTATACACGACACCACCATTTATGGAGTGTCGCATTAGTTATCGCCGCCCTAGCGGGCGCCTGTACCACTAGCTATGCCGAGTCGGGTATTGCCGACTCCCTGCCGTATGGGCGCCTGTTGTCTCAACATATGCCACCTGGCATGTTGGCAAAAAACGGCCCAAACGCCGCTGGCAGCGCGCATGACGCGCCAAAAAAGACGGTCTCGACGGCAGGCACGACGATCGGGGTTCTGGGCTCCGCTACGGTGCGAGAGGCGGGTTGTAACGTGTTCCCGGCGGCACATGTTGGCTTAAGTGGCGCAAGCAGCCCAGAGCTGCGTAAGCTTGCTCAATACGAGCAGCTATGTGGCGGTGCACTTGCTGGCCGCTCGTCTTTTTTTGTGACGACGCCAGTTACGGTGGCGCAAGCCAACGCCAGTGCGGCTGATGTGGCAGATACTCTCAACGAGTATGCCCGCTTTGGCGTCCAGCCGCTGGTGTTCATGGAGCCAACTACCGATGCAGGTACGGCCATCGACCTCAGTACGTATCAATCCGGAGCGTACGATGGCGCCCTAGACGCCTACTTCTCTGCGCTTAAAGCACACGGCATTACCGACAGCACAATGGGCATGTGGGTGATGTTGCCAGAGGGTAACATTCCGGTGTGGAGTACAACCGACCCGAATGTATTTGCGGCCGACGTCACCAAAGTTATCCAATACCAGAAGAAGTATTTTCCAAGCAGCAAGGCGGCGATTATGCTGGACAGCGAATCATACCCGGTAGGCGCCTCCTGGGGTGGCGGGCATTATGTGAGCCTGTTACCATTTGTCCAGAATATCCCCAAGGGATTGGTAGATAGCTTCGGCCTCCAGGGATTCCCATGGGCGCCAGCAGCGAACCAGAGTGGCGGGAGCGTGTACGACCCGGCCACGTACCTGCGCGTTGATTTTGCTGCCGAGGCAGCCCATGCGCTTGGCGCCTCGAGCATTTGGTTCAACACAGGCACGTTTAACAAAATGTATACCAACAATAACGCCCAAACCGTCACCAATTTGCCCGCTCAGCGCCAGACAATGTTACAGACCGTGTTAGAGGAGGCGAAAGGCCTTCAGAGTCAGGGCTTTAGCGTGGCGGTACACCTGTTTAACGAGAACAAGTCCAGCGTATCAGAAGCGATCGACTGGTCGTATTGGCAGACAACACCTGGTGATACAGCCAGTACGGCGGTATTTACCACTTTTGCTCACGATGCACACAGTGCCAACATTCCAGTCTGGCTATTTGATACTGATGCGCACTAATTGGTGCTTAGAGCTGTGGTTCGAGCTCGGCCAGGGCCTGTGCTACGGTCTCAACAGCGATACCACTAGACTTAATAGCCTGTAGCTGAGCATCAAAGTCGCTTGGGTACGTGTTGTAGTCCCCGGCTGAAGGAGCGGTGTCGACCTGGTGGTAGACCAGCACGAGCCAGGTGTTGGTGGCTTGGGCCTGGGCGATCCAGGACTGGACCTCCGCAAGGGTAGTGGTGTTTACCAGGTTTTGGACCATTATAGCGTTGCGGTCGAAGTTGTTCTTTGCATTGTAGCCAGAGATAGTGGTGCGGTACGACTGGTAGTAGTTTGCGGCATCGGTAACCACATCGTTGTTGTAGGCGCCGTAAGGAGCGGCATAGTTAGGCACTGCAATGCCGAGTAAGTTCTGTAAGTACGTTTGCGAGTCTTTCAGCTCACTGTCTGCCTGGCTCGCGGTTAGGGAGGTAAGGTCGGGGTGGTTGACGCTGTGTGAGCCGATTTCGTTGCCGGCGTTGTGTAGGGCCTTGATCATGTTGCTGGTCATGTAGCCAGCGGCGTTGGTGACATAGCTAGAAATAATGTAGTCGGTAGATGTTAGGTCGTATTTTTGTAGCAAGGGCAAGCCGTTGTTGTAGAAACTAGCGTAGCCATCGTCGTCGGTGATGCTGACGATTGGGCGGTTAAAGCCTTGGTAGCTAAATTGGCTGAGGCTGACATCGTCTAGGCTCAGTGTGCCAACTGCCGACAGGTAGTGGATGACAGTAGCGGAAACAGCGCCAGCAGGAGCGGCAAACTGAATTTCGAACTTGGTCCAGCTGTTGGGGCTGGTAAATGCGTCACCTAGGTAGACTTCCTGGGTGCTGCCATCGCTCATGGTAAAGACGACGTCGATTTCACTCGAGACAGTTGCCTTGTAGTAATCACTAAAGTCGTACAGTTTGCCGCCCGTTACTGGTTGGCTCTTGAAGAACCAGTATGCGGCGCCGTTCGTATAACTAGTGATCTGCGCTGTGACGCTACGTGTACCAGTGCGCCCGGTTTGCGCGTAGCTCAGTTGAGCAGTGTTTTTGCCCCAGTTGCCAGTCATCCAGTCGAGCGGTGCTTGAGCATTTGCTGGGTCGACTGTTTCGACCGATGGGTTTGACACTAAATTGTTAACCGCTGGTGGTGGAGGCGGAGGAGGGGCAACTTGGTTAGCGACGGTTACCTGTACTGCAGACGAAGTCGCAGTGGTGTTGTCGCTCGCAGTAATAACTGCCGTAAGGGTGTGCGCGCCATTGGTAGCGGTGGTTGTGTTCCATGACGTTTGGTAGGGTGCGGTTGTGACGGCATTGCCGAGGTTGGCGCCATCAAGCTTGAACTGCACGTTTGCGACAGTAGCAGTTGAAGTGGCGTTGGCGGTGACTGTTACGTTGCCGCTGAGCTGGGCGTTTGCTATTGGTGCAGTAATGTTCACCGTGTTTACGGTTGGTGCTGGAGGCGGAGGAGGGGTGGTGGCCGGCAAGGCGAGCGAGGCGTCGTCGATCTGCAAGGTACCCACGTGGCCAATCAAGTGGAAGATAGTCATAGATTTGGCTGTTGCTGGCGTCGTAAAGGTGGTTGTTGCCTGTTGCCAACCGGTGCTGGCTGCAACTGCAGATAGGGTTTTGTAGGTAAGCACGCCGCTGCCGTTGTTGTACTGGGCGACAAGGCTGGTGCCAGTCGTTGCCTTGTAGTAATCACTAAAGATGTACTTGGTGTTCGGTTGGACAGCGACTGCGTTGAAGTACCATTTGGCATCGCCGCTGGTGTAGGTAGTTGTTTGGACAGTGGCGCTGTGTGTGCCCGTGTGCCCGTCGGTAGTTATGTACGAGAATGTGCTCTTGTTTGTGCCCCACTTGTCGGTTGCCCAGGACGCAGGGCTGGCACCGTTGGCGGTTTCGAAGGATGGATTGGTAATGAGGTTGGTACCTGCAACAGGCGGCGTTACTGGCGGAGGAGTAACTGGGGGCGTAACTGGTGGAGGGGTGGTACTGCCGGAGGTAAGGCTGAAATCGTCGGTCTGTAAGGCTCCTACGCCAGCCAAGATGTGCAGGACTGCTACTTTTACTGCCGTTGCAGGAGTAGTAAAGGTTTTGCTCGCTGGCGTCCAGGTAGTGCTTGCAGGCACCGCCGTTAGGTATGCGTAACTGACGTTGTTGCTGGCATCGATGTATTCGGCATCCAGTTCGGTGGCGACGTTTGATTGGTAGTATTCCGTGTAGGTATAGGAGGTGCTTGGTGTCACGGTTACAGCGTCGGGGATCCATTTAGCATCGCCAGTGGTACGGGCGGTGGTGTTAATGGATAGGCTTTTGGCGCCAGTGTGGCCACCGTTGGCGTAATTGAAGGTAGTGGTGCTGCTGCCCCAGCTGTCTGGCGTCCAGTTTGCAGGTTCAATACCGTTGGCAGTTTCGACCGATGGGTTAACGATTAAGTTGGTTGCGTCGGCCCGCGCCAAGGCTGCTGGCATGATGGTGCCCGCCAACAGTAATAACGTTGCAAAAAATGAAACTAGCTTTTTCATACACCTAAACTCCTAAGTTATCTTGATTATACAATTAATTTACTGATAGGTCAACATTGTTCCAATTAAGCATTACCATGATTAGTAAACAATACTATTTACAAAGTGTCATATATAGAGTATAGTACTAGGCATTGAGAGTCGGTGCGGTGGTTACAGCGTATTCTCGAGAGATAAAACTAAGGAGAGAAGCATGTACACAAAAGGTCTCGCAACTGTAAATGTTGCTACTGGCGTATCATTGCTCCCCGACACAGGTAGTAACCGTGTGCTATTCATCGTAGCCGCTAGCCTACTTGTAAGCGGTGTTGCAGTCTTTGTAGCTTCTGTTGTCCTGGCTCGCAAGAGCCGCCGGGCTACGGCAGCTAACTAAGCGCTATCCTAAGCAAGCAAAAAGCGGCAGCCGTTATACGCTACCGCTTTTTGCTTCTCAGAACCTTTGTGCCCGCTCATTGACCTCTATGTTTCCTAAGACATTACGCATTGTTGCAATTGTGTTAATCCTGGCCGGTATGGCCGGTATTGTGCCGCTTAATTATTACGCTTTCAAGTCGAAGATTGCGGTTGCTGAGAATAGCAAAGCCGCTGTGCCAGCCAAGCAGGTTGTGCTGACGCCGTCACCGACGTTGGTAACAGGTAGCCCGGTAGAAATAGCGATTCCCAGCCTCAAGATGGATCTCAAGGTCATCCCCGGTTACTATAACGCGAAAACGGGCGACTGGAACCTTACCCTCGACAAAGCCCAGTTCGCCGAGCCTAGCGTCCAGCCTAACAACGAAGGTGGCAACACGCTCATATATGGCCACTACCGCCCAGAAGTGTTCGCCTATCTGCACCTTATCAAGCCAGGTGCACGGGCTGTTATTACAACCGACAACGGATACCAATTTACTTACACGTTCCAGAACTCAGTGGCTTTTGACCCAACTGACACTTCGATTTTTGCCTACCAAGGTGCGCCCCGCCTGACCATTCAAACGTGCTCTGGCTCATTTATGCAAAATCGCCAGATGTACTACTTCCAGTACAACGGTTTCACCAAGTTATAGCACTTGAGGTCTGGCGAGAGCCCTTCCTGATTATTTGTTAGGACTAAGAAGTTTCACGCAAGGCGGCGGCGTCGATCTTGTAGCGACGGCCTTCGGTGGCCCAGCCATTGACGGCGGTTTTGTGCTCGCGCAGAACGAACGCTTTGAAGAACGCAGTAAAGTACATAACAACTTCGGCAACGCGCAGGAAGTAGAAGTAAGGGAGCACGCCGATAAGTGTCCAGCGCTTGATAATGACCGCGGAGGCAACAGCAATGGCGCTCGTTAGTACGAAGTCGAGCGAAATAGCCAGAGGGATTGCGAGCCAGTGGTGAGTTTTGATCATCACGTAGGGGAAGAGCACAACTATTTGGAGTAGAAATAGGAGGGTCTGCAGCAGCTGGAAGCCGATACCAAAATCGATACGTTGGGCGTGCAATCCAATGCGGTGCTCTTGAATACCCTGGAAAAAGCCAGTGTACCAGCGCATGCTTTGCTTGCAGAAGTCGTGGAATGATTGCGGGTCTTGCGTGTAGTTAACAGCTTTGGGGATGTATACAATTTTGCCTAGTTTTTTGCGGTGCACTTGCAGCGTCATGTCGAAGTCTTCGGTGACGTTGTTGCCGTTTAGTTCGATTTTGGACAGAATGTCGGTACGGAAGCTGGTGACGGGGCCAGGGAAGACCGAGACCATGCCCAAAGCCGACTGTATGCGGCGATAAATGTGTTGTCCGTAGGTGTAGCTAAAAGCGCGGTAGGTGCTGATCCAGTTGCCGCGCAAGCTTTGGACAAAGCCGATGGCCACAACATATTCTTTGGTGAGTTTTTTGCGGTAAATGCGGAAGTAATCAGATGAGAATACGCTGTCGGCGTCGGCAACGTGGAGCCATTCGTAGTCGCGCTCGATGTTGAATTTTTTGATGGCCTTATGTACGGCAAGGGCTTTGCCGCTGCGGTCTACGCTGAGTACGTTGTCTTCTCCGAGAATGCGAGTAGCGATCTCAGCCGTAGCGTCAGTTGAGGCGTCGTCAACAACGTAGATGTCGCGGAGTTTTTGGCCAGCGGTAATTGCCGAATTAATCGTTGTTTCGATGATCAATTCTTCGTTGTGGCCTGGCAACAGTAGAGCCAGCTTTCGCTTGCTACCTTTTCTTGTGGCTGGCTCTTGGCTTGCTGTATCCAAGAGCTGCTGCAGGTTTATATCCGGATATAACGCAATGACACGCTGCTTGTACGTCACAGGACGGGCGAGCGCCCTAGATTGAGGTATTCGGCGCTTAGGCGCACGAGTAACAAGCGTCGGCTGGCCGCGGCCTTTGATAGCTGTCATTGTAATACTCCGATTCATAAAACCTAAGTGGTTAATCGGGACTATTGTAACACTAAATGCCTAAATATGCAAGTATATTGTATTGAACAACTAGAGTTCGTGGAAGACTTGAATGTGTGCACCCAGCGTATTCAAGCGTTCGGCGATGTCCTCGTAGCCACGGTTGATGGTGTATACATTGCGCAAGGTAGAGACGCCTTCGGCGGCAAGCATGCCGATGAGCAGCAAGCTGGCCGGGCGCAGGGCAGGCGGGCAGACCACATCGGCCTTATTAAATTTGGTTGGCCCTTGGATGTACAGGCGGTGCGGGTCGGCCAGCTCGACGTTCATACCAACCTTAGTCATCTCGGTGTAGTAGATGGCGCGATTTTCGTAGATCCAGTCGTGGATGAGTGTGCGGCCGCTCAGCACACCGGCGATGGGCACGAAGTAGGGCAAGTTATCGGCGTTAATGCCGGCCGGGTAGACGTTGGGGTGGATTTTGTCGTCCAGAGCCTTGAGCCCACCGTTGTGTTTGTGGATGGTGATGTCGACCAGGTCGCTATGCCCGTTGCCCGCCTTGTAACGGTCGGTTTCGTCGTAATGGACGCCCATCTTCTTGAGCTTGAGCAGCTCGAGCATCATAAAGTCGATTGGCACGCGGCGAATGGTGATTGAGGAGTTGGTGGTAATGCCGGCCGAGACAAAGAACATGGCCTCGATTGGGTCCTCGGTCAATTCGTAGGTGATGTTCTTTTTGATGCTGGACACGCCCTTGATCTTGAGGACGGTGGAGCCAATGCCTTCGATTTTGACACCCAGTTGCTGCAAGAAGTAGCAGACGTCCTGGATGGCGTAGTTGGCGCTGGCGAATTGCATGATGGTCTCACTGGTGGTGCGGGCCGCGGCGAAGATAGTATTTTCGGTAACCGTGTCGCCCGTTTCGTAGAGGGCGAAGCGGCCAGCATCTTTCTTGTTGACGGTAACATTGTAGTGGCCGCGGGTCGCAACAACATTCAGACCAAATTCTTGCAGGGCGAACAAATGCGGTTCTACGGTGCGCTCACCAAGTTTGCAGCCTCCGGCGTAAGGGATCTTGAACGAGTCATAATCGTGCATCAGCGGGCCCATCATCATCAGTACGGAGCGGGTCTTGCGAGCGGCCTCGGCGTCCATTTTGTCGAGCTTGAGCTCGCGCGGACGGCGAATCTCTACGTCGTTGCCATTGATCCATTTGACTTGCACACCAATGCTCTGGAGCACCTCGATAATGCGGTAGACCTCTTCGATCTTCGGGAAGCCAATAAATTTCGTGGTGCCATAGTTGAGCAGGCTGGCGCATAGCAGGCCGACGGCGGCGTTTTTGCTGTGTTTGAGGGTAATTTCGCCGGATAGCTCGTAGCCACCTTCGATGCGCAGGTTTACGGCTTTGCCACCTAGTGAGATGAGCTGCTTGTTAAGCACGTCACTAATACGCCCCAGGGTTTCCATACTGAGGTTCTGCTTGCCATGCTCCATGCGGTTCACTGCCGACTGACTGGTAGATAATTTTTTAGCAAATTCGGCCTGTGTAAGGCCGCGTTCTTGTCTGATTTGAGCTATTAAATGCCCAATTTTTTCGTTTGTTGTATCCATAGTAGCCCTAATAATACCATATATGGCGTTATGACAACAATGTTTATTTGTTATGCTTAAAAGAGAAAATAGGTAGCTTTAGTGTACCACTTTGTTACAATATGCACATGATTTAGTTATCGGCGGCTACCATTTCAAATGTCTTATAATTGTAATGAGGGAAACCGATGATTGACCCAATGATAGATAGCGAAATAGAAGAACTGATAGCTGCCGAAACTGCGCGGCAGTCCGAAGGGCTGGAAATGATCCCGTCCGAAAACCACACATCCGGTGCAGTGCTTAAGGCTCTGGGCTCACGCCTGACCGACAAGTATTCCGAAGGCTACCCAGGCAAGCGCTACTATGGCGGCTGTGAATTTGTCGATAAAGTAGAGAATTTGGCTCGCGATCGTGCCAAAGCGCTGTTTGGCGTGACTCATGCTAATGTCCAGCCATATTCCGGCTCGCCGGCCAACATGGCGGTGTACTTTGCCTTGGCCGATCCTGGTGACACGGTTATGGGCATGGCACTGTATTTTGGTGGCCACATGACTCACGGCCTCAAGGTGAACTTCTCTGGCAAGTGGTTTAATAGCGTGCAGTACAATACGGGTAAAGATGGCTACTTGGACTACGAGGCCATGGCCGCGCTCGTCAAAGAGAGCAAGCCCAAGCTGATTTTCGTGGGTGCAACTGCCTATCCCCGCATCTTTGACTGGAAAAAACTGCGTGAGATCGCTGATTTGTGCGGCGCGTTCCTGATTGCCGACATCTCGCACATTGCTGGCCTGGTTGTGGCTGGTGCGCATCCGTCGCCGGTTGGTTTCGCCGACGTGGTAACGACAACGACCCACAAAACGCTTCGTGGCCCCCGTGGCGCTATGCTTTTGTGTAACGGCAATCCTTCTAACCCACTCAAGGCTGCCGAACGTACTCGCGAAAATTTACCAACATTACTCGACCGCGCCATTATTCCTGGCCTGCAAGGCGGACCGCATAACCACCAAACCGCCGCAATTGCCGTGGCCTTGCGCGAAGCAGCGCAGCCAGCCTTTAAGGAATATGGCCTGCAAATCGTCAAAAACGCCAAAGTGCTTGCCGAAGAACTGATGAACAAAGGTTACGAATTGGTCACCGGTGGAACCGACAATCACCTGTTGCTCGTAGATCTCACCAATAAAGGTGTTATCGGCGCTGACGCTGAAAATGCGCTCAGCAAAGCCGGTATTACAATGAACAAGAACACCGTGCCATTTGACCCGCGTCCACCATTCAGCCCCAGCGGCATCCGCATGGGTACGCCGGCGCTTACCACGCGCGGCCTCAAGGAAGCTGAGATGCGCCAAGTTGCTGCCTGGATCGACCGCGCTATCACCGCTCACGGCCAAGATGGTAAGTTGGACGCCATTCGCAAGGAAATCCTGGCCTTTGCTAAAGATTATCCATTGCCAAAGTAATAGGAGCTGCATGTGACTCACTGGACTGAACGTCACCGTGTTATACCCGCTGTATATATCCTGCTGCGGCGCGCCGACACGGTGTTGTGTATCCGGCGCGCCAATACTGGGTACCAGGACGGCCATTACGGCCTGCCCGCCGGGCATCTAGACGGCGGTGAGCCGGCCATTGTCGCTATGGTTAGGGAAGCAAAGGAAGAGGTCGACGTTACCGTGCGCACGACCGACCTCCGCTTGGTGCATGTCATGCACCGTGTGGCCGAAGAGGGCACTCACGAGCGTATGGACTTGTACTTCGAAACAACAAAATGGACTGGCGAACCGCGCAACATGGAACCCCACAAATGCGATGACCTGCAGTGGTATAGTATCGACAATTTGCCAAAGAAGATGGTTCCCGTTGTTCGCAGTGCACTCAAGCATATCGCCAAAGGTGAGCCGTATTCAGACTATGGTTTCTAACGATCTAGAACCTGGTGAGCCCGTCGTGTACACGCATCAATATCTCGTCCGAATTGGCGGCTGGCGCGCCTGGCTGGTCCTGTTGCACGAACTCCAGCAAACAGTGTTTGTGCGCTGCGATAAAATCGAGCTCTCTGTTTAGCTGTGCAATTCTTTCCTGCTCCGGCCCGTTTAGGTCAAGCGACTGCTCGAGTTCTTGGATGGTACCACTTAACTCGCGCATTTCTGCCTCTACTAATGCCATTGCGCGGTCGAAGGCAATCTGGAACCCGTCTGGAGTGTTGGCGTCAACTGGCTCATCGACTTCGGTTGCTGCTATATGGATGAGTCTTGCCGCTGCTCGATTACGTTCTGCTGCTTCGGCTTGTGGTCTGACGCGTAAGATGTCGATCATTATATTTTCAATATGTCGAGCAAGCCTGTCGTATTCATCCGGGTCCTGTGCAGATTCAAGCTCTCCTTGTAACCAATCACGAGTTCTAGTTAGCATACCCAGAGCTTTTACGTGATCTTCTAAGGGGGGCAACTCCTCTGGTACTCGTAGGCTTGTTCTATCAGTAGTAACGACAGGGAGTAGTTGCCGGGGTTCTCTAAGTGCTTCTGCGAGTAGCACGGCCCCAAGCGGACCTTGAGACAGGGCACTTCGGCGTGTTTGGTCGAATAGTATAAGGGCAGGGTCATGCTCGCCTCCCAGCACAACGTTTGCATCGACAGCAGCTCTCGCTAACGCTCTATCGGTGAACTCATCCAAGAAGTCGCCACCGAGGCTATTGGTGCCATTGCACGCATCTACATGACGTGCGACGCCGGCGAGCCGACGGGGGTCATATGTAGTCTCGTCGCACGCTGGGGGCAGATCGGTCGCTTGAAGGTCGCCCAGCGTAAGGAAGGTGCCGGGAGCGAGTGGTGCGCATTCTGGGGCGTGTGACGGGCGTGTTGGGTAGTGGTCTGCGGGCATAGGTAAAGCTCCTTGTTATAAAACAAAAAGTCCAGGCAGATATGCGGTTCGCGCCTACATGCGTGGACAATAACTGTCGTATTTTACGCCGCCGCGCGCGGGTTGGCAAGGATGTTTCTTACCAAAATCGGAACATTACGTTTGTGTGTATTGCTAGTCTTGGTGCGGTAGCAGTTCTGGCTCTTGCTCGAGGTCGATCTCGAACCTTTCTTTGAAGGTATCAACGATTTTTTGCCTAAATTGGAGCAACTGGGCAGTACTGGTGGCATGTTCGTTAACCAGTACTAGAGGTTGCAAATGCCATGTGGCCATGCCGGTCGCGGCGTCATGCACATCTTTGAGCCCAATGTGATCCATGAGCCACGCGGCTGATATTTTGACCATACCTTCGCCAGCTGGCCGGTGTGGGACACCGGGAAATTCGGCCTGGATTTGCGTGAACACACCTTCGCTAATTGTGGGGTTGGCAAAAAAGGAGCCGTTGTTGGCAACCTTGGCAGGGTCGGGGAGCTTGCTCGTGCGTATGGCAATCACCGCGTCGCGCATTGCCTGCGGCGTAAAGTCGTGTACGTCGTGTTGCTCGAAGTAGTTTTGTAGTGTGGGGTAAAAGGGCGGCTGTGGATTTTTGTGCAACAGATGGAATGTAACGGCCGTGATAAAGAAGCGCCCACGATCGGCTGCCTTGAAACGGCTGGTACGGTAGCCAAAGGCGCACTCGTCGCCCCGTAAGATGACAACCTGCTTTGCTTGGCGGTCGTAGGCTTCGACGCTCATGAGCACGTTAGTGATCTCTTGGCCGTAGGCCCCCACGTTTTGCACTGGCGTGGCGCCTGCGGTGCCCGGGATGAGGCTGAGGGCCTCAAGACCACTTAGGCCTCGCTGCACGGTGCGCTCCACCACGCTATCCCAGTTTTCGCCAGCGCCAGCTGTGATATACCAGTTTTCTTCGTCTTCTTGCTGCTCTTCGTAGCGCATGATCTTGCAGACCATGATGAGGCCGGTAAAGCCTTCGTCGCGCCAGACAATGTTACTACCCGAGCCAATCATAATGACTGGTAGGTTGCGGACCTCGGCCCAAGCTACGGCCTCGACAACCTCCTGTGAGTTATGCACGTCAACGGCATACGCCGCAGTGCCACCCAGGCGCATGGTCGAAAAGTCCTTGAGCGATACATTTTGCCTGAAGTCCATATCCGACATTATAGCCGGTTTCGCTTGCATCGCTACCCCTAAAAGCTTAGTATACATGTGATGAATAGCGACCAACCCCAGACACCATTCAAGACGTTAGGCGACCGTTTAAAGGCCGTTCGGCAAAAATTGCACGAAAGTGTGGTTGAAGTTTCTGGTGCCGTTGAGATCGAAGAGCAGACCCTGCAGCGCATCGAAGAAGGCCACGAACGCCCCACCGAAGACATTTTGATGCTCCTGATTAATCATTTTGGCATCCAGGACGACGACGCCGCCAACCTTTGGCAACTCGCAGGCTACGACCAGCCACGCGAGCATGACCACAACCATGCCGACCGCGAAACAACTCCCAACAACCGCAGCATGATTATGATCATGGCCGTTGACCCGCGCATTATTTACAG
>CAZDTZ010000033.1:0-12120 GCA_964508535.1 uncultured Candidatus Saccharibacteria bacterium
CCACCTTCTTCGGCTTCATGGGGGCTATCGTCAGGGTCATATATGTGGCCGGCCTCGCCGCCAAACTACGGGCCAAAACCCAAACCCGAGCGACTGCCGTACTCTACTTCGGTATCCTGGGCAGCGTCGGCCATGGCCTCGTGGCGTTGAGCTTCTACCTCGGGCTGCCTGCCCTCGTAGCCTTGGCAACCAGCCATTTGCCCGCAGCTGTCGGTTCGTGGGGAGCCTTTCTGGCGATTACCAATGGTTTTCAGGGCTTGGGTAACTTGCTCCTCGGCCTGATACTTGCTCTCGCCGGTTCGGCCATCGTATCCAAAGGTGAGCTGCCCAAAGGCTTGGGGTGGGTCGGCATAATAGCTGGTATCGCTTCCATCGTGGGAGTCGTTACCACGGCTACGCCTCTTGGAGTGCTTGGCTTCGCCCTCTACTTCCCCTCGGTTGCTTTGGCCATCGTCTTCGACATCTGGGCCGGACGAAGCCTGGTTCGCCTGGATGGATAGTACTCTACAAAAGAACACTCGCCGTCGTATCTAAGACCAAGGTCGCGCATTTTGGTATACATGAGCACTATGCTAGCCTCAATGGGGTTCCATCTAAAGTCGCATTGGCGCACCAATTTTGAACAAGGCTTTTGTATATCAATAAAAATCTGGGGTATACTGCCAGTATGAAGAAACGCTTATCATTTTTGTTTGTGCTTCTGTGCTCGACCATTATACTGGGCTGCGGAACCACCGTACGTGCCAGTGCGCCGGACGACACTGTTATTACAATTCCCACGCCGAACGATAAAACTCGTGGTGTTGATTCCGGGGCTATGGACGATAACGGCAACCCGATTAGCGTAGCTGACTACCAGAAGCTGGTCGAAAAAAGCAAAGAGAATATCGTTCAGCGCAATCCTGTGGTCACGGCCATCGTTGTGGCAGTGGTCGCTGTTGGCGTCACGGGCGTCATCGTGCTTAAGCGATCAAAGCGTAAAGTATAGAAGTATAGAGTATCTACAAGGAACACGTATGACAGCCACCACACCCTCACAAGCGTTACGAACTCCCGTGCGACTGGCAGAACCACATACTACCCTTGGTGCAAAGCCGTGCGTGCTGCAGTTTGATCCCAATAACGAACTTGTGAGCCTGGACTCAGCAGGTGGCCAAACACGATATTTTCTAGCACCGCTTCACGAGATAAGACAAGCTTGCGATATCAAAAAAAGGACGCCGCAAATTAACATCGCCCTTGATAGCAAAAAATATACCTTACTATTCGAGACTCAAGGTCAAAGTATCAAACGCGGATTCCTCGATAACCTGTGGCAGCTTGGCTGGTTTGGTAAAGCCGCCTACAACACCCCAGGCTTTGTCGCCTTCCAGCAGTGGGCAGAATTACTCAAATAGAGCCCCCTTGTGGCTAACGGTCGTTGCCCTAGAGCACCTCAGTTATTTGCAGGTAACAAATTTGGACGTGTCTAAGACAATCTCACCATGGGTTTGGCTTTGCTGCCCTGATATATTAAGACACCCAAGCCTCTGTCCTTTTCCGTCCGCAACCGTGTAGGTGAGGACTCCTCCGCGTGGTTCTTGGGAATGAATAGTGTCTTGGGGATTTATTGTCCAAGCCTCGTCGCATTCGTGGTCTTGTCCGACGCAGGTATTCACCCAAGCGACTTTAACGACTTCGGGTAGATCATTTTTTATGGTTACCGTGAAGAAATTACTAGGATCTGTCGGGTCGATACTATATCCACCATGGCTTTTAGCGTAAATCTCTGTTGCCACGAGCCCACCAAAAATCAACAGACTTATGGTAACAATAACCAGAACAACACGGTTACCCTTAGAAGTGCTCATACAATAAGGGTAATACAAATCTCAAATTCAATAAGCCATAGATCATCCCCCTAGTGACCAAGAATGATTATAAGTGCAAGGCCAATCACCGCAGTAACTAGTGGCGGCGTTATGCTTAGGTGTCCTTTCGCGTAAAAAAGTAGTGCTTGCGCACCTTAACGCGGCTAGTCTCTGACGGCGTCACGCTGACAACCCGGCTATACGCTACACCACGGCAAGAGCACAGTTTATATGTTATAATTTATATCCTAAGATGACCAATACACCTGAATTTGCCGCTGGGCCCAATTTCCAGGCACGGATTGACGCTATTACAGCACGCACCCTTACGCCAGAAAATATCGACACCTATGCCGACGACGCGCTCAACGCGTTAATTGGAGTTGTCACAACTGCTACAGACCAATATCGGACTTTTCCTACTGTGGGCTATGAAACCGGCGCAGAAGAAGAGCGCGCGGCATTCTCGTATTTTGGGTTGGATGAAGGTCGTGTCGAAACGACACTCGATCATATATCCAAACAAGCCGAAACAATCCGCGACCTAGATGGAGTTATCGAGCGCATCACTGTCCTTACGGGTAGGGTCATTACGCCTCCCGCTTTGGGATCTGTCATCATCACGCCGAGTGCGAGGCATCTTGGGCCCAGGCAGCAAGTGCCGCGTCTAAAGACGCTGCTCTTTGTAGCGAATAAGGCCTTTGGTGTCGACCTCGAGGATCGAGAGCAGTGCACGGTTTTTGAGGGCGAAGTAGACCCAAACGCAATGCGGAGACAGAGTTATAAACTCGTCTTGCTCCCGACGATTAACCGCGCGGTGCTTGTGTGCGATCAAGAACGCAATGCCACATTTGTTTTTGATATGGATTTGCTAGCCGGTGCCCACGTAGACGCCGAGTATCTCATGGATATGACTAAAGACGAGATACAAGACTTTCTGGAGGCGCACCCAGCAGCCGGTTACTGGCTGAGATATTCCCATCACTACACCGAAAATATCGTTAGCCTGCTCAATGTGATCCCGCAACGACCGGGCCCAATTCCGGTTGATGAGGATGGTGCCAGATTTTTGCATGCCGGAAACCGAGCGCCGCGAGGCCTCTTTTCGCTCCCAGATGTGGCGCGAGAATTTGGCGCGACACCTGCCGTGGCCGAAACAGCCGTGGCTGCTCTCAGCGATGCCCTAGGCAAAGTTATTGAGCATACATTTGGCAATGGTTCTACCGGACCAGTTCTCACTATGGACCAGAAGGCCCAAGTAGGGGTGTGGCTGGCCGCAAATGGGTATCTCGTGGAGGGGGCAGGTGCTGACGACCGGTCGATTAACAGAATGAGTCGAGAGTGGCATGTGGGAGTTCGACCCCTTGAGAGAGCAATAGAGGCCCTCGGCGATGAGCTGGGCGCCCCTAGTCGAAGGCGTGTAGCTAATGGTTACGCGGACGTCTACATGCCTACTCAACAAGCTTTGATTCGTGACTGGCTTGTCGCAAGAGGTAGAGTAATACACACGGGCCCAGGTGTACGAAAGTTTTCGGCTAACCAATTGGCTCCCGTAGCCGGTTTGTCTGGTAGGACTGTAGGAAAGATTCTTGGCACTCACGCGGTTCGGCTCGGCATAGAGACGAAGGGCCCTAGGCGTTACTTACTCGAACCTCAACTGCAAGTATTTCGGGCATTGCTGATAGAGCTCGGTTACACCCTCCCCCAGCCTCCAGTAGATCCTTCATAGGGCTCAAAGCCTTGCCTGAATGGCGGGTTTATTCTTGAGCTTTAGTGATAGTCAACCATTCTAGCAAGCGTGGCTCTGATATACTGACTCCATGCGTGTATCGCCCAAACAGATTGCTCCATCACAAGATTTTTTGAAAGAAAAAACAGTGAAGTTCATATTTGGTTGCCTACGTGATGGCAATGTCGACGATTTACCACCGACGCCACTTATTCGTAAAGATGAAGAAGGCGGCCTGGTCGCAATTGATGGACATAACCTTATTGCCGTCAGACTCTTTCGCGGTGAAGACATTGAGGTTATCGTTGCAGAATCCTCGACTGACGGTCTGCCGCCAACAACAGAAGCAAATATTACGCGTAACCAAGAGCTGGCAGATAAGTTCGATTCCGTGCTGGGTGAGCGACGAAAAGTCGCTGCTGAGGGCGTTGTAACTTTCGCCGATCTTATCGCGCGCTACCGGTCTTTATTTGATGAACTATCGGCAGCGTAGCTATAGACATAAGCAGGTTATAGTTTTAGGGCCTAACCAGCTATAGTAAGACGTATGCGTCGCGTATGGTCGGTATTATTGCTTGGGAGTACTACTACATTGCTCTGCGGGGCCATGTTCTATGTGGCCTTGATGCATAAATATAGCGCGTGGGATCACCTAAATCTCATCAACACTGCATTATCGGTCGTTGTTGCGGGTTTTAGCGGGATTGCTGGCTGGCTCTTTTTGCAAGGTGTGCAGAGTTTTAAACCGCAGCTACGACGCGCATATAAATTGCTATGCGTGGGCATCGTGCTTTTTGGTATTTCGCAGGCGCAGTATCCCGTGGCCAGTTATGTGGGGGCTTCGTTTTGGTACCTGGGAGGCTTCATAGCGATACCTTATTTTGCGGCGGCGGCCTACATTTTTTGGGGTATTCGTTCGTTAGCCGGTGTTGTTACCGTGCATTCGCGGTGGTTGTCGTGGCGAGTAGTGATTGCGGCTTCACTGGCGTTTGTACCGATCGTGGCATTTTTACCACACACCAGAAGCGATTTTTCAGCGTTTGAGATTGCTTTTGGGAATGCGTTAATCGCACTCGTCATCGTATTCCTTGCATTCGGCATGATGGCAACATTGCGTGTACGGGCACTTATTGCGCGCATGTACAGCAGTGCGTTAACGTGGCTGGCCATGGCGCTCGGCATGACAGTGGTGGGTGGGCTCCACTATATTATTACCAATCTTTTGATCGCGCGCTTAGATAACTGGTATTGGAATGATGGCATGGCTATTTGGCCATTCCTTATCTGTTCGGCGATGCTGATGCGCGCAGGTTACGCTATGGTGCTGGTTGGCGAGGAGGCGAAGGCACAGATTGCTCCAGGCGCTTCACCGGTCAGCACCGCTCGTAATGGTAGTTTGCCGCTTATTGATATCATTGTGTACTTGGCAGGATTGGCATCTAAACCACAGGAAATTGATCCCACGCTCGACATTTTGCGCGGGGTTACGGTCAATTTGCAACCCGGCCAAATGCTATCTAACGACGACGAGCGCAAACTCATCATGGCTTACCATACGATCGAGACCTACTTATCTACAAAGGAACCTATTCGCGTGTTTAACGCGACGGAACTGCGCCGCATGGTAGTACGGGAATTCGATTTAGATACGGCCGCAACCTCAAAGTTGTGGTCGCAGCCTGTTTGATCAAAAAGCTTAAGACCGGCTCGACGTTTGGTATACTGGCAGCATGCATCCAATGCGACGAATCCGGTCCTTTGTAGCACGCCATCCCTTGGCGGGGCCAATTGTGTGGCTGTTGAGCGCCCAGTACTTCCTTGTGCAAGTTGTGGTTGCGTCTGCCTGGAAGCCGCTGCCGTACAGTTGGCGGCTTAATTCCATTAGCGATCTAGCAAATACAAGTTGTGGCGCATTTGATGGCCGTTTCGTATGCTCGCCACTGCACGGGCTTATGAACGCCTCACTGATCCTGCTTGGCCTTTGTATGGCTATTGGGTCGGTACTCGTGTACCAGGAATTTCGCAAAAGCCGGGTTGGGTTTTGCCTGATGGCGGTGGCAGGCATTGGAGCGATAATCGTTGGTCTTTTCCCTGAAGACACGATCTACTGGGTACATATTGCAGGTGCTGATTTAGCCTTTCTGCTCAGCAATATTGCGTTGATTGTCTTTGGTTTCACTCTACGCATGCCACGTTGGTTCAGATTGTATAGTGTTGCGTCGGGCACCGTGGCGCTTGCGGCACTCTATCTGTTTTTGTCACACAATCGTTTTTTCTTGGGGCTTGGCGGCATGGAGCGCGTCGTAGCCTATCCGCAGACAATTTGGCTGATCGTGTTCGGGCTGTACATGTCAAAAAGCCGCAATCGAAATCGATTAGCGGCAAAGCGCGTCGATACGTCAGGCTAATGAACGTATGCCACATCAACAAAATTCCGTCGCCGACCTTCTGAGTGATGAACGTATTCAGGAACTCGCTCTCCCGTCCAATATGCGCTACGGCAAGGCTATCCATGATCGTGGCGGGGTAGAATTCATCGAGAACAATCCTGCTCGTGTTGAAGCCTGGGTTGGTGGTCTCGATGGCAGTGTCGCCGAAGGTGGTGGCCAACGTCGCCGTACTCAACTTTTTGCCACGGACGAAGGTCTACAATGGCACTGTGCGGGCAACCCCAAAAATCACCAGATCTTTTGCAAGCATTGTGTGGCCTTAGCCCTAACAATTTTAGACAGAAGAGGCAAAACGCATTAGCTCAAGTTTTTATTAAATTTGAGCGCGAGGCTAACCCAGTGGTCTAAATCTTTCTGCGTTTTTACGGCCTCTTCTAGGAGAAATATATAACCCTTGCGCTCGCGCCCTCGCATAATTGCAGGCTGGGCACCATTCCGCTGTAGAGCTTTGTCGTACGCTTCCGGGCCAACCCGAACCATCATAACGTGGTCGTCGTGGTCGCCTACGCCAATACACAATTTGCCATTGACCATAAAGCCGATGCTACCAAACATCTTGCGTTCCTGCACGTCCGGAATATGCGCCAGCGCTCGGCGCACTTGTTCGGTTCGTTTTTCGTTATACGCCACGTGGCCTAGCCCTGTGCCATCAGCTGAGCAAGGGTGTTGGCGTCAAAAAAGATCGCAGAGGAGGTTAGTTTGTCGCCCTCAACAGTAATAAATTCAGCGACATCGCATACGCCGGTGGCACCTTTCGGGGAGCGGACATCGTAGCGGGCGATAAGGGCAATGTTCTCGCCATCGATAACCATGCGCTTAACTTTAACTGCGGTCGTGGTCTTAAAGAATCTGCCCGCACCTTCCAAATAAGCTGCTTTTCCATGCGCTACTTTGTCGAGGTTGTTGTTCACGAACACAAAATCATCAGCGACAAACGATTCCCAATCGCCTGCATGAAGTGCTGCGAAATACTTTTCGATAGTCTCTTTAGTTGTCATTCCCATCCTCCTAATAATTACATTAAACGGTATCGACAATGTAGCAATCTTGCTTGCATATTGCAAGTATGGTACGCTGTGGAAAACTATGAAGAACACCAGAAAAAGCGAACGCCGCTCAGATTGTCCGATCAGTTTTGGGCTCGACATTTTTGGCGACAAATGGACACTGCTCATACTGCGGGACATTATGTTCTACAACAGAACACGCTTTAGTGATTTCGCGCCGAAGGAGCACATCGCGACGAATATCTTGGCTGACCGGCTTAGCCGGCTAGAAGCGGTGGGTATCATCGAAAAGCATCGTGACGAAGAGCTTAAGAATCAATATATTTACACGGTAACCCAAAAAGGCAAAGACCTGCTGCCGGTACTGATTGAGATGACACTGTGGGGGTTCCAGCACGATGCGAAAACTCCAGCGAGCAAGGTGTTTATCGAGCGCACAAAGACACATAAGCGGAAACTTACCAGCGAGATGACCCATTCGATAGATAGTGGCGGTTTCGTGAAGTATAGGCAGAGTAAGATTGGGATTTAAATACTAGTGGTTGTTAATCCAGAAGTTGATCCGTAGGAATGTTGCGTTTAGTGTTGGATGGAGGTTAAGGTCGTGCCCTGTGTTGTCGATGCGCTCAACGCGCACACTTGGTGCATTGGTGTAGTATGGGCGTTCGTTGGCGGCAACTGCCAGCTGACTGTTGCAATCGACGGCACCCGTACAGAATAAGAAGTCCGACGTGCCCACTACCACGAGCACGGGGATGTGAATGCCCTGCGAGATATTGAGCGGTGCCGGCGTAAACGTTTCGCCCAAACCATCGCCAAATTGCGTGCCTGATACGATATCTTTGCGTGCTTCGTCGTAGGCGATGACCGCTGGATCTGCGATCGACGAATAGAAGACTGGACCGCGTGAACCCGGGACAGTGGTCAGGTAACCCAGATCGAGGCCGGCAGTTGCGAACTGCGGGTCAAAGGCGGCTGGATAGAAGTCGGCAGTTGCTTCGGTTTGGCCGGTAGTTTGGGCGTGCAGCAAGCCTGTTACAACCAGCCGGTTGGCGTCGTTATAGGTTGCTGCCTCGTTAATGGCGACGATCGAGCCAAAGGAATGACCTACCACGTTCACTTGAGCAAAATGTTGGTTGGTGCGCAACCAGTCGATGAGCTGATGGAGTACGTAAGCGTCGGCGCCAATTGTCACCGATGTGCTCACTGGCCGGCTGCTCGTGCCCGCACCTAATCGGTCGTATGCCAGTGTGGCTCGCCCGGCTAGCAGCGTCCGCTGTACGTAGGAGTATTGCGGCGAATTTGTGGGCCAGTCCCAGTACGCGCGGTTGTATGTGGCGCCGTGCACCAAAACATCCACGGCTGAGTCGCCATTAAAATGTGCCGGAACGCATAACGTCCCACGTACGGTCTGATCGGCTGGCAGCCCAGGCCCTATCGCTACAGTACGTGTAATTTCTTGGCAAGAATTACCACCGTCGGCCCAGGCCGGCGCTGTTCCGAGCCCGAGAGTCCCGACGGCCATAAGGCTTGATAAGGTCACAAGGCTGATCTTTTGGAGCCACTTGGTTACTGAACGCATACACCCTCCCACGTTGTTGTTAATACTTAGATAATATCATAAGCACTGAGGCGCGTAACAGACGCCGCCTACGCAGCGATGTGATACATATCGCATACAATTGTTCGTATTATGTTACGATAACGGTAATGTCCCAGAGGGGGATGTAGTGGGATTTAGCATTAACGAAAGAGGTGTACGAAATGGTTCTAGGTCTACAAAGAGTAAAAATGGCCGCGTTGACCTTACTGTTTCTTGGATCCATATCACTGCCCGTGCTCAGCCAATCGTTGGCGCACGCCGACCCTATCTGTACGGTCTCGGCTATCCTCGTTAACTCTTGTCGGCCATGGCTTGGTGCCGCGGCGTTCAACTACCCTGAGGCTCTCAGCAATACTCCAGCTCAGATTGCCTACCACGAGCAGCGTTTAAGCAACGCGTACAATGGCACAAACAATTCTCGTCAGCTCGATATCATCCACACCTACCACTCGCCGGGCCAAAATACACTCAGCGCCAATGATGTCGCATTTGCCACTCGCCCTGGCACGATCCTTTACACTAACTGGAAGCTGACCGAAACCTGGAATAATATCGCCACTCAAAACGCTGCCATCGACAGCATGGCCAACAGCATTAAGTCGCTCGGCCATACCAAGATCTTTCTAACCCTGTACCATGAGCCGGAGGATAATGTGTCGCCAGGTGGTGACCCTAACTGCACCACTACTCAGTACAAGGGTAGTGCTGGCACCGTTGCCGACTACCGCAACATGTGGGCTTACACCGAGAATCGCTTTAAGAATGTCGACGGCGTGGACAATGTGGTTTGGGTGATGAACTACATGGGCTTTGCTAACTGGGACTGTTTGGTGCCGGACTTGTACCCCGGAGACCAATATGTTGACTGGATCACCTTCGATCCATATGGGGCTAATATTGTCTCTAAGTACGCTGACACCGTCGGTCGCTTTTACAATGATGTGTTGACCGCCAAAAGTAGCAACGTCCCTGACCCTGTTACCGGCTTGACCCACAACTTCACCAGTAAGCAGTGGGGCTTGGGCGAGTGGGGGGCCACCAATAATACCGCTGATGAAACCAAGTTTTTCGACGACGCCAAAATCGCCTTAGACAACGGCACGTACCCTCTACTCAAAATGTACTTGATTTTTGATGAGCGCTCTGGCCAGTCGCCTACCGGTACCAATCGCCGTGTCGGCTATAACGACGACGGCAGCTTGAATACCGATAACGGCAAGCACTATTATAACTTCGCCAACGACCCCAACATCATGGGTAGCTGGGATACTACGCTACCGACGGTTCCGGGCGGCCTTGCGGCCTCTAGCGCCAGTGCGAGCCAAGTCAATCTGAGCTGGACGGCCAGTACCAATAACATTAGCGTCACTGGCTACGATATTTATCGGAACGGCACTAAGATTGCGACGACCCCAGGTGTTACGTATGCTGACACTGGTCTGACAGATGGGACTACATATCAGTATGCCGTCGTTGCCTTCGACGCAGCAGGCAACACGAGTGCTCAAAGTGCAGTCGTAACTGCAACGACAACTGACGGTACAGCACCAAGCGCGCCTGCCGGTGTTGTAGCGACCGCAGTAAATGCTGGTGAAGTTGACCTCACCTGGCAAGCTTCCACCGACAATGTTGGCGTGACTGGCTACCAAGTGTACCGAGACGGTGCCCTTCAGCCAACGCCTCCCGGTGGAGTCACGACCACTTCCTACCAGGACACGACCACCGCCGCAGAGACGACATATAGTTATACCGTCGTTGCATTCGACGCTGCAGGGAACCAAGGTGTGGCCAGTGCCGCAGCAATGGTGACGACGCCAAGCTTGCCGACTCCTCCCGACACCACCGCGCCAACTACGCCTCAACAGGCAACTGCCATCGCGGCTAGTAGTCACGAAGTCGATCTGACTTGGCAAGCCTCTAGCGATGCTACTGGTGTTGTCGGCTACAATATATTCCGCGATGGACAACAAGTTGGCACAGTTGCAGGCGTCAGTACTGCTTACGTAGACACCACCGTAGCCGAGTCGACAGATTACAGCTATACCGTCGTTGCCTACGACGCCGCTGGCAACAACAGCACAGCAAGCGACGCAGCGCTAGTAACTACTCCGGCTACGCTACCGCCTTCAGATACGACTGCGCCAACCGTTCCGGGTAATCTTGCGACTACTGTTGTTGGCCCAACTGAGGTTGACCTCACCTGGGACGCCTCGACCGATGAAGTCGGCGTCACCGGTTACCAAGTGTATCGTGACGGCACCTTACTGATTACCTTGGGCAATGTCACTAGCTACCAGGACACGGCACTCACTCCTCAAACGGCTTACAGCTATACTGTTCTAGCACTTGACGCTGCCGGCAATACTAGTGCACAAAGCCAAAGCAGCGGCGCGACCACCCCGGCGGCTCCCGATGTTACACCACCGGCGGCCCCGGTCGGCCTTGCCGCAACCGTGATTAGCGGTAGTGAAATTGACCTCAGCTGGCAGCCAACTACCGACAACGTCGCTGTTACGGGCTACAAATTGTATCGCAGCGGTGTGGACAACGTAAACGTTTTGGTTGCCACGACTGCGGCTAACGTCACTACATACGCCGACACCGGCCTGGCAGACGGCAGCGCGTACACGTACACTATCGTAGCCTTCGACGCTGTCGGCAATACGAGCACGCCGAGTAGCGCTGTGAACGCTTCCACACCAGATGTGACTCCACCCGCTGTCCCGACTGGCCTTACGCCAACAGTACTCAGCGGAACCTCAGTACAACTAGACTGGCAGGCCTCTGCCGACGCTACTAGTTACAATATCTACCGCGACGGTGCGTTCCTTGTCGCCGTTACTACCGGCACAAGCTACACCAACACTGGCTTGGTGAGCGGCGCAACATACCAATACGCCGTGGCCGCCGTCGATGCCGCTGCCAACGCCAGCGCCAAAAGTGACGTCATGAGTGCAACGACCCTCGACACTGTCGCCCCAGATGTCCCGGCTACGCCGACTGCTACCGTTTCTGGAACGTCGATAACAGTTAGTTGGCAGACTCCCAACGACAACGTCGGTACTACAGGCTACAAATTGTATCGCAACGGGGCTTTGGTTAATCCGGCTCTAACTGGTACAAGTTACACCGACACCGGCCTTGCCGTTGGTGCATCCTATAGCTACACCGTCGTTGCCTTTGATGCCGCTGGCAATCTGGGTGGTCCATCGGCAGCCAGTGCTAGTGTCACCATCCTAGACACAATGCCACCGAGCGCACCCAGCAATGTCGTTTCAGTTGCCCAGAGCAACGGTACGTCGGTAAACATTACCTGGAATGCCGCAAGCGACAACGTCGGTGTTACGGGCTACCAGATCTACCGCGGTACGACGTTTGTTACAACAGTAGCCAGTGGCACAAGCTATCTCGACACGGGGCTTGCCAATGGTACTACCTACTCATACAAGGTGTACGCCATTGACGCCGCTGGTAACCAGAG
>CAZDTZ010000034.1:0-12050 GCA_964508535.1 uncultured Candidatus Saccharibacteria bacterium
CCCCACAGCCCAGCCGTCGAAGCCATAAGCAATATCTTTGGCGGCGCAGAGCTGCTAGAATCGTAAATACCATGGACCCGCAGCAACCAAAGCAACAGGCACCGCAGAACTCCGAAGCCGAAGCAAGTTTGCTCGGTGCGATTTTAATTGATGGCGATGCGCTCACCAAGATCGCCGATGCCGTTGGCGTCGAAGACTTTTACGACCCCAAGCACCAACGTATTTACGAAGCGATCTTGGCGCTATATGAGCGCCGCAGCCCGATCGACGTCCTCACCTTATCCGACGAATTAAAAGGCGTAGGCTTCCTGGACATGGTTGGCGGCCCATCGTATCTCACCGAGCTTACCAACTTTGTGCCAACCGCCAGCCACGTCGAGCAATATGCCGATATCGTGGCTCAAAAAGCCCTGCGCCGCCGCTTGATCCGGGCCAGCCAAGAAATGACCTTACTGGGTTTTGACGAGTCCAAGCAGCTCAAGGAGCTTATCGAAGAGGCCGAGCAGACCCTCTTTCAAGTAAGCAACCAGCATGTCAAGCAAAGCGTAGTGTCGCTAGAAAAAATCCTGGAAGATAGCTTTGACCGCCTCGACGAACTACACAAAGACAAGGGTAAAATTCGCGGCATTCCCACTGGCTTCAAGGATCTCGATAACGTTCTGGCCGGTTTGCAGCGCAGCGACCTTTTTATTCTCGCTGCCCGCCCAGCCATGGGTAAAACCGCGTTTGTATTGAACCTGGCGCACAATGTCGCCGTACAGGCCAAAGAGCCAGTACTGTTCTTTAGCCTGGAAATGAGCAAAGAACAGCTCGTCGACCGTTTGCTTTCCATGGAATCTGGCGTTGACGCCTGGGCGCTGCGCACTGGCAACCTCACCGACCAAGACTTTGAAAAAATTGGACAGGCCATGGGTACGCTGTCCGACGCCAAGATTTACTTCGACGATAGTCCGGGTCTTACCGTGAGCGACTTGCGCACCAAGGCACGACGCGAGGCGCACCAGCACGGCGTCAGCCTTATTATCGTCGACTACTTGCAGTTGATGAGCGGCGGCAAGCGCTTTGGCAGTAGCGATAACCGTGTCAACGAAATTTCCGAAATCTCACGCGGTTTAAAACAAATTGCTCGCGAGCTAAACGTACCAGTGATTGCGCTCTCCCAGCTCAGCCGTTCGGTAGAAAGTCGCAACCCGCAAATTCCGCAGCTAGCCGATTTGCGCGAATCTGGATCCATCGAGCAAGACGCTGACGTGGTGGCCTTTATTTACCGCGAAGAATACTACAACCCCGAAACCGAAAACAAAAACATCACGACAATCTTGATTAAAAAACACCGTAATGGCCCCACCGACAATGTCGATCTATACTTCGAATCCGCAAAACAACGCTTCCGCTCTCTGGACACCAAGCACAGCGGCACGCCGTTTGACGAATAGAATCGCCAACTATTTTACTTTGTTCGGGCAGGGCGTGGGCCCACGCGCCATTTTCTAGGGAATGCCGTACGACCCGACGTGTATGTGTAGCCGCCGCCCCTGTTAACATAGAGGTTTCCACCAAATGTACGGGCCCGCCGGGCGGAGTGATAGCCGCCCTCTCCCAGGGTGACCCGAGCGCTGTCGCGCATCCGATCCAAGGCTTCACCAAGCTGAATGCTGCTACCATTCGCCTCCAGTACGGCAAGCAAAGCACGCTTACCGCTTCGCTTCATAACGATTTCGAGCGCTGCAAGCGCCGTAGAAGCGTTCATAGTATTTTGCCTCACTGCGTCCCACGCTCTTTCTGCGGCCAATCGATCGGCTTTCACCACAGGCCTGTCGGCTAAGTTTTGCTGCACTATGTCACGTCCCGTCTGGTACAGCAGAGTCATACCGACTGTTCTTCGGCCGTAAGAGGCGTCTCGAAAAACTCCACTCGTAGCGCATCGGTTCTCCGACGATACACACTGGCGGTTGGGCCACGCTGCGTTATGCCCATGGGGCTGGTTAAGCTCTCGAATACTAAATCTGTTTCGTCCTTGATCTTGGCCGAAGCGCCGGCGTAGATAACACTGTCCTTGTCGCTAAACAGCGACCGCTCGGCAATTGGCATTGAACGCCAACTGGTAGTCGTGGTAGTTCGTTTGTCTAGGTAGTCCTTGTTTCGTCCATCGAACTTTTCAGACAGCTCACTGAGCACCCGAGCCGCGACAATGGCATCCGGCGAGTCTAGAGGAAGGTAGAAAGGCACCTCGTCGTCCCCAACCCAAATGCGTGCATGGTCATGGGCGGTGAGATCAATCTTCGCGCCATCCATAGCTAGTATTTCTTGCTTATAGCGCTCCACCGTAGATTCCTTATCTGAATCTACCGACGCTTTATATATGGCAGTTTCTTCTGTGGTTGGTCGACGCCACGCCACTGCGCAATACCCAAGTGCGAGATGGCGATTATCTGGACCTTCGCCCTCGTCAAAGTAAGCAACTTCATCGGGCATGACTTCACCAATTCGAGGCATGGCGTACCGAAGATGCATATACGGAAGGCCGGTTGCATCATGAATTTCGCGTGCCGTAAAGCGACCCTCGCCCATGGCTAGAACAAGTCGAGCGAGTTGGGTTGTGCTATCAAGGCCACCATGCCATGTCTCTGTTACGGTCTGAGGCGGGGCAACCTCGACACCGTCAGCGTTACTGAACTCAATCTTGCCGACAGCGGGCACGCCGGTCACAATTACAAGGTCGGGGTCAAGCCCTATTAGGGGATATTCTAATCGCTGCAAGGCCATGTCTGCGAGGCGCCTTAAAAATATATTTTATCATGTTGCAATACATCGTACAAATATAGGACTGTGGTGTGTTCCGCGTAGGGTAAAACGCAACAAATGCTATAATGCTAGCTAGATGTTGAAGGTTCGTTTACGCCAGATTTTGGCAACGTATTGGCCGTCGCTGGCTTGCTATGGGGGTTTGCTGGCTTTATTTGGCGGGCTGTTGTGGCTGCACCTTGGTACCTTGCCGCATGGCTACAGTGCAGGTGAGCTGCAAACGATGCAGGCAAGTAGCAGCCTCAGCACAATCTTCCACCATCCGCTCAACGCACCGTTTACGTTGCTCACGTACTTGTTGCTACACCTCCGGCCACACAGCTTGTTAATGGTGCGCGTTGCCTCCGGATTATTTGGCCTGGGTACGCTGACGTTGTTTTACTGGCTGGTGCGCTATTGGCACGGGCAGCGCAGCGCCGTGTTGGGCACGGTGCTTTTTGGCGCTTCGGCCTGGTTCTTGCACGCTGCACGGCTCGGCGTGCCGGATGTGCTGCTGTTTAGCCTGGTAGCGTTAGTAGCCTGCTGCGTATGGCTCAAAAAGACCAATAATCCAGCTATTGTGGTGGCCTGCCTAACCTTGGTCGCGTTGTTGCTGTACGTGCCAGGCATGGTGTGGCTGCTGGCAATCGGTGCGGTATGGCAATGGAAAGTGCTTGACCGCATTTTTAAGAACCACCTATGGATGGTGAGCCTAGGCGCTTTGATTGTGTGCGCCGCGCTTGCACCGCTGGGGTTAGCCATATACCATTCGCCAGATTTGGCCAAAGAGTTAGTGGGACTGCCGACACACGGCTGGCCGCAGGCATTGCCCGCGCTCCACGCCCTGGCTGAGGTGCCAGTCAATCTCTTCGGGCGCGGCCCATTTGAGCCTGAGCGCTGGCTTGGCCACTTGCCCGTGATTGATGCCTTTACTACTGTCATGTTTGCTCTGGGTGGCTATCTGTATGTGCGCCATCTGCGCCTGGTGCGCGTACAGCTCGTAGGAGCCCTTATCGTCACGAGCGCCGCACTTATCTGCCTGGGCGGGGATGTCACGCTCACGCTCATTGTTCCGTTTATATATCTTGTGGCATCGGCTGGCATGGGCTTTATGCTCGATCGTTGGTTTAAGGTATTCCCGCGTAATATGATTGCCGAAGCGCTTGGCGTCGTGCTGTTGTGCGCCGCAGTGTTCACCAGTGCGTGGTACGGCGTCCAGCATTACTTTGTAGCCTGGCCAACCTCGCCAGACACCAAAGCCGTCTTTATCGTGCCCGCATCTGATACAATGAAAAGATAAGGAGATTTTATGGGTAAATTTGACCAAGCGAAAATGTTACTGAAGGTAAAAAAACTGCAGAAAGAGTTGCAGAAAGAGATTATTAGCGTCGAAAAGGGCGATGGCGCTGTACGTGTAGAAATTACCGGCGAGCAAAAGATCAAGAAAATCCACATCGACCCTGAATACGTCGACCTCGACGACATCGGCCAGCTAGAGCGCTGGATCGAAGACGCAGTCAAAGAAGCCGTCCAAACCAGCCAAAAGCTTGCTGCCGAAAAGATGCAGCCGATGATGGGTGCATTAGGAGACTTGGGTCTTTAGCATTTGAAGGTTGGCCGGGCGCTCGGACACAGTATGTTCCAAGAGGCCAACCGTTAGCGCAGCCCGAGAGGTGACAGCAGAGACCTTTAATTTAAGGGCTCGGATGGCGCCTCCCGGCGCGTGAGCGGCCTCTTGGAACATACTGTGCCGAAAGCCCTACCAAGACCGCCTGATGAATTGTAGTACTATGTAACCTATGCCGATACTTCCACCTGCACTTACTGACGTTATCGAAGCGCTGGGCAAGCTGCCCGGCGTTGGGCCGCGCACGGCTGAGCGCTATGCGTACTATTTGGTAAAGAATGACCAGAGCAAGGCCAAAGACCTGGCCGCGGCGCTGCAAGCTCTGCACGCTGGCATTGGCGTGTGCGAAAAAACCTTCGCGCTCGTGCCAGCCGGCCAAAAGATATCAGACCTGTATGACGATCCGGAGCGCGACAAAACCGTGGTCGCCGTGGTCGCCGAACCATTCGATATCGCCGCATTGGAAAAAACCGGGCAGTTTAAGGGCACCTATCATGTGCTGGGCGGTCTGGTTTCGCCTATCGACGGCATCGGGCCAGAAGACTTGCACATTGCCGAATTAGTGCGCCGCATTGACGAAGACAAGATTACCGAGATTATCCTAGCCACCAACGCCAGCGTCGAAGGTGAGTCCACGGCGCTCTACATCCAACAGCAAATCGGGCCAGAGCGCACCGTAAAGATTACGCGCTTAGCGCGCGGCCTGCCCATTGGCGTGGACATCGAATACGCCGACCAAATAACCTTAGCCAGAGCATTAGAAGGCCGCCAAGCGCTTTAAAAAAGAGCGCAAAACACAGCTAAATTTTCTCTAGACTATCGTGGAATATGTGAGTATACTACGCCAGTACGAAAATTATACGAAACCAGAACAGGCAGAACTCTGGCCGAGATACCAATTACCGAGGGGGTGAAAATATGTCCGAACAACTAGCCGAAAAACTGCAGCAACCCAACATGCGGCGTTCACTACGCGAGATGCGTGATGCCTTATACCGCTCCAAAACTTTTCGGGGTGTGCTAGCCCTAGGAGCCGTTGCAGGCACTGCGGCGCTCGCAGCTTGTGGGCCAGCAAAGCCGCCAGTGCCGCATAGACCCGTGCCAATAGCCCGCTGCTACGATAAACCGCAGCCAGCCCGCACCCGGTCCGACGCCGACCTCAAGCCACGAATTAACATCAATCTGGCACCCGGCGGCCTATTTACAGGCGATACCACACCCTCAGCCGCCACTACGACCGCATTGGACGGTGGAGTGGTAGAAATTGTCGAAACATACGTAGATACTGACGGTAAAACAAAACAGCAGGCCGGTACTGCATTCCTCGTAAGACTCGCAAATGGCGCAATGGCGGCCGTGAGCGCGGGACACAACGCCGAGCGTAACGATGCCTCCTTGCTCGTCGCCAAAGATAGGCAAGGGCACACTTCAACGATTACGAGGGCATGCTACATGCGGGAAAACGTTGGCAAATTCGTAGACGTAGCGACGCCTACAGCTACCCAAGTAGATGTTGGCGTATACGAACTGAGTCGGCCGATTGGCGAAACAGTCCTGACGGTGGCGGAATCTGAGCCGTCGCGCGGTGCCATACTTACCACCCAAGGCTATGGTTACAAAAACGCCATACCTGCTCCTAATAACCCTTCTCGCTTTAACGTCCTGCTGGCCGCCCCCAGCAACAGCGTGCTCGGGCCGGTTGTGTTGATGGCATTGAGCCCGCCACTGCCAAAACTGGTAATGTAGCCCTAGGCGGCACCAGTGGTAGCCCGTTGTTCCTTGATGGCCAGGTAGAAGGAATTGCCACTGCTACAACCCAAAAAGAATACCCAGTTAGTAAGGCTGCAGACGTATACAATGTGCATTTCGGTCCAGACCTCGTCAACGCAGCCGGCTTCACCCTTTTCTTGACCACCCTCGACACCGCTGCAGATATTAGAACAGCCATGAACGCCGGAATATTTAAGTAGCTTTGAAAAAGACCGAAAGGTGACTACAATACTTAGCATGTATGAAGAGGCGAGCAAAATAGCCGAGATTTTGGGCGGTGCGCAGCGCGTAGTGGTTTTGCAGGCCGACAATCCGGACGGTGATTCGCTCGGCAGCGCTTTGGCGCTGGAGCAAATCCTACACGACATGGGCAAAGAGCCGCTGCTGTACTGTGGCGTGGACATCCCGTCCTACCTCAGCTATTTAGAGGGTTGGGATCGCGTCAGTAAAGATTTGCCGCCAAAGTTTGACGCCAGTATTGTGGTGGACACGAGCGCCGACAGCCTCTTTGAACAGCTCGACAAGACCGGCCAAAAAGGCTGGCTACGCACCAAGCCATGCATTTTGCTCGACCACCACGCGGTGGAAAATAGTGTGTCCTTCGCAACGGTTGTCTGCAATAAGCCTGTGGTGGCGACTGGCGAAATCATCTACGAACTGGCCAAACAGCTGGATTGGCCACTCGATATCAAGGCTCAAAATATGCTAGTTAGCTCGATCATGGCCGACTCGCTGGGCATGACCACCGAAGCCACCAGCGCTCGCACCATCCACATTGTGGCCGAGATGGTAGAGCAGGGCGTAAGCATCGCTGCCCTGGAGCAAAAACGCCGCGAGCTGATGCGCAAAGCGCCTGATCTCATCAAATACAAAGGCGAACTCCTGCAACGCATCGAATATTTTGCCGACAATCGCATCGCCACTATCACCATCCCGTGGAAAGAGATCGAAAAATACAGCGCTCAGTACAACCCCTCAATGCTTGTGATTGACGACATGCGCAGCAGCATTGGCACCGAGATCGTGGTCGCCTTTAAACTGTATAACGACGGCCATGTAACGGCCAAAATCCGCGCCAACTTTGGCACGCCCATCGCTGGCAAGCTAGCCGAGCACTTTGGCGGCGGCGGCCATGCCTACGCCAGCGGCTTCAAAATTGCGAAGGGCAAGCCATTTGAAGAAACCAAATCAGAATGTATCGTCGAAGCCACCAGATTGCTCGACGAACTTGCCAAATCTAAATAAATTGTTACAATCATGCACATTATGACTATGACGAACAGAGTCGCTCAAACCCTAAGCTGCTGCCGCTCCTGTATATAGGTGAGGCTCTTTCTGTATGCATACAATGCGAGCCTCACCGGCTCGTTTTTATTTGTATAAACAGGAACCCTATCTTATGAGCATTACCCATGAATCTGGAAGACCGTTAAGGGTCGGCCTTCTCAAAGCGCACCCTGATGATGAATTTACCCAAGCACTTTTCCTTGACGTCGCTATAGCCGAAGGATGGGAAATACACCAACAAACACTCACGACCGGATATAATACAACTCTCGACTACAGTCTGGGGACGATTAACCTACAAAACCACGGGCGTCTGCACGAAGAGGCAGAAGTTGCTGAATTCTTGCGGATAATAACTGCCGAAAACCTATACGGCACCGACGGCGGGCTCATACACGAGATCAACCTGCACGTGCCCGAAGTCGCGCGTTGGATCGGGTCCGTTGGCATCGATCTGTTAGTGACGGTCGGCGGGCTTATCGACCACCCCGACCATATTGCGTCCGGTATTATCGGTAGGGATGCCGCCCGTATTGCTTCCCGGCCCGTGGCCGTATTAGAGCTCCAATGGAAGGGTGGGCTCGGCGACACGTTTACGCCTGGGGATGAAAAAGGACAGGAGCTCGCCTTCGAGATTGCTTCCCGCGTACCAAGCCAGTTCCAAGTGAGCAGCCGCCAAGAACAGCAGGATTGGATGCAAGTCCCTGGCGGTTTCTACGTCTCGCCGAGCACCTATGCCGATCTCTCACGTTATCCCGTGGGTCCAGAAGGTGCGACCTATCGCTATTACGCTCCGCGTAGCGATGTTGCGCTGGCCGGCAGCACTGCCGATCTCGCCACGAGTACGGTATACTAAAATAATACAAGAAAGATGTCTATGAAACTCTACAACACCTTGACCCGAAAACTTGAAGATGTAACGCCCGGGGACGGCAAAATGATCCGCATTTACTCTTGTGGCCCTACTGTATACGACCATGCCCACATCGGCAATCTCAGTGCTTACGTATTTGCCGACATGCTCCGCCGCTCGGTTTCAATAACCGGCGACAGCGTCAAGCACGCCATGAATTACACCGACGTAGACGACAAAACTATTCGCCGCAGCCGCGAAGAATTCCCGGACGAAGAGCCGCGCAAAGCGCTCAAAAAGCTCACCGATAAATACATTGCAGTCTTTAACCACGACATGCAGCGCATCGGTAATGATGTGCAGGCGCTGACCTTTATCCGCGCCACAGATCCCAAGACCATCTGGGGCATGCAAGAATTGATTACCAAGCTGCACGAAGCTGGTTTTGCCTACATTGCCGACGACGGTGTGTATTTCTCCATCGAAGCCTACCGCAAAGCCGGCAAAATCTACGGTCAATTACTTGAACTCACCGCCGGCAACACCTCCGAAGCGCGCATCCAAAACGACGAATACGACAAAGAATCAATCCACGACTTCGCCCTCTGGAAAAAGCAAAAAGACGGCGAGCCAAGCTGGGACTTTGCGCTGGACGGCCAAACAATTAATGGCCGGCCGGGCTGGCACATCGAGTGTTCGGTGATGAGCAGGCAAGAGCTAGGGCAACCATTCGACATTCATACCGGCGGCGTTGACCTCATTTTTCCACACCACGAAAACGAGATCGCCCAGAGCACCGCGCTCGAAGACAACCCGGTGATGGCAAGCATATTTGCCCACAACGATCACATTTTGGTCGACGGCAAGAAGATGAGCAAGTCAGCACACAACTTCTACACTTTGCAGGATATCATCGACAAAGACTACGACCCGTTGGCTTTCCGCCTCAAGATATTGCAATCGCACTACCGCAACTCGGTCAACTTTACCTGGGAAGGCCTAGAAGCGGCACAAAATCTGCTGCAAAGTCTGCGTGCTTGGGCAGATCTCAAACACCAAAAAGCCGCCACCTACAAGAATGAGGTAGGGGACACGTATAAGGACGCCCTCAAAAGCATGCTTGATGCTGTTGCCGACGACATTAACACGCCTGAGGCACTTATTCCGCTCTCTAACCTAGCAAGTCAGAGCGAAACGCTGGGCGTCGACACCGAGAAAATCCAGCCACTGCTCAATGTTATCGACCGGCTGTTTGGCCTACAGCTTGCCGAACGCCCAGGAATCACTCATGCTCAAAAAGACCTCATCGCCGACCGCGAAGCCGCTCGCCACACAAAGGACTGGGCAAAATCCGACGAGCTCCGCGACCAACTCCTTGCCCAAAAACTCGGCGTCCGCGACACTCCCAACGGCCCCATCTGGTACCGAACTCTGTGATTTGCGCTTAGATAGTCCTTGACGAACTACCGGGCTTTTTCTCGGTAGCCATATTGTCGTACGTGGTTTCTTCGATGATATGGCGTGTATGTAGGAAATCGAGCAAGGCAATACGAATGCAGCCCATCACCGGAATGGCTACCAGCCCGCCAAACAGCCCGCCAAAGCTCACGCCGATAATCACGGCACCAAACACCAGCAGCGGCGACATATTGGTGCTGTTGGCTTGGATGCGCGGCTGGATAATATAGTTTTCGATCTGTTGGTACAGGATGTAGTAGGCCAGCACCACAACTGCTGCCCACGGCGAACGGAATAGGGCAACGGTGGTTACGATCACGGCGCCAATCGGGTGGCCAACCAGTGGGATGAGGCCGCAGATAAACACGATTACAAACAGTGCCGCCGCGTAGTTAATATGCAGGATGAGCAGTGCGGGCAGAAGCAACGTTGAGGCGATCAGCGCCAGCACCACTTGGCCGTTTACGTAACCCTTCACAACCTTGTACATGTCGCGCGAGAGACGATCGACGCGGTCGTGGTATTCGTCTGGGATCATGTCGCGGAAAAAGCGGAGCCAGGTTGGCCCTTCGATAAGCATCATGAAGGTCAGCACCAGAATAGTTAACACCGAGAAAATGCTGCTACCTACCTTAGTAACACTGGAAAGTGCAGTGCCGCTAATATTGCCGAGGCGGTCGGATAATTGCGACGAAAACTTGTCGATTTGACCCTGTAAGTTGTGGTCGGCCACGAATTTGCCTACGGTGGTGTTTTGGTCGCGCACTTCTTGCACAAGGCTTGGTGCAGCACTAATGAAATTGCTCGTTTGCTTGATCAGCGGCGGTACAATACTGCCCAAAAAGCCGAACAATACCGCAACGACGACAAAAAAGGAGATGCCAGTAGCCAACGCTCGACTACCGCGCCGTTTGCCTGGAATGCGCGCTGCAATCCAGTGAACCGGCCCATTGAGCG
This sequence comes from uncultured Candidatus Saccharibacteria bacterium, assembly GCA_964508535.1. Classification (GTDB taxonomy): domain Bacteria; phylum Patescibacteriota; class Saccharimonadia; order Saccharimonadales; family UBA4665; genus PMNU01. The sequence goes on from CAZDTZ010000034.1 coordinate 10,737, forward strand.
CCAAAGCCAAAAAGAATCCAGTAAAGATAAGAATGAGCGCGTGTTGCGCACGCCGCAGTGCAGCCAGGCCGATAATCGACACGATCACGAGCAGTAGCACGCGAATAACCGTACGATTGGAAATGGTAAAGGTAACGGTCTCTTGCTTATTTTTGGAACGGCCAAACATACTAATGGCTATTATGGATTACCGCCGCCGCTTATGCAACGCCTGCTCGAATATAGCGATGGTTTGTGCGCCAATGGTGTCGGTGTCGAACTGCTTCACATAACTTTGCTGCCACTTTTGTGCCGCTTGTCGCGCCACTGGGTCGTTGAGCGCACCTACAATTTTTCCAGCCAAGGCCTTGGTTTTGTGCGGATCAAAGAGCGCAGCTTCGCGCGGCGCTAATACGCTGCGGTAGCCAGGGTTGTCGCCAGCCAACAGCATGCCACGACAGGCAGCCATAGCCTCTAGTAACACCACTCCAAAGCTTTCGCCGCCAGTGCTCGGATACACCACCACGTCGGCCGAGGCCAGATAGCGCGGTTTATCTTCTTCGGATATATACCCCGTAAACGTCACGATTTTTGCCAGTTTGTTATCCTTTACAAATTGCTTGAGCTGCGCTTCCAGCGGGCCGCCGCCACAGATAATAACGTCGGCGTCTGTTGGCCACATGTTCGCCCTGCTGGCTTCGGCAACGGCTTGCAACAGATATTGACAGCCTTTGCGCTCGACCAGACGGCCGAGGAACAACACGTGCTGGCCGTGCTGATATTTTTTGAATGGCTTGGCGCTTGCAAACTTCGCCACGCCAATCGGCAGTGACACAACTTGGCTGTCAATACCAAAAGTCTGCTTGGCAAAGGCTTGCGCTGGCGCCGAGGTGGCCAGCATGGCATCGAATCGCTTGAGTGTACTTCGCACCCACACACCGAGCGCTCGGTTGGCGGCACTCACCAATCCAGAGTGTGGCGCAATGTGGAACATGCCTACGACAGCCGTACGCTGGTCGACAGCTTTAATAATCCGGGCAGCCAGCGCCGGGCTGTACGGCACCTGCACATGCAATACGTCAAATTGCTCCCGCGCTAGCAGCTCACGGATCGGTTTGAGCCGGGCCGGCAAGGGGATCGCCATCCGATTTTGGTTAAAGCGCACCTTAATATTGCGGCTCAAAGAATGCATATTGGGGATGTCGACGCGCTTGGTCTCGCCAACTAGGTAGTGCACCTCGTGCCCTTGGCTGGCCATCCAGCGGCCCATGGTCAGTACGTATTGTTGCACACCGTCCGGCTTGTCGAGCGAATCGTCAAAGACAAAGCCGATTT
>CAZDTZ010000035.1:0-10953 GCA_964508535.1 uncultured Candidatus Saccharibacteria bacterium
AAACTTTTCCACAAGTTTGTATCTATAGCAAGTTGTTTTCTAGTGATATTTCCACAACACATTGTAATTGTGGTTGTCCATTTCGTGCTACAATAAGCCTGTCTTAAAGAAATACTTGACTTTTTAGCTCGTAAGTTTTATAGTTATATGAAACGGACTTATTTAACAGATAGGGAAGCGTAATGGCAAAATCCGCAACAGCATCAGAAACGGTGCTCGATACAGAAAAATTCATCCAGAACATCTTGAAAAGCGTCGATCGCGAACGTGAGCGTGAGATTGTTGCCCGCCGTTTTGGTCTATTTGACCGCCGCGAGACCCTCGAGCAGATCGGTGAGCTCCTTGGCATCACCCGCGAACGCGTGCGCCAGCTCGAAAAATCTGTCGTAACCCGCTTCCGCACCATGGCAGAGCAGGGGGAGTTACCTCACGTCAAAGATGTTGAGACTGCGTTGCTCGCCCAGCTCCACAAGACAGGCGAAGCTGGCCGCGTAAGCGACATTAGCGCCGCTGTAACCGCCGAGAACTCCAAAACCGACCAATCTCGCGTTATTTTCCTTGGCATGCTGTGCCCACGCCTAAGCGTTATCGAAGAAGACGACAATTATTTCCAAGCTATTGGCGTTACGAGTGTCCGCGATGCTGACGCCATCAAGGCCGACATCGCCAAACTGCAGGCCGCTATCGAGAAAGCCGGCAAACCACTACCGATCGCCGAAGCCGCCAAGTCTGCTGGCCTCGAAGACGCCGCCCAGGCAGGCGCTCTGGCAAGCATCTCCAAGAAGCTCGCCACCCTTAACGGCCGCTGGGGCCTCGTAAAATGGCCAATGGTCAACCCCAAGAACATCCGCGACAAAATCTACGTTATCCTCAAAGAAAACGGCAAGCACATGCACTTCAACGAAATTGCCGAGGCAATCAAGAAGTCTGACTTCAAGCGCAAAGATGTAACCACGCAGGCCATCCACAACGAACTGATCAAAGACAAGCGCTTCGTGCTTATTGGCCGCGGCATCTACGCCCTCAAAGAATGGGGCTACCAAAAGGGCACTGTTGCCGACATCATCACCGAAGTCCTCCAAGAAGCAGGCGAACCGCTACACCGCGACGAAATCGTCAAACGCGTGCTCAAGAGCCGCTTAGTAAAAGAAACCACCATCCTCTTGAACCTCCAAGGCAAAACCCAGTTCAAACGCGTCGCTAAGGCAACCTACTCACTCGACGACGAAGTCGCCGCCTAAGCTCCCGCTTCTCTGGCCGAGGGCCAGGGGCACAGTCATGCGCAACAACCGCAATCTCGCTTCAGTGTCTTCAAACTCCGGAAACATCATCACGATTAGAGACGAAGGCGTGCCGTTTGATGCACATGATCTCGGCGCACTTTTAAGCGAACGGGATCCCCACACTTTAATTCAGGTAATACCGCCGAGGGGATCTCTTACTTGGCCAAGGTACACAGCCCCTGACGAAAGGATTGTTTTACGCTGGAACGCAGCAAATGAAGGGTTCGGCTATCTTCCGCTAACACCGGAATCAATCATACCTTTTCTTGGCCGCTTCCAGGGAGAGATGGATCGTCTAAAACGGCTCGGCATGCCTTTGCTCAAGCGCAATGTATTTCTCGTAAAACAAGACCCGCACTTTAGTGAAATGCCGGTAGTCTACACTGCGGTGAGCAAACATGGCAACGGCAAAAAATTGATGGATGAAGCCGAGCAACACGCCGATGCACCCCACGTACAAAGGCTTCTCCTAAGCCATGCCCAAACCTTAGCAAGCTACCATGATGTGCCTATGCGACAGCGGGTCATTCCAGAGCTCGGATCGCTTGCACAGTATGCCGCAGACGGCCCATTATACGACAACGACGTATACTTGAGCGGGAAGAGAATTGAGCGCCAGCTGAGTGTGGATGACCTAGCTGAATGGACTACGGAGTTTCTGCAGCCGTCGCCAGAGCAGGCCGCCGTGAGCCGAAAAATCGAGGAGATCAGGGAAAGGCTATACGCATAGCCCGTGGGAACTGGCATAAAAGATCTGGGGGGCATACACACTTTTAACGAAGGGGCTGTGCCTTTTAGTGAACAGGATTTGCGCGCCGTGCTTGCGGTCGACCCAAGGATGCAGCGCCAAGAGAGTGTCGGACGTGGGATAACCAACAATATCATGGTATTGAGCGAAGCAGGGCTGCGCTTGCGGTGGCTTACGTCGCAGCCTCCTGGCGAGCACGACACCGTATACGGACAATGGCCACCGCCTGTGTACGATGAAGCCGTAACACACGTTGGCCGCTACGAGACCGAACTAAAGCGGCTACCAGCTCACGGGCTGCTCGTGCCAGCGCATACCACCTTTGTAGTGGAAAAAGACCCGTATCGCCACATTCCGGTCGTTTATACAGCAGTCGAAGAGATCACTGAGCCGCCTCTGATGGACTTTGACGATCCGCATGACATCATTAATTTTCCGGAGCCGGATCAGCTCGAGTTTCTTGGTAACCATCTTATTGACCTCTATGTTGCAGGTCGTGGGCTCAGCTGGGTTATCGGTGCAGATGCAGCGCGCCCACGGCAATACACGCGCCGGCTGGCAGGCAGTCCTAATTTTAAACTCATTGACCTCGATTCACGCCTAAATGCGAACCCGGGTGACGGTTTGCAGGGCGTCTGCAACTGGGTGCGTTATATAGGTAATGCCGAGATAAAAACGCGCCTGCTACAACGGGCAGAGCAGGCGATGCGAATCTCGCCACCAACAGTCATCACATAATAAGCCGTACAATTATCCAAACAAAATACGAACAGACAATAGATCATGCTGGCTGTGCAAAACAAGCGGGAATATGATATAGCATCACAAACCAAGCAATGTCGGTCAGCAGCAGAGTAGCATAGGCAAAATAAAAAAGAGCTCAGCGAAAAACGAACGCAGACAGCGGCCAAAGCAAGGTGCAAACAATACGGCAACGGGCCATACACTATATGTCGCACAATGTATATTTTGCGACTGCATATATACGTAACGGGAGGACAACTAATACCTCTACTGCAGGGGAGTTTTACCTACCATGGTATGCACGCTCCTAAAAATGCGTAGCGTGTTTACTATATTACATGTACCTAACACCCGTCGTGGTCTTAAGCCTCTTGTAGCGGCTTCGCGGCCTGCATAGCGCCTAGTGTGCCGCTGCCGATCGCTACGCTAACCTGAAGTTTTCACGCGTTGTAAAATGTTAGATATTTGACTTTTCCACAGTTATGTCGTGAAAGTATTTGCTTTTTCTTAATTTTGATTGTTTATATGCATTTCCCCACTATCCCCTGTTTTGTCATAGTATTTGACATTAGCTTTGTTTTATATCAAAAATATATATTTCCAAACAAACAGCTGAAAACGTTTTACTGAACAAAATACGAACTGTAAGGGCGGAGTAGGCATGTGCTCCGAATTTTCCCCTGTTATTAAGGGTCGTCAAACTACTTGTAATACGCCCGTTGGTCGACGCGAACGTCAATATACTCACCAGGCACTTTCTTCTCTTTGGCCAACTGCCCTGCTACGGCCAGATAGGTACCCACTTCTGCCCTGGCATCGCCGCGCAAGTTGAATTTTATAGTGTACGGTGCCCCACTTATCTTGACATCTAACTCGCTCGTCCCTTGGGGCAATACGAGGCTTGTAAAGGCCACTCCCTTGGCCTTTAGCTGGCCCGTTACCTCTGTTATGAGGAACACGCTGCTACTCGAAAGCGTGATGTGGCCAAGCTGGACAGCCAAACCACTTTGGTCGACTACCGTTGGCAGCCCAAGCGTACCAATGTGCGGCACTTGGCTCGCGGCGATCAGGGCGCGCCCAGAGTCATCAAGCACATACATGCCGTCCCGGCCAGCCAACAGCAATCGTGGTGTCGCTGGTTGGATGTAGACAGTGGGTTGTGCGCCAAGAACCGGCAGCGCCACAGACACACCGGAGAGTTCTGGGAATTTGTCCTGCATACGCTTGGCAACGCTGGTAGTATCGATGGTTATCTTGTTGCGATTAAAGACAGAGCCCGCCAGCATGTCGTGGGCAGCCTGCGCATAGACAGACGGAGTCCGTAAGAATATCTGGCCGGTTTGCGCGCCGGTGACCTGTATTTTTGGGTTTACCCCGAGCACTAAGTCGGCCAGGACAATCACCAGCACAGCTAGCGCTGCCAATTTTGGTCTGCGCGTGACCCACTTAACTGACGCCTTGCGTCGCGCAGCAGCGGGCGCCGGTTGCTTGGGGATGCCTTTTTGCTTCGTCGCCGGCAGCACGGGGCGTGCAGAAGCATGGTACGAAAAGACCAACGACCCGCCACGCGGGCCACCCGGTTGGACGGGCTGGCGTTGGCGGACAGTTGCAGGTGGTGTAGGCTTCTTTTTGAACATAGTTTTGTGTTTCTGTTGCGCGAACCGCTAGGCCAAGGTTGTTTTTATAGTTTTGTGACTTTCGGGGTGTGCACGTCGGCTACTTCTAATAATAACACTGCGAGCAGATGCGCAGCATTCGGCCGCGCCAGCCCGTGCAATTTGGCACCGAGGGCCACTGCCTTCTCGGGGTTGTCGAGTAGCTCGGTTACTGCCGGCATCAGGGCGTGGTGGTCGTCCCGCAGCACGCTTTCACTTACCAATTTAACCGCCTTGCGGTCAGCCAGGACCTGGGCATTGCGTAACTGGTGACCTCCGGTAAGCTGTGGATTGGGCACTACCACGCACGGTTTGGCCTGAGCGGCAAATTCGGCAATACTCGTGCCACCGGCGCGCGTCACCACCACGTCTGCTGCGGCGCTATACTGGTACAAATTCGTGATAAAACCTTTGATAACCACCCGTGAGAGATCCTTTGGAGCCAAAACCTGCCTGTATTGCTGCCGAACACTGGCTTCGTCCAGACGGCCAGCAATGTGCACGACCCACAGACCAGGATACCGCGAAAGCAGTTCCGGCATGCACGTAATCACCGCCGTATTGAGGCGCTGCGCACCATTGCCGCCACCGGTGACCAGCAGTACGTGAGTGGCTTGCTCCAGCTGCAATTGCTTGCGCTCAGCGTGCACCTCGGCAGGTGTTACTGGATGGAAATGGCGCGAGATAGGCACCCCCACAGTGATGGTCTTTTTGGGTGGATATTTGGTGTACACCTCCTTTGGTAAGGCAACGGCATGGGCGCGCGCCCACGGCGCAATAATGCGGTTTGCTAAGCCCGGCAGCGCATCAGAGTCGTGCGTAATGTACGGAATATTATGCAGTGCCGCCGCCAGGCCCACGGGCACGCCTACAAACCCGCCCTTTACAAATACGATGTCTGGCCGCAATGTGCCCAGCAACCAAAAACTCTGCCATAGGCCAACCAATACCCATACTGCGTCACGTAGATTTTTATACAACGTTGGCAGATCTAATAACTGTTTGATTCCCTCTCCATGATAGCGTCGAAACTTCCCTGCCCGAACGGTATACACGCGGTCAATATTGGCGTCTTGCTCGGGTACGTCACTCAAAGAATCACCCGTTTGGCCGATGTAATTGATCTCACAATCTGGCTGGAGCTTTTTTAGCTCATGGGCGACGGCGAGAATCGGGGTAATATGACCCCCCGAGCCGCCGCCTGTCACGACTATCTTCATATGAGCTCCTTCCACTTATACCCTCACTCTGTCGAGGTGTGCTGAATAAAGTATACCGCGAAATTTGGAACGCCATACCCACAACGCCCATTACCAGCAACACGCTAGTGCCACCGTAGCTGATAAATGGCAGCGTAATGCCCTTAAGCGGCAGCACGCCAACCATTGCCCCGATATTAATCAACGACTGCGCAGTCAGCCAGGCAAACACACCCGTGGCCAACAGACGAGTAAAATCATCAGGTGCACGCTCCATAATACGTTTGAGCCGAGCGAAAAACGCCAGAAACAGCCCCAATAGCACACCGGCGCCAATAAAGCCAAATTTCTCGGCGTAGATGGCAAAGATCGAGTCGTTCTCGGCCTCGGGCAGATATCCAAAGGCTTGTACACTTTTGCCAAGCCCCAACCCAACCATCCCACCGGACCCCACAGCAATCAACGCCTGACAGGCTTGGTAGCCGCTGCTCAGGCTTGCGCAATTGCTAGAGCTACCTTGGTGCAAAAACGCCTCAATGCGCGCCCTACGGTATGGTACAGCCGAAATTGCCAAGGTACCGCAGACCACCAAAGCCAAGGCAATAATCGCGATACGCTTCATGGGCACACCAGCCACAAACACCATGGCTGTCATCATCGCTGTAATCACCATCATCGAGCCAAAGTCACTCTGCACACCAGCCACCACCACACCGACAACCAAAAAACCAATCAGTAACGGCTTAAGCGTCTCTTTCACGTTCTGGATGGTGCCTTTGCGTATGCGGTCGCTCAGCAAACCAGCGATCCACACCAACAACGCAAACTTCAGTAATTCGACCGACTGGAACGACAACCCCCCTACCCTAATCCACCGGTGAGCCGGATACTGTGGATTAGCCGGTAACACCAGCGCGAATAACGTTAGAGCAACTGCCACAATCAACAAAGGCATCTGCCAGTTGCGCCAGCGTTCTACGGGGATAATTGCCGTTACGCCAAACGCAATAATGGCCAAACCGACAGCAATCATCTGGCGTGTGACGTAGAAATTACTACTCACGTGGTTTTCGACGGCCAAGCCCGGACTAATGGCATACACCACGATGAGTCCAATCGCCAGCAGCAGCGCACTCAGCATCAACAACCAGTAATCTGGCTTGTGCCGCCGCGATCCCTCTGGCTGCATAGCTATAGAGCTGCGTCGTGTGACTGCGCCCACTATCTATTTCCCTCCAAGCCCTGGTAAATGCTAGACATACCTTCCGAGCAAAAAGACGATCAAACCAAGCACTGCCGCAACCTGACCAATAACCCAGAAGCGCATCGTGACCTTAGTTTCTGGCCAGCCACTTGCTTCAAAGTGGTGGTGGATTGGTGCAATCTTGAAAATCTTTTTACCGTGGCGCAATTTTTTCGACAAAATTTGAAGTGCGCTCGAGCCAGCCTCGGCCACAAACACTAACCCGATAAGTGGCAGCAACAAAACAGTATCAGTCAACATCGCCACCACACCCAGCGCCGTGCCAAGCGCAAACGAACCACTGTCACCCATAAAGAACCGTGCTGGAGCGATGTTAAACCAAGTGTAGCTGAGCAGCGCGCCAACCATCGTCAAACAAAAACCCGCGACCCCAAAGCGCCCCTCAAGCACTGCAATCACCGCATAGACACCAAATGCCGTCGAAGTAAGGCCGCCCGCCAGGCCGTCTTCCCCGTCGCTAATATTAACGGCATTGGCCGTAGCCACAATAACAAACGCAAAGAGCGGAATAATCAACCAGCCAATGTGCAACTGGCTGTGCATCGCCGGAATATGAATGGTGCTGACATCAAGCTTAAAGTAAAAATAAAAACCGCCAATCGTTGCAACAATAGTGGTGAGCAGCAATTTGATTTTGCTACGCAAACCAGCAATACCGGTGCCATTACCCTTGAAATTGATGATATCATCCAGCAATCCTACCCCTGCAGCGCCCACAAAAGCCGCCAGCGGCAGCCACGTTTGGGTACGGCTCAGGTTAAATACCAATGTTACCAAAGCCACGGACACGACAAACACCAGGCCAGCCATGCTAGGTACGCGGCGTTTAGGCGCGTCATTGTGCAGCTTCATTAACATCGTTGCCTTGTTACCGGAAACATCGGTGGTGCGTGGTTTCTTCCACCACTGGTAGCGATATGCCAGCGTGGTATACAGCGGCGTGATAAGCATACTGAGCAGGAAGCCCAAAAAGCCTAATAATAAGATACGGATTAATGTATCCGTCTGGACAGAGATCAAGAGTGTTGTATGCATGTTTTACTTTCCTTATTTATGCCCATTATATCACCGCCTTCAGCTTTTCGGCGTTACGCCAAAGTCGTTGATCAGCATGTGAGCCAAGCCCGCGAATATTGGCTGTGCGGCCGCCGTACCGGCATACTGCCACGATGGCAGTTTGGGGTCGTTGACGCGCACCATAATCACATACTGCGGTGTGTTGCCGCCGACAAAACCAACGTAGGTGCCGTTATACTTGTCGGCCTCGTAGCCTCCGCCCTGCGCGGCGATTTGCGCGGTGCCGGTTTTGCCGCCCACCATATATTTTGTCTGGTCAAATGGTGGCGTAATAAAGTGTTGCTGCACAACGTACTGCAACATCGGGATGAGCGCTTGGGACACCTTTGGCGACACTGCGTTCCGCTCAACGGCTTGTGGGTTGTTTTGGATAGTTTTGCCGTTGGCGTCAATCGTTGCCGATACAAGTGTTGGCTGGTAGTACGTGCCACCGTTTACTACTGCAGCGAACGCAGCAGCCATCTGGAGCGGCGTGGCAGTCATACCCTGCCCAAAAGCCGTGTTAGCGTACGTCAGGTTCACGGCATAGCCGCTGTCAGGCTTCGGGATGAAGCCGCCAGACTCATACCCCTGCTCTATACCCGTTAATTGGCCAAAACGATAATGCTTGGTCATGTAGTCGAACCACGCATTACGCCCCTTAGAGTTGATAGTCGTGCCACCTTTTTGGCTCATTTGCATCAGTTCCCAGGTGGCGCCGGTGTTCAGTGATAGATTAAGGATATCCTTAATGCTTTTGACACCAGCCACGCCGTCCTGCTCGATATTCGTGATATGCGAGCCATCCACCGCCCAGTTGTAAGGGTCGTTGTATGTCTGATCTGAGGTAATGGCACCTTGGTCCAGGGCCGCGGCGGTTGTCAGGGTCTTCATCACCGAACCAACTTCGAGCGGCGAGCTAACCGCAGCATTCTCAAAGGTCGCCGGGTCGTTCACATCGGCATAATTGGTGGGATCATAGGTTGGAAAGTTGGCCATGGCCTTAATGGCACCGGTGTTAGCTTCCATAATGATAGCGCTGCCCGATTTCGAGTTGGCATTCTTGAGCCCTTGCTGCAACATCGTCTCGAGCTGTTGCTGCATGGCCATGTCGATCGTCAGTACAACGTTGTCTCCTGGCTTGGGCGCAATGTCGATATTGCCGCTGTTCGCAGCCAAAGGCACGCCATTGATGTCCGTCACAGCCTTGAGCATGCCAGCCTTGCCGGCCAATTCGCTGTTTAAGGCCTGTTCGATGCCGTACGTGCCCGTTCCAGCCGTATTCACGAAGCCAAGCAGCTGCGAGGCCAGCGGCCCGTTCGGATAGGTGCGATAGGTCACCTGCTGCGCGCCAATCCCTGGATATTTGTGCTTGAGTATAGTATCTTTTTGGCTACTGCTTAATTTTGTGGCCAATACTACATAGCGCGTATTCGCTGTTTTGAGCTGCGCCTGATACTCTGCCGCACTTTTCCCACCGGGTCCACCAGGGCCGCCAAGACTGGCCGCCAAGGTCTCGGCCACCTGCCCTGCGTCCTTAACGAGCGCCGGGTCGGCAAACAGCGTGTACAGCTGTTGGTTGAGCACGACCGGCACAACGCCGCCACCGCTCTGAGCCTCAATGAGCCCACGCGTTGCCGGAATTTCGTATTCCTTGAGCTGGTCGCTCAATGCCGCCTTGTGGTAGTAATCGTAACGGATAACCTGCAGGTAAAACAACTTCACCAAAAAAATGCCAAAAGCCATAGCCACAAACACGTAGCACCACTGTGCACGGCGAACGGCATGGCTAGCGGTAATCGATCCGAGCGCTTCAGATGGTGGTCTGCCTGTATTCATTACCCTACTTTCTTGCGCCTATCCTAGCAGCCCACCCCTGCAACATTTCTTCTGCAAAGTTCCTGTCATTATACGCCGTCGGCTCAGCTACTGACTAATTGTTTCGGCCGGCGCGACAGCGACAAGATTCTTGGCTTGGTCGCTGCTTTGGATACGGGCGACTGCTTGCGAACGTGCGGCTTCTACCTCAAGGCTGGCATGCGTCGCGGTTAGCTGCGCTTGCTGCTGCTGGAGGCTATTAATTTGGTAGCCGTAGGCATTGGTCTTGGTCACCTGGGTGAGGTACAACATGCCCAGCACCAAGGCTAGGACAATGAGAATTACGGTGTTACTGACCGGGCCAAGGGCTCGTTCCTGGGCTCGAAAAGCAACGCCATTTTGGTTACGCCCAGCGAACGCGGTTTTGCGCCCGAGAGCTAGTGAGCTTGAATATGTCATGTTTGTTTTTGTTTTTCTTTTTTAAGAGGCTGGCGGCTCCCTATTTTTGGGAGTACCGCCAGCCATGCTACCTATACAACGGCGTCAGCTGGGTCGGATGGTCGTCCAACACGGCGTACGTCAATGTTGACAGCTATGGGGCTTTCGTCTCGTATGACAATTGGCATAAAGATTATTCCCCTTTCTTTTTTATGTTTGTTTCGCTGCGGCCCTCAATTTTGCACTTCGGGCACGCGGATTAAAAACGATTTCAGCGTCACTGCCACTTACCGGTCGCTTGGTCAGTAAGGTAAGCGTAGCGTCGTATGTATCCCCTGTTACTTCCTGCAAAGCCTGTTTCACCAGCCGATCTTCCAAACTATGGAAGCTGATGACCACAATGCGCCCACCGGGCGCAAGCAGCTGGTTGGTCCAGAGCGGCAAGCTATCTCTTACGAGATTAAGCTCATCGTTCACCGCGACACGCAACGCTTGAAACGTGCGTGTCGCTGGGTGAACTTTGCTATGCCCTGGCCAGGCACGAGAAACGAGGGTGGCGAGTTCATTCGTGGTTTTTATCGGGCGCTCCCGCACGATGAGTTGCGCTATATGCCGAGCTTTTGGCTCCTCTCCATAACGCCGGAGTATGTCCACAAGTTCTGCCTCAGAATAGGTGTTTACCACTTTTTCTGCGGTTAGTTCCTGTGTCGTATCCATGCGCATGTCGAGCGGTCCATCTTTTTGGATG
>CAZDTZ010000036.1:0-10891 GCA_964508535.1 uncultured Candidatus Saccharibacteria bacterium
AAACGCTCAGCTTCGTCTAGCCCATAGACGCGTGCAATATTAACCTTTTGCGCGTCGTTCCCGACGTCCTTGCCTAAACACTCGACGTTACCCACTATGTCGAGAATGTCGTCACGTATCTGAAACACTATTCCAGCATGGTGAGAATATTGTTTAATCTGTTCGATTTCGTCCGCAGGCCTATTAGTCAGCATCATGAGCGGAGCAAGTGCCGCCTCGATTAAGGTTGATGTCTTAAGGTCATACATCTCTAGAATAGCATCACCCGTGACATCTCGCCTCTCCCGCTCCATGCGCAAGTCAATATCTTGGCCTCGACACAAGCGCTGCGGACCAAGTACCGAACCAAAGTATTCAAGCACGGCAGTTACTCTGTTACTGGGATAGTGATTAGTAAGTTCGTTAAGAACACCAAAACCCAACGACATCATTGCGATACCGGCTAGCTGGGCACCAGCCTCATTGAAGGCCACGTGAGCGGTTGGCCTCCCTCGGCGCAGGAAGGCATTGTCTTGCGCGGGTAAGTCATCAAATATGAGACTTGCAGTGTGAAATAACTCCACGGTTTTTAGTAACGGCTCGACAGTGAGGTACTCGATACCCATGCTCTCGGCGAGCATCAACGTCAAGGCTGGACGCAGGCGTTTACCACCTGCGTCCAGTGCGTAGGCGACAATCTCGTTCAGCTCACTCTCTTCGTCGCTAGTAACGAGTTCCTGCAACACAGCGTTGATATAATCAAGTCTGTCGCATACAAACGTACGAGGGTCTACTTTGGCCTGGTTGCGTGCTCCCAAGAATACACCAGCCTTTTTCTTCAACACAATATCCGATGGGTCCAAATAGGAAGCAAATCGGGTTGGTAAACCGGCGGCAGTAAGTACGAATCGTGCTATTTCCGACGTATACGGATACGTCGAGAGTAGATCTTTCGCTTGGCCTGGGTGCTCTATAAGATGCGCACCTATCTCGGCTGCACCAAAACGAGTAAGAGCTTCTACGGCAGCCGGATCACCTCGGTAGACCTGCTGCGCAGCATATGCATCGTAGGCAAAGAGATCATAGAGCGGGTTTGCGTCGGCTGGATTGAATGGGTGAGTAAATGTCGTTACCCTTCCCTCTGCTTGGTCGCCTACGCGATCGGCCAAATCATCCTTTAGCTGGCCACCAAACGTCGTGTTAATGACTCGACTGTAGAACTCTCCACCCACCGTCCTTCGGCCGAGAATATTAGCAACCACACGACTCATGCCGGCTTTTATGAATACATCCGGATACATACCGGCTATGCCATCCTTTGCTGCTGCAGTGGCGCCCCACTGGGCATCATTGTGTTGGGCTGTGTACATAGCCTCGGAGGCGTGGTACAGGTGTCTATATGTCTCGAATGGATAGTGAGCAAGTAACGTATCGTAAAGCTTCAACAGTTCTTCGGCCAATGGATGGTCTGGGAGACTTGCCGTGTCAATAGCCTCTCCGGTTCTAAGACCTTGTAAGATTGCCCGGTGATAGCTGCCCTTGTCCTTGGGAGAAATGTAATCACCGGGCATATCCTGCAAAGTATCATCAACAATTGCATATGCAGCGCCATATGCAAATGCACCGGGTAAAACTCGAGACAAATGTTCCCGAACAACTGCCGGCGGCTCACCGAACGTGTCATAAGCCCCAACCGTTAGTACGCCGAGTGTCGTGCGAACAACCTTCCCCATGCCACCATTTTGGACTACCACTTCCGGCAAGATGCGATGAAGATGATTGAGTCGTTCTCCAAGCCAGCCTAGCTCGGGTAAGTTTTGTAACTCGGGCACACGCCGTCCAAGTGAAGACAGCATCTTGCCGATAAAATCACTATCTGGGCACATGCCCGCCACTGTCCGCTCAACACTACGAACAGGGTCAAATACGCGGTGGCGAATTTCTTCCTGGGTAGCTAGCGGCAATATCTCACCTAGATTATAGATGCCAAAGAAATTGATTTGACGCCGATTGTTTTGTTGCTCAAACTCTCTGCGGCGAGGCGGATTTATGGCACGAACCGCCCGTGCCGACAGGCTATAGTCTGCTGTGCCAGCCCGCAACTGCTCGGTATAGGCATCGACATGCGCCGCCACTGCTTGAGGGTTTTCATCGCGCCAGCGCTGGAAATCAGCCAGTGTTTGCGCGACACCTGATCGTAGCCTCTCAGGTCGGTAAATATCTGTCTTTGTTTATCTGCGCCACTTACACCTTCAGGATCAACAATATCTTGGCTCTCATTTACAAGCTCAGATATAAGATGAATCTTTTGTACTTGATCTGGGAACAGGGTCGCCAGATTTTCCCGTGTCTTATTATCAACAGCTAGCAATATATCCGCCGCTTTTGCGTCAGCTTCGCTAATCGGTGTTGATACATGTACAGAAAGATCTATGCCCAACTCGTCTAAAACCGGTTTGGCGCCCTTATACATATCGGGATAACGAGTAATGTTAGAAAACTTGACGGGTTCCGGATCAACAATCGTCCCTTGAACTCCTCGAGAGATGACCCTAATTCTCTCGTTGAGCTTTCGCTTGGTAAGCTCATCATTAAGAACAGCTTCCGTAAACGGCGAACGTCCAATATTACCTCTACAAACAACTACCACGAAACGCTGGCTCACGACTGTTCCGCCTGCGGCGCGTAGACACTAAGTCCTTGGCAGGCCAATCTTATAGCTTCGTCGTCGCCAGTAGCCCCAACAGCCATAACCTGTAGGTCTTCGGTATTTGAACCTTCCACTAGCTTTACGTATTCAGTAAAACTATTGCTGAGACTGCGACCAGCGCTGCCGAATGCACAATAACTTAAAGACGTGTTCTGTACCGCCTCCATGAACTTGGCCAATTGTGCAGGGCGCGCCCGAAGAATCACCACATTGTAAGCAATGGCAGCGTGCACCACACTATCATTGTCGCGCAGTTCGTCTTGTCCATACAAACCTGGATTACGCTGCGCTAACTGCCCCATGATGATTGCGGTAGCATTCGCTACCTCGCCCGGCGCGAGCGACTTACTAACTACGATTGCCGTCCGTTGCATCTAATTCTCCTCGTATTTTATCTGAATTATACCAGTTCCCAGGCTCGCTTCATTCAGGAGTGTACGTATTTGATTAAACTCTTCCATATCAAGCTCATTGTCAGTTTGGACTACGAACCATCTCCCCAGCCAGATTTTGTACATTACGTCAACTTTATTGTTGGCGTTTTTGTTTTCACTAAAACTTGTAACCATACGTTATTCTCCTTATTTATTGCGTAATCCTGCTATGATTGCTCTATGGCTTTATTTTTCATCTCTGCCGTATCCGGTACTGGCAAAACCACTCTTATGCATGAGCTCCTGCGACGCGGTGAAGAAGCTCACGATACCGACACCGAATGTATCCGATGCTCTAAACAAACTGGCGAACCTATAGGATACGAGGAAGCCAAACGAGATGGCTACAATTGGATCTACCCCACCGAGCACCTCCTGTCACTAAAGGCACAATCTCAGGCTAAGAACATTTTCTTGCTGGGTAGTATCGACAACTTTGATGAAGTGAAAGCTGCCGCTGACGAATATGTTTGGATGACAATCCCTCTCGATGTCTTAATTCATAGGCTAAACACTAGAGAGAAAGAATACGGTAAGTCCAACAGCGAAAGACAATCAATATTAGATCTATACCAAAAGATGCAACCGACCATCTCGCCAAATACTTTTACACTTGATGCTACAAAACCAGTTGGCACTATCGCTGATGACTTACTAACGCACGCCGACAACAAACCAAGCTGATCCCCTTTCCAAAAGTTTGGAATAGATTCACTATCCCCAGCCAACTAAAATGACATGAGCGCAAGTTCATGTCATTTTAGTTTGTTGCGGTTGTGGGCTTACGAACTCCATGCCGTAGGCATTGGGGTTCGGTGGAATGAGGACGCGCGCAGAAGCTTGCTTCGAGCACGCCGGAATGCAGAAGCGAAGCGCATCCCTCATCCCCAGCCAATTTAAAAAGACCAAACTTTTGTTTGGTCTTTTTAACGAAGGCAGCATAAAGAGCCTACTTTATCTTTAGCTCTTTGCGATCCTCAGCAAAGTCATGTACCACCGCTCCAAGCAGCGTCTGATATGGAATATTATTCCGTTTAGCTTTAGCTTTAATCTTGATAAGATCGAGCTGATTAATGCGCAATGTAATGGGCTTGGAAGTGTTGAGCTGGTGGTAACGCTCGGCAGCTTCCATAAGCATTTTTTTAATATCCTTGATATCAGAAGCTTCTTCAAAGTCACTCTTTTCGAGTGCCGTCTCCAACAACTGCTCTTCCTCGTCTAAAATGAGGCCAGAGAATGGGTCATTAATATTACTCATGGTCGTCTCCTTTCATATACTTTTTCGTTAAAGCTCTGCTCGCATAGGCAGTTTTCAGAAATATTTCGCTCTTTTGCAGATTGATCACATAAGGTACCGCATAGGCATACTGCTTAATCTTCACTACGTACAGTCGCTGATTTGGGCGGCCCTTACTTGGGTGGGCGATCTCCGCCAACAAGCCCCCACGGCTTAAGGCCTCGATGATCTCATCGAAACCTACCCCTCTCATGGCTTTCAGTAGCTGATTCTTTTCCTCATTAAAATTAATATCAAAAGCCATTACTGGTATGATACTTAAATGTACATACAATGTCAATATATTTAGCGATCGATTCTTGTGCTTTCCCCATCAACCAAAACGCGAATTTCTTGGGTATCTGCTTGTTTGTCGTTGACGTTGTCTAGGTCCTCAAAAATTTGGAATAGGTTCACTATCCCCAGCCAAATTTAATGTAGATCTTTTACTGGTTTTACCCATTGCAGCATTGCCGTTTCAGGATCGCCGATCTTCCTTTGTATCTGAGCGATGAGGTCCTCAAGCGAGTTTCCGGTCACGGCTAAGTCGCTGCCCTGAATATCCCGAGCGGTGTAGCCTTCGTCCGTTTTATTGACTTGAAAAATATATTGCACGTTTCCGGCTTGTTTCCAGGGATAAATCGCATACTGGAGCTCAGCGATCTCCCAGTTCGGGGCTTCGCTGTAACGCGATCTTTCCGCGTTTTCTAAGGCAAGTATCACGTTACTAAGGCCTACATCTTTGGCGACTACTGCAGCACTGTCGATACCAAACGCCTCCCACAGGCCTTCGTCGGTTCTAGTTATTGTCCATGTGCTCAAATCTGGAGCTGATTTCTTAAATAGATTAAATAAACTCATTTAGTCATCTTAACCCGCATAGGCAGAAGTATCAACCTGGACCCTAACCTGTCCCACTAGTCCCTGCCAAGCATACGCACTATGAAAGACTCCCCTGGGAAGTCTTTTTGTTTTGGCTGAAAGGTTGACAACCTGCTCAGCCTACTGATCTCGTAAAAAAGCTGCCACGTTGGAGTCGTTTAGCATCTCATGCAACACAGCGGCATACCTTTGATTAGTGATTGATCCAATCAAAGCATCGAGAAGGCCGGCTCTAAGGATGTTACATTTGGGTTGATGTATATTGTGCATTATCGCCATCAGCGTATCTTCAAGCAAGTAGGCATAGCGATAGTCATCGAAATCACGAAGCGCGTCCCTCGTCCCTCCGACATAAAAAACTTGACCAAAAGCCTTTTATCTCGTTTTTGTCATACGAGCTCTTAGCGCTCCAGCTCCAAAACCAATCAAAACAATGATACTGAGAACGAGTGCTACCGGCACAACAAGTACCGCAAAGCCCGCGCCAGCAGCGTTACTACTTTCCGGGTCGTTTGGGTTTAGTACTACCATAGCGACCACATAACAAAGCATTAAGCTTGCAGTTCCTGATAAAATCGCCACTACTAAATATTTCTGAAAATGACATTTCCCAAGATAGTAGCCGAATATTAGCGTACTAAGCACCGTAATGCAGCCTACGACTAGTAGCGTATGAATAACATCAGCACTGCGCCAGTAAGGTTTTATGGAGAATATCGTGACCAACAGAGGTGCAACCAAACTGACAAGCCACCACATATAGCAAGTAAAAAGGCGTTTGGGCCATTGTTTGCCCAGGAAGTTGATCGCATTATTCATCAAGTTGCATTATAGCAGCTCTAGCCACTTTTAATCATTATATTGGGCCAAGCGTAAGGCACCTGATTCTGGCTCAGAAGATCCAAGATTCGAATCCCTCGCGCACAGGTGTTCGCACAAGGGACTAGGGCTATGGTGTATTCTTTTCTAGAACCCAAATAAGAAATTTTGGCATTCTTGAGACTTGCTCGTAGTGTCCGCGGTTGCACACTTTCATCTCCTCTTGCGGTAGCGGTTCCACCATTCCCCTGATGGTAAACCCTGAAGTCAAAATGCTCGTGACCATTTCACTAAACGGTCTATGGTAGTAACGGACCATGTGACCAGCAACCCTACCGGACATCTGTCTGACGCCGTCATGGTCGACAGCCATGTAATCTCCATATATCTCTCGTCCCCCGGTAGCCCGCATGATCGTTCTACCTAGATACGCACTCTGAGATTGACCGTCGCTTGAGTACTCCAGGGCAGTTTCAACCGGGTGGAGGCACGAAAAGATAAATCGACCATTCGGCTTTAAAACCCTTCTTGCTTCACGCAGAGGAGGTCCCCAATCTCTAAGGTAATGAATTGCTAAGCTGGAGTAGACCAGGTCGAAACTCTGATCGCGGAAGGCAAGTTGTGCCATGTCCATTACGCCGAAGTCGATATCCGGATATTTTTTACGAGCCACTCCTATTAACCCGGCCGATATGTCTACGCCTGACACCCTACTGGCTCCACGCTCCTTGATCCACTGCGCATCAGTGCCGCTTCCACAACCGACACTCAAAACCGAGAGACCGGTGAGGTCGGGCAATTGCGCGCGTATGGCAGGCTTTTCGTAATACTCATGAAGGGGCGAGGCGGCGGGATCCGAGGGCAGTAGCGACCCTATTATATGTATTGACCGTTCCTTGATCTGTCGTCGTCATAATCTTGCTCGCCTAATTGAATAGGCTGGCTCCATCCTTACTTATAGACCTTTTCGATGCGTTGGATAATTCCTATATAAGCCTTCGCCCCGTAGTCGAAAGCTCGCGTAGGCCGCCTTTGCGACTACAGAGACCTAAGTAGCCAAAAAGTTGGTCGGGATCGCATCGACGCCCCAATACCTAGCTCTCAGTACGTTTGCCTGTCTTTGCCTTATATCGATTATAACATATGTTGCAGTTTAATACCAATACGCACCTCCTCAAAAGGGGTAATTTTTGGCTTGGACTTTGAGGGGGAGAGATAGGTCGTCCAAACTCTCCCCTTGTTCATAGAACCGACCCTTAAAATTGAGCGAGCTTCTTATTAGAAATAACTGCCGTGAACAACACAAACAGCAAGCCCGAGAATATTCCAATAGCCCAACTACTTCCCAAATAGTGCAAGATTACACCCGTGATAAACAGTCCGGATGACTGAGCCGCTAGTAGCACCATTCTCGTCAGGCTTAGTACTCGGCCACGGATAGTATAATGAAACACATGCTGGTAGCCACGGACCGCGACGGACGTTTCAAGGGATTTCCCCGGGAGCTCTTCACCTTTTTCGAAGGCCTGGAGAAAAACAACTCCAAAACGTACTGGGCAGCCAACCATGCAATATGGGAAGCTGACATCCAGAAACCGATACAAGACCTTATGGCGGAACTTGAGCCGGAGTTCGGGCCGTTGAGGACGTTTCGTCCCAACCGCGATATCCGGTTTTCGAATGACAAATCCCCCTACAAAACCTGGGTTGGCATAACGACCAGCGATCGTGCCGTTGGTGGCATAGGCTCTTTTTTTCGCATAGGCGCGTCTGGCATGCGCATTGCATGCGGTTCAATGGTGATGGCACCCGACCAGATCGAACGTTTTAGGACGGCTATTATAGACGACGTATCGGGCACCAAGTTTGAGCAAATCAGAAAACGCCTGGCCGAAAAGTCGCTGGTTGTCGGCCCCGGTCACGATCCCATTCTTAAACGCACACCGCCGCACTACCCCAAAGATCACCCCAGGGAGGAGTTGCTGCATTGGAAAGGCGCGATTGTCATTAAAGAGTACGAACGTGCAGCTTGGATGTATGGCCCAGAAGCAATTGAAAGAATCCGGGAGGTCTGGCATAGCGCGACGCCGCTGAAGAAATGGATCGACATGTATGTAGGGCAGAGCAAACAGCCACGCCGATTACCTAAATAGACGAAAATTTACCATTGCCTCGCGTTTGTTATACTTAGAACTATATGGATATTGAGCACGAGCAAGATACGAACCCAACTACCTCACCAGCCGTACGCGCCAAGGCTAAAGCCATAGCAGTGACCATTGTCATAGTTGTACCGTTGCTATTTCTGAGCGGCTTAATCCTGACCATGGCGCATTACCACAGTACAAAGACGGTCGATAAAAGCATTGCCAAAAACACTATCCCAACCAGCCTCGGCACAAAGAAAACTATTAACCACACCATAAGAACTGACCTTGGATATGATATTACGCTAGGCGAGATTGTTACCGGTTTTCGTGCTCCCTACGTTACGGAAGGAATCGAGCCATACATCATAAAAGTCACCATTGCAGAACCGACCCGTCCGCAGTATACCAACACCGATCCTTCTCCAATTGGCCTGGCACTTATCGTTGACGGGCAGGAGCTGACCAAGTACAGTTACGACGACCATATAAACGACGACGATCTCAGAAAAGCAGGCTACGCTCCTCTTGCGTCTAAATCTATAACCCCCACAACCCCTAACAGTGGTTATATACAGATCGGCGTCCCCAAAGGCAAAACGCCAACCGCCCTACGCTATAAGCAGCCTGCATACGATATCCTTAACGCGGGTGGTGCACTGCCAGCAAAAGTCTACGATATCCCCATAAGGTAGCGACACCGCGCATTTCAAGCGTTAGCGCGGTATCGTATTATGCGACCGTAGGATCTGAAGATCTCTGGGTCTCTCTCGAAACGATACGCTACACGTTCATTTTTGCAGCCAACCGTTTTATACCAATATAATGCGGACGGAGATGTAATGGCGGAAAAAGCCGACAGGCCAGCTAGGTCTCCATTTTTCAAACAGATTCCGGCGGTTACACCGGCGATGCCTCCCAGAAAGCCTGTGGCAGCTATGCCTAGAGCCGCGTTAAGCCATCTTTGACCTGCCTGTAAATCACCATGGACATCCTGGTCCCAGTGTTTCGTTTCGTGCAAAAGCGATACATTAGAATCACTCGCCGACGGAATGCATGCTACGGATATCAGCGTATGATCAGGATCGTAATTGCCCCCTTCTGTCGTACGGGCATATACTCTTCTGCGAGTCGCCTTATCTATTGACGTATATTGCTCAACCCAGCTGCGCGCAGGAAAAAAATGCCCCATTGGTGGTACAGGATCGCTAAGGTCTGTTGTGAGTTCGTCGAGCAATTGCCCATAGAGCTCCACGTCTACATTTAACCTAACACCGACAGCTGCGAACAAATCAGCTTCGACGTGCATTTCTGTACTTGATACATTTGACATAATTAACTTAATATTATCACATACTCGGATTTGCTTGAAATATATTTATTATCGTATAATATGTATTATGTCAAAACTTCTCGTCGGTGGAGTACGTCTTGATACGCTGCTGGCGATGGAACCAGGGGCGGTTATTAACGCAGTGCCCGAAGACCAACGGCAAGATTATTGGTATTGGCGCGGTGTCCATCTGGGCAAAGTGGCCCTCAACTTGATGCAGCGCCGGATGGTCATCAACGCGGGCACAAATGACCACCTCATCCATTTCTCTGGTCAATATGATGATGCCCCTCGGATCGCACAACGTATAGCCCAGCCTACCTCAATCCATAGCGCCACGAGCCAATGGAACGATGCAGACGCCCAGCTCTTTGCAGAGTTAGCCGGGGTGCCTGCACCCGACCACTTTGCCGGGGCTGTAATTGCGGCCCGTTATGTTGGCCGCTGGTCTACTTCAAAGCACGACCCAGGATGGGGGTACTCTGTTGAGCGGCCTGTCGGCTTTCACGAAATCGACCCGCACTCTTTGCGGGCCCTCGAAAAGTTATTCGGGGTAGATCTCCTAACGCAACCCGAGTCACTAGAGCCTGGCTCCCCCCTGCCGCCAGCCCCAATACGCGCCGCAATTGTTCCGGTATCGCCAGAAGATAGGCCTATTGAGGACTACATATATGCACTCGGCGAACGCCCCCGAAATCTTGGCTAGTATATCCCGAATCCATTCAATTTTAGGCTAGAGATCTTGCCACAGTGTGGCTTGCATGTCCGATGGCATGCGCCAGTCACCGCGAGGCGAAAGGCTGACGCTGCCAATTTTGGGGCCATCGGGCATAGCAGAGCGCTTCCATTGGTTGTGCATGAAACGCTGGATAAACACAGCTAGCCAGCGGCGGATCTCAGCCGCCTCGTAGGTGCCAGCAAAGGCCTGCTCGGCAATGGCTGCAATCTTGGCCGGAGTGTCGTTCCGGCGCACAAAATAGTACAAAAAGAAATCGTGCAGCAAGTACGGCCCGATTAAATCCTCGGTGCGTTGGCTAACGCCGCCCTCGCGCCCGCTCGTAAGCTCGGGGGAGATTGGCGTGTCCAAAATCGCCCGCACAATCCGCTCAGCTTCGCTGTTCGCCAATTTGGACGCCGCATGTGCAACCAGATGTTTGACCAGCGTTTTTGGCACTGAGGCATTGACGTTGTAGTGCGACATGTGGTCGCCATTATACGTGCACCAGCCGAGTGCAATCTCACTTAAGTCCCCTGTGCCGAGCACGAGGCCATGTGTCTGGTTGGCTCGGTTAAACAATATGCTGGTGCGCA
>CAZDTZ010000037.1:0-10023 GCA_964508535.1 uncultured Candidatus Saccharibacteria bacterium
GAACTGAGGCTTGTAGCCCTTGAAGAATGGAGTGTGACGGCCGCCTTCTTCCTTGGTAAGGATGTAGACTTCGCTATCGAACTCGGTGTGAGGAGTAATGCTACCTGGCTTGCAGAGCACTTGACCGCGTTCGATGTCGTCGCGCTCAATACCGCGGAGCAGGATACCGACGTTGTCGCCAGCCTGACCTTGGTCGAGGTTCTTCTTGAACATTTCAACACCGGTGACAACGCTCTTGCGAGTGTCGTGCAAACCGACGATTTCGACTTCTTCGTTGACTTTAACGATGCCTTGTTCGATACGGCCAGTGGCGACAGTGCCACGACCCTTGATCGAGAAGACGTCTTCGATAGGCATCAGGAATGGCTTGTCGAGGTCACGCTTTGGCTCTGGGAAGTAGTCGTCCATAGCCTTGACGAGTTCCATGATAGCGTCTTCGTTGGCAGCGTCGCCATCGAGTGCCTTGGTGGCAGAACCCTTGATAATAGGACAGTTACGGTCGTAACCGTTCTTTTCGAGCAAGTCGCGAATTTCTTCTTCGACAAGTTCGACAAGTTCTGCATCGGCGATGTCCATCTTGTTCATGAAGACCAAGATAGATGGGACGCCCACTTGACGAGCAAGCAGTACGTGTTCGCGAGTCTGTGGCAATGGGCCGTCGTTTGCACCAACGACGAGGATAGCGCCATCGATCTGAGCAGCACCGGTAATCATGTTCTTGATGTAGTCGGCGTGACCAGGCATGTCGACGTGTGCGTAGTGACGCTTCTCCGACTCGTACTCCTGGTGAGACGTAGCAATGGTAATACCACGTGCTTTTTCTTCAGGTGCGTTGTCGATTTCGTCGTAGTTCTTGGCAACGTTAATTTTGCTAGGAAGGCGCTTAGCAAGTACGTGCGTAATTGCTGCAGTAAGCGTAGTCTTGCCGTGGTCAACGTGTCCAAAGGTACCGACGTTAATGTGAGGCTTGGTACGGTCAAAGTTATCTGCCATTAAATGACTCCTTAAAATTTACTATTAGCATCGACATGAGAAGATTACTCACACGAGTGACCAGATTATTGTAACGTAAAGTGTTTACGGTGTAAATACCCTGGTATGGTTTTCGAACAGAAAGATATTGTCACAAGCAGGCATCACACTTAATAGCGGATAGCGCTGTGCGTCGCTTACCGTGGGCGATAGATAACTGTCATCTTGCAAACGCTTGCCATAGCACAGCCGCCGGCTTCACGAGCCGAATCGAAGGTTTCACGCTCTAATTTAGTAGTAGCGCGTAAACCGGCCAAGCTAGAGTGGCGTCGTTGACAGCCTCAGGGCGAGGGCCGTCTGGACCTTCGGCGCTTTCGTAGTCAGCGAACTTCAAACCAAAGTAAGGGTTGCAGCCGTCCCGCAGTATTCCCGCAGTCCGAAGTGTCGAACCGCTCCTCAGTAACCTCAAAATAACATCTGTCTCCCGTACCGCCAGCGCAGTGTCCCGACATACTGTTCTACTCGTTACTTCGCGTTTTTAGCGATAATTGCTTCGGCAACGTTGCGCGGCACGTCTTCGTAGTGGTCGAGCTCCATGCTTGAGCTGGCGCGGCCTTGGGTGCTGCTGCGCAAGTTGGTGGTGTAGCCAAACATTTCGCCTAGAGGCACGAAAGCGGTGATTTCCTTGATGCCGAGGCTCAAGTCTTCCATGCTTTCGATACGACCACGCTTGCTGTTGAGGTCACCGATGACGTCACCCATAAATTCTTCGGGGGTAACGACGACGACCTTCATGATTGGTTCGAGGATGACCGGGTTGGCCTTTTTGAAGGCATCCTGGAAGCCCATGGAGCCGGCGATCTTGAAGGCCATTTCGCTGGAGTCAACTTCGTGGTACGAGCCGTCGTACAGTTCGACCTTGATGTCTACAACTGGATAGCCGGCAAGCACACCGTTGGACATAGCTTCGACAATACCTTGTTCGACTGGTTTGATGTACTCGCCAGGAACAGTGCCGCCCTTGATGCTGTTGATGAACTCAAAGCCTTTGCCCACTTCGTTTTGGGAAATGCGGAGCCAGACGTCGCCGTACTGACCGCGACCACCAGATTGGCGAACGAACTTACCTTGAGCTTCGACGCCGTCCTTGCGGATGGTCTCGCGGTAGGCGACCTGTGGAGCACCAACGTTGGCTTCGACGTTAAACTCACGCTTCATGCGGTCAACGAGGATCTCAAGGTGCAACTCACCCATACCAGAGATGATTGTCTGGCCAGTTTCGTCGTCAACGCGAATACGGAAGGTTGGATCTTCTTCGGCCAAACGCTGAAGGGCGATGCCCATCTTCTCTTGGTCGGCCTTAGTTTTTGGTTCGATAGCGATCGAGACTGGTGGGTCTGGGAAGGTAATGCTTTCCAGCACAATTGGGTTGGTTATGTCACACAGGGTGTGGCCGGTGGTTGTACCCTTCAGGCCAACGATTGCGGCGATGTCACCAGCGTCAACTTCGGTAACGTCTTCGCGCTTGTCTGCTTGTAGACGGACGATGCGGCCAATGCGTTCTTTTTCGCCCGTCGAGCTGTTCAAAACATACGAACCAGCAACGATTTTGCCGGAATAGACGCGGAAGTAGGCTAGCTTACCCACAAATGGGTCAGTGGTAATCTTGAAAGCCAGGGCGCTGAATGGCTCGGCGCCGTCGTGCTTGCGCTCGATTTCTTCGCCGGTCTTGGGGTGTGTGCCCCAGGTGGTTGGACGGTCGGTTGGTGCCGGGAGTAAGTCAACTACGAGGTCGAGGACTTTTTCGACGATCACACCGCGGCCATCGCCACCGGTAACAGCGTAGAACTTACCGCTCAAGACAGCGGTGCGGATGGCGTGCATAATTTCGGCTTCGGTGAGGCCTTCTTCACCAACTTCAAAGTACTTCTCGAGGGTGGCTTCGTCTTCGGCCACGGCATTCTCGATGAGGAGGCTGCGGTATTTCTTTACCTGGTCCATCATGTCGGCAGGGATTTCGCCCTCAACCAACTCGTGGTCGGTAAATTCCTTGTAGGCGTAGGCTTTCATGGTCACGAGGTCAACCACGCCGTTGATCGCTTGTTCGAACCCGATTGGCAGGTGGATTGGGAACGCGCGCTTGCTGAGGCGGTTGTGGATCGATTCCAAAGACTTGTAGAAATCGCCACCGGTTTGGTTGATCTTGTTGATGAAACAGATGCGAGGCACGCCGTACTTGTCGGCTTGGCGCCAAACAGTTTCGGATTGGCTCTCAACGCCCATCTTGCCGTCGAAGACAACGCAGGCGCCATCGAGGACACGCAACGAGCGCTCCACCTCAACGGTAAAGTCGATGTGGCCAGGGGTATCGATGATGTTAATCTGCTTGCCCTTCCAGTAGCAAGTCACGGCTGCAGACACAATGGTAATACCGCGTTCACGCTCTTGCTCCATCCAGTCGGTGGTGGTTTCGCCGTTGTGCACGGCGCCGATTTTGTGCTTCAAGCCGGTGCGGTACAAAATACCTTCGGTCGTGGTGGTCTTACCGGCGTCGATGTGCGCGATAATACCAATGTTTCTGAGATCCTTAATAGTATATTTACCTGCCATATAGGTGTTGAATGCCTTTCCTGATATTGATAATTTTGTTGCTTTTCTGGGGTCTGTCTTGAGCTTAGACACCAAAAAACAACACTTCCCTGTTATTTTAGCAAATCTGCACTGATTTTACCAGGCTGAGCAGTGCCCCTGGCGAGCTATCGCTTGGTGGCGGTGCTGATCCCAGTAACAGACTATTGCTCTTCCACTATTGCAGTGAGTTGCTTGGCACCTTCAGTAGCGTTTTTATGGGTTAAGGCGACGAGGATCGCCAAGAACGGTGCAACATTTGCCCGAAGTTGATCATCTGTGAAAGAAATGTGTTCTAATTGCAGCTGTCTTGACGCGTCGCTAACTTCATCGCCAGGCCATCGTCGGTAGTCGTCAGGCTGGGTGAACATAAAACGCGTCGCCGGTTTAGGCACTCCATCCTCAGTATAATCAGTCAACACGTCGCCTAAATACTCTGATTCGGGCGGACGATCTAGTAGTTCGCTGGCAGCTTGGCAAAGACTAGTGGCAACTGGCGGCACAACGTCGATATACCTCACGGCTTCAGCTTGATCCTCAAGGTGTGCAGGTTCGCCGACATAGAACGTGTGAAGTGAATCAGGGCTTATATATGCTTCTACACTAGCCATATGTTAGCCTCGCGCGAAGTGAGCGAAGGCGCGGTTAGCGTCTGCCATCTTGTGAGTTTCTTCGCGTTTCTTTACGGCAGCACCTTGGTTGTTGTAGGCTTCTACAAACTCAAGTGCCAGGCGGTCGGCCATGCTCATGCCCTTGCGGTTACGAGCGGCTGCAACAAACCACATAGTGGTAAGGTGCTGCTGGCGCTGGCCGTGGACTTCGAAAGGAATCTGGTAGTTAGCACCACCGACACGGCGAGAACGAGTCTCCATGTGCGGCTGGACGTTCTTGAGCGCTTGCTCAAAGACTTCCATTGGGTTTTCTACCTTCAGCTTCTTGGCTGCTTTTTCGAGACCTTCGTAGACGAGGCGCTCAGCAATTTGCTTTTTACCATCGCGCATAACGCGGTTGATGATGCGGGAAACTTGGACGCTGTTGTACACGCGGTCAGGAGCGACGTCGCGTACTAAAACTTTGGTCTTGTGGCGTGGCATTACTTGCTCTCCTTCTTGGCACCGTACTTAGAACGGCCCTGTTTGCGGTTTTGGACACCTTGGAGGTCGAGGGCGCCGCGTACGATGTGGTAGCGGACACCAGGAAGGTCCTTGACGCGACCACCGCGCACGAGGACAACGGCGTGTTCTTGGAGGTTGTGACCTTCGCCGCCGATGTAAGCCCACACTTCGAAGCCGTTGGTCAGGCGCACGCGGGCAACCTTACGAAGGGCTGAGTTAGGCTTCTTTGGGGTTTTAGTGGTAACCTTCACACAAACACCACGCTTCAGCGGAGATGCTTTTTCGTAGTTTTTGGTCTTGAGGCTGTTGACCACACGCTGCATGGCAGGCGACTTGCTTTTGGTAGTCACCTTGACACGCGGCTTGCGGACCAATTGGTTGATTGTTGGCATTTTACTCCTTAATTGGTGTGACCTGCTGCCAAAGGTGAAAGTTATGCGAGTGCCAACTCTGCATAACTTTTTGCCACCTGGCTCGGACCACTTAATCTAATGAACGGTTGAATGAACGATTAACTAACGACTAGTTGCACTAATTCTAACAGGTTTACTCTTCTGCGGCAAGGGCCAGCGCAGCTTCGGCCTTAGCCTTGGCACGGGCGCCGTAACCAGTACCGACAGGGATCTTGCGGCCCAAGATAACGTTTTCCTTGAGGCCGAACAACTTGTCGACGCGGCCGGAGGTAGCAGCACCGATCAAGACACGGGTCGTGTCCTGGAAGGATGCGGCGCTCAAGAACGAGTCGGTGCTCAGCGAGGCCTTGGTGATACCGAGGATCAGCTGGTTGTACTTAACCGGTGTCTTCTTGGCGTTGGTGAGGGCGTCGTTGGCTTCTACAACGGCGAGCTTGCTGACGACGTCGCCAGTGACAAATTCGCTGTCACCTGCTTCTTCAACCTGGACACGGCTAAACATCTGGCGCACGATGATTTCAAGGTGCTTGTCGGCGATGTTTTGGCCCTGCGCGGCAAAGATGTGCAGGATTTCGTTCATGATGTAGCGCTGGGTAGATTCAACACCCTGCAAGCGCATCAGTTCTGGCAGGTTGATCGAACCGTTGGTCAAACGCTGCCCTGCCTCAACAAGATCCCCATCCAGCACGGTCAATTGCTTAAAGCCGGGGATTTCGTAGCGGACAACACTTTGGCCAGCAGGCGTGATAATCACAGCCTTCTCGGTTACTTCGACTTTACCAGCCATTGGAGAGATGTGTGGCTCAGAGCAGTCTTCCAGGCTTGCAACAACATCGCCGATGGCAACGTCGGAGCCCCTGCGCACCTAAGCAATGCGGTCACCGAGCTTGAAGGTCAAGTTTTCCTTGTCCTTGGCTGTGACCTGGACAATGTAGTGGTCGCCCTCTTCCCAGACGCCGGCAACGCCGGAAATGTCGGTGAGGTATGCCTGACCCTTTGGCGTACGGATTTCGAACAACTCTTCGATACGAGACAGACCCTGGGCGGTGTCGTCGGCCATAACAGCGCCAGAACGGTGCTTGGAGTCCAAAGACAACTGCGTGCCTGGCTCACCGATAGACTGAGCGGCAATAACGCCGATTGGGTGGTGCGATGCAACAATGTTACCCGTTGCTGGGTCAACGCCGTAAGACTTCTGAGGCACGCCGTGCACTGATGTAGCACTGAGCACGCTCATGATCTTGAGGCCGTCGATTTCTTCGTTGGCTTCGATTGCCTCGGCGATCTGCTTGGTAATCAGCTCACCGCGCTTGATGACACCCTTGAGGGTTTCAGCGGCAAAGCGACCTTCCAAACGGCCAGCGTAGCTGGTGCCAATTTGGTCGGCGTCAGCGCGGAGCATCGCAAAGCCTGGGTCGAGTTCGAGGTTGTCGTCACCGTCAATGGTGAAGACGTCCTGTGAAACGTCAACCAAACGACGGGTCAAGTAGCCGGCGTCGGCAGTCTTCAGGGCGATGTCGATCAGCGCCTTACGAGTACCACGAGTACCAGTAAAGTATTCGAGTGGGTCAAGACCCTGGATGTAGCCAGACTTAATTGGCAGTTCGATAATGTGGCCACCGGCATCCTGGAAGACACCAAGCATACCAACACACATCTTCATCTGCGAAATGTTACCACGGGCACCAGAAGTGATCGCGATAGCCATACTCGATTCTTGGCCAACCATCTGGTCGCCAAGCATTTCCTGAACTTTAGAGTCAATCTTGGTCCAAGTGTCGACGGTCAAGCGGTGACGCTCGTCTTCGGTAATGAAGCCTTGCTCGTATTGCTCTGAGATAGCAGCAGCGCGTTCGTCACCACCAGTGATGACTGCGTCCATGCCGTCGATTGGGGTAAAGTCGCCCATGCCCATCGAAATACCAGACTTGGTAGCGTAGTAGAAACCAAGGTCCTTGAGTTCGTCGGCAATCTCAGCAGTCTTGGCTTGGCCGTACTTTTGGTACACCAATGCCATAACGTGCTGGAGCTTCTTCTTGGTCATTGGCTCATCCTGGAATGGGAAGTCCTCTGGGAAGACTTCGTTGAAGAGGACACGGCCAAGGGTGGTGTGACGGACTTCGCCGCGGAATGGCAAGGTAACCTGTGTTTGCAGTTTGACCAAACCGCTGTCCATGGCCATCAAGGCCTCTTCGAGGTGCAAGAATGGACGAGGAGCCTTGACCACGCTGGCGCGGTCGTAGGTAAGGTAGTAACACCCGAGCACCATGTCTTGCTCAATGTGCAAGATAGGCGTACCGTCGGCTGGCTTCAGCAAGTTCATGTTGGCAGCCATGATGTTCTTGGCTTCCCACTGGGCGTCGTCGCTCAATGGCAAGTGAACAGCCATCTGGTCGCCGTCGAAGTCGGCGTTAAAGCCCTTACAGACCAATGGGTGCAACTGGATGGCACGGCCTTCGATCAGAACGGGCTGGAAGGCCTGGATGCTGAGGCGGTGCAAAGATGGTGCGCGGTTAAGCAACACGTACTTGCCACGGATACATTCGTCGAGTGCGTCCCAGACGGCGGTTTCGCCGGTTTCAATCATGCGGGTTGCGCTGCGGATGTTGTGGGCTTGCTCGCGGAAAATCAGCTCACCAATCACGAATGGCTTGAAGAGTTCTAGGGCCATCATCTTTGGCAGACCACACTGGTGGATCTTGAGTTCTGGGCCGGCGACAATTACCGAACGACCAGAGTAGTCGACACGCTTACCAAGAAGGTTCTGACGGAAACGACCCTGCTTACCTTTGAGCATGTCACTCAAAGACTTCAAGCGGCGGCGCTGGCCAGTTGCAGCGACAGCACGGCCGCTGCGGGCGTTGTTGTTGTCGATGAGGGCATCAACAGCTTCTTGCAGCATACGCTGTTCGTTACGACGGATGACTTCTGGGGCGTTCAACTCGATCAATTTCTTGAGACGGTTGTTACGGTTGATGACGCGGCGATACAGGTCGTTTAAGTCGCTGGTTGCGAAACGGCCACCTGTCAGCTGAACCATTGGTCGAAGGTCTGGTGGGATCACTGGCAAAACGCTGAGGCACATAGAACCCGGTTCGATACCAGCGCGTTCCATGCTCTCGAGCAAACGCAGGCGCTTCATCAGCTTCTTCATACGCTGGCCCTTGGCGCCTTCGGCTTCTTGGGTCAGAGTTGCAATCAGTTCCTTGAGGTCAATTTCGTCGAGCAGGGTCTTGAGCGATTGGCCACCCATACCAACTTCAACCATGTGGCGAAGTTCGTCAGGCAGGTTGCGGTAGTCGGCTTCGGAAATGAGGTGCAGCTTTTCGAGGCTGTCGAGCTGAGTTTTCAGAACCTCGAAGTCCTTCTCTACTTCGGCCAATTCCTTGGTTTGCATCTCGGCCAGAGCCTTGACGTTCGCTTCGGGAGCTTCAGCTTCTTTTTCGTAGCGAATCTTTATAGCTTCCTTGGCGGCAGCAAATTCGGCTTCTTTGTCGGCCCGGTATTGGTCGCGCTTCTTGGCGTCGACCTTCTTGATGATGTAGCTGGCAAAGTAAGCAACACGTTCCAGGTTCTTGACGGTTACGCCCAACAATAGGCCGATGGCCGATGGCGTACCACGCAGGAACCAGATGTGTGCCACAGGGACAGCCAGGCTGATGTGGCCCATGCGCTCGCGGCGCACAATGCTCTTTGTAACGAGGTCGCCATTCTTGTCGACAGCGGCTTCGCGGCTGCGAACACCCTTAAACTTGGCGTCGTTGGGGTTGATGTCTTTGACAGGCCCAAAGATGCGCTCACAGAACAATCCATCACGCTCTGGCTTCTGAGTGCGGTAGTTGATGGTTTCTGGCTTGGTAACCTCGCCGTGTGACCACTCAAGGATGTCAGCAGCGCCGGCTACAGCCAAGCGGACTGCATCAAAGTCAGCAATATTGGTGCCGTATGAATATCGTCGCATTACGCTAACTCCTTCTCTTCTTCAGTGTCTATGTTGGTGTCGTCCCCCAATTGGTCGTCAGGCATATCAAGGGTAGTTGCAACAGTCGGCATGTCGTTGCTCAGTTCGTCGTCCATGACCATAAACTCTTCGACAGTGGTTTCTTCCGAAACGTCGACGTCAGATATAGATGGAGCCGGAACTTCGACTTCTGGCAAGTGGGCAGCTTCGTCACGAACATTGGTAGCGAGCACTTGCTCAGCGTCAACAACGGTATCAGAAGCAACCAGGTCGACCTTCAGGCCAAGACCTTGAAGTTCCTTAACCAACACATTGAAGCTTTCTGGGACCTTCGGACCAACAATCGCGGTCTTCTTGATAATCGATTCGTAAGCCTTGGAGCGTCCGTAAACGTCGTCGGATTTGATTGTAAGCATTTCTTGCAGAGTGGCAGCGGCGCCGTAAGCCTCGAGCGCCCATACTTCCATCTCTCCAAAGCGCTGACCACCGTTTTGAGCTTTACCACCGAGCGGCTGCTGAGTAACCATAGTGTATGGACCAGTGGAACGGGCGTGGATTTTGTCGGCGACCATGTGGTTTAGCTTGATCATGTACATGCTACCAACAGTGGTGCGCTCGGCAAATGGTTCGCCGGTGCGGCCGTCAAAGAGCTGCTGTTTGCCGTCTTCTGGCAAACCAGCGTCTTTGAGCAAACTTTGGATTTTCTCGACTGGCACACCGTTAAACGATGGGCTGGCAACCTTGATGCCGAGTGCGCGGGCGGCCATACCAAGGTGAGTTTCGAACAGCTGTCCAAGGTTCATACGAGATGGCACACCGAGTGGGTTCAAGATGATGTCGACAGGGCGACCATCTTCCATGAATGGCATGTCTTCGATCGGCAAAATGCGGGCGATAACACCCTTGTTACCGTGGCGGCCACCGAGTTTGTCAC
>CAZDTZ010000038.1:0-9817 GCA_964508535.1 uncultured Candidatus Saccharibacteria bacterium
TTGTAACGGGCGTTGAGGTGCTCGGTGGCGCTGTAGGTATGGTCTCGACGTGTGGCGGCTTGGGAGTCGGGGTTGGCGTGGGCGCGGGCGTAGGTGTCGGTTTTGGCTTGGGCTGCACGACCGCAGTTGCCTCCAGCGGATTGCCACAGCCAGGAATTATAGCGAACTGGAACTGATCCTTAACCATGCTCACATATACAGCCAGCGAATTAGGAATAAATGCGACCTTGGGCGTGCGCACATAAAAGGTGAAGCCGTCTTTGACGATCTTGGTGCTGCCGGCAATATTTTCGCGGCCCATGCTTAACGCGCCGGTGGCAACGACCTTGCCGGTGGAATTTATGCGTATCGTGCCGTCCTTGTAGGCGGTGCCCGCCACTGCAGTTGTGCCGATATTTTTGATTTCGGAGGCGCTAATACCAAAATAGGCATACATCGTTGCCACACCAGAGCCGCTGTAACGGTCGACGAGTTCGGAGGTGGACAACGCGCCACAGTGAATAACGGCGTTAGCAGTACAGTCTCGCGATACATTCATGCTCAGCGCATGCGCGTCAGCTCCGCTACGCAAGACAGAAACGAGCAGTACCCCAACAAACGCGCCAACAACCATGCCGTGCACAAACTTAGGCGTCATGCCCAATATGCGCTTCACGTGGCGGTGCAGCGGTACATGCGCCTTGCCCTTTGCCTTGTGCGCCCTGTTAGCCCTAGCGAGCGATGCTTTTGATTTCGCTTTTGCTTTTTGCATCACCTTCTAGTGTAATCCTGTCACACGATTTGTCCAGACCGGCATCTACGGCCTCCCCAAAACAGCAACCATATTATATGATGGCTACATGAATCTCATATTTATATACGGGCCACCCGCTGCAGGAAAACTTACCGTAGCCACCGAGCTCGCCAAAATGATTGGCTACAAAGTGTTAGACAACCACAAGGCAACCGATTACGTCACCGAACTCTTCCCGCGCACCACCGACAAAGTAAAAGACAAAATCCGGAGCAAGCTTGGCCGCAAAATACGCTTAGAAGTATTTGGCGCGGCAGCCGAGGCCGACCTCAACCTCATTACCACCTTTGCGCCCCTGTCTGCAGGCACGCTCGACTTTATGCGCGAAGCACGCAAGATTGTCGAAAGTGCCGGCGGCGCAATTATGTTCGTACAATTACTCCCCTCACGAGAAGTGTTGCTGGAGCGCGTCACGGGCGAGTCGCGTCTTGGCAAAAAGATAGACAATCACGACCGCTGGCACGAAGTAGTTGGCGACAACCCCGCCGCCTTCGAGACATTCCCCGACCTTGCGCACTGCGTGATCGACAACTCGCACATTTCGCCAGCTGACGCAGCTGAAAAGATCGCTTCTCACTACTCGTTATAAACGACTAAAGACGCCTGAGCCGCTCGGCCACATAAAAAGCGCTATACTAGTGAGTATGAATAAACCAACTCTTCTTCAACCCTATTTAAATTTTAATGGTAACGCCCGCGAAGCGCTGGAGTTTTACCAAAGTGTGCTCGGCGGTAAGCTTGAAGTCACGACATTCGCCGACATGCCCACAGAAGGCATGCCCGAAGAGCAAAAAGACAAGGTCATGCACGCCGTCCTCAACAACGAAACGCTCAGCTTTATGGCCAGCGACGCCATGGCAGGCTCTAAAGTCAGTTTTAACGACAGTATTAGCCTGTCGTTAATGGGCGATAACGAAGAACAGCTGACCGCCTTCTTTAACGGTCTGAGCGCTGGTGGTGCAATTGTTACACCGCTCGCCAAACAGGCCTGGGGCGACGTTTTTGGTATGTTTACCGACAAATTTGGTGTGCACTGGATGGTCAATATCTCAGCCGCCAAGCAATAATCAATAGCATTCTATATTGTAGTTATTACATCAGTAAAACCCTTGTGCTTGTGTAAAAGCTTATTTTGCCATATCATGCTGATATAAGCAAGGGGTTCCAAGATGAAGGCACTGCACGCAATCAAGTCATTTACGCACTATATAGGAGACAGACAACGCTTGCTGGCGTTGGGCACTGTTCTGTTACTTGTAACAAGCTCAGTTGGCACAAACAGTTTAATCTTTGGCAACAAGGACAAAGTGTCGGCTACGACACTTTCCTTGTGTGGCAACCAAGGCACGGCACCGGCCATCAAACACGTCGTCGTGGTAATGATGGAAAACCTCAGCTACAGCAAGGTTATTGGCAACCCTGCAAGTGCACCCTACCAAAGCAACACGCTGGCCACACAGTGTGGCGTTGGCACAAGCGCCTTCGGCGGTACGCACACTTCGGCTGCCAATTATTTAGCATTATCTGCTGGCCAATTCCCATCTGCAGCGCCTCCCGGCTGCGGCAGCGTCAGTACCTGTGCGGATTCTTCAGACAATATTTACTCACAGTTAGATGCCGCCGGCCTCAGCTGGAAAGACTATGCCGAGTCTATGCCCCTACCTTGCGGCCCAAGCACCGTTCACCCGTACAAAATTGGCCACAACCCGCCACCTTTCTACACGCGAATTTCAAGAACTGAGTGCCAAGCCAACGACCTCCCTGTTGCCAACCTCAACTCCCAATCAGGCGCTTTCTGGAACGATCTGCAAGCGCGCACCCTCCCATCGCTTTCATGGATTACTCCAAACGAAGACGACGACGGCTCAAACGGCGAAACGCCGTCCGACACCTGGCTCAATGGTTTTTTGACCAACCTGAAGAGTTCCAACAGTTACCAGGACGGCAACACGGTCGTGATCGTAAACTACGACGAAGGTAGCGGCTCCGACCCTGGCGTTACTGCCGTTGGCGAAGACTGCACCGACCAAAGCCAAGCGTTGCCCATCGTCAACAACATTAGCGCCCACCGTGAGTCCTGCCACATTCCGTTCTTCGTGGTGTATCCGTACACAGCGGCCGGCGCGCGCGACAGCACCTTCTTTGACCACTACTCGGTTACCAAAACCGTCGAAGATTTGTTTGGCCTGCCTTGTTTGGCGCACGCCTGCGACACCGGCATAAGCGATCCAAAGCACAAAACTAATAGCCTGATCGGCCACTTTGGCTTACAACTGCCTGTCGTGCAGCCACCAGCCGACACCACCCCACCAACTGCACCTGGTGGTCTTGCAGCAAACGCAGTAAGTCAAACTGAAATCGACTTGAGCTGGGCCGCCAGTAGCGACAACGTCGGCGTAGCTGGTTACGCTGTATCCCGTGACGGCGTACAGATCGGCACGACGACGACAGCAACCAATTTCAACGACACGGGGCTAACCGCAGGCACCATTTACAACTACTCAGTGAGTGCAATCGACGCCGCCAACAACACGAGCACGCCGGCTACGATTTCTGCAGCCACCCAAGCAGCACTGGCTGCACTCAGCCCACCTACTGACGTCCACGCAAATGCGCCTAACTCCAGCGAAGTTGATCTCGGCTGGACTGCTGGTGCCAGTACAGTCAATTACACGATCCAACGCGACGGCACGACAATAGGCACCACCGCCGACACTACGTTTGTTGATACGAGCGTCAGCGCCAACACTACCTACAATTACACGGTGATTGCCAACGACGCCCAAGGAAACACTGCCGCAGCAGCACCCGTGCAAGCCATCACGCCAGCCGCAGCGATACCAATCGCGCCATCAGCACCATCAGGTCTGACAGCAACAGCCAGCAGCCCAACACAAGTCGGGTTGAGCTGGAGCCCGGCAATTGCTGGTTCGGCACCAATCAGCGGCTACACCATCATGCGCGACGGCGTCGCTATCGGTACCACTAGCGCCACCATGTACAGCGACAGTAACCTCACGCCAAGCACCTCGTACAGCTACAGCGTCACCGCCAGTGATACCAACTACAACATCAGCGCAGCCTCCAACACCGCAACCGCAACCACCTTTGCGCAAGCCACCACCAAGCAATTTATTACCAACCAAAGTTTCGAAACCGACCCTACTCCTACTGGCTGGACAGGTATCTACAGCAGCAGCTCTTCCAACAGTCGCGTGGCAGGCGGATTTGACGGCAGCTTCAGCTTGCGCTCTTTCAACAAAACTACCGCTATCGCTACTACCGGCGTCATCGACAAACCACACTGGATGGACGGCACAACAGGCAAGGCAACAGTTACAGGCACTACCTACACCGGCAGCGTATGGGTCAAAGCCGACACAGTCGCTCCAAACGAAACGATTACTCTTTTCCTTCGTGAGATCAACGCTTCTGGCGCAGCAGTCAATAAAGATCCCTACAGATCGGGCGTAACCCTACCGGTAACCGACACTGGCTGGTTCAACATCTCTGAGGCATACCCAGCCGTAGGCACCGGCGACAGCCTCTACTTCTACTTGTACGCATCAAACGCACCGGCAAGCAAAGGCTTCAACGCCGACCTCTTCAGCCTCACCGCACCTAATTAACATACTAGCTGCTACTATTGGCCGTACTTTGCCAGCGTTGCTCCGCAAAAAGTAATATACTACTTACTATGCATAAGCTGTTTACGCGGCAAGTCGGTGGACGGATTATATTGTTGGTGGGGCTGGCACT
The DNA here is from genome assembly GCA_964508535.1 of uncultured Candidatus Saccharibacteria bacterium. Taxonomy (GTDB): domain Bacteria; phylum Patescibacteriota; class Saccharimonadia; order Saccharimonadales; family UBA4665; genus PMNU01. The sequence goes on from CAZDTZ010000038.1 coordinate 4,553, forward strand.
CCTGCTGTATGTCGTCGTACCGCAATTTAACGGGCTGGACCGCAGCTGGCAAGCAGTTGTTCATGCTCGCAAGATGCTGCTTGTGGCAGCAGTATTGTTGCTGGCAGTTACGTATCCAATCTCTGCCTGGGCGTACCAACTCCTCGCACTGCGCCCGATACGCTTTTTGCCCACATTGGCGGTGCAGGTCGCCTGTGGCTTGGCCGGCAAATTACTGCCGGCGGGGCTGGGAAGCCTGGGGCTCAACGCCACCTACCTCCGCAAGACCAAACACAGCCCAACGCAAGCAGGCACGGTTGTGGCTATCAATAATACCCTCGGTTTTGCCGGATATCTTGTAGCTTTGCTGCTTGCCGTTTTAGTTGTTGGTGTGAGCCGGACGCACATCAGCCTGCCGTTGCGTACTCTTGAGATCAGTGGGGCTGTGCTGGCTTCAGGTGTTATTGTCGCAAGTTTTTTTATAGGCCAACGTGCCAAAAAATGGTTAGTAGAAACAATAAAAGGCGTCATTTCAAGTCTCCAAAGCTACCGCCGTCACCCTGGGCGTGTGGTCGGTGCGCTTAGCCTGGCGGTTGCTACACCGTTGGTCTTTACTGGCGTACTCTTTTGCTGCGCATGGGCGGTTGGCGCCGATATTTCTTTAGCGGTAGCGTTTGCCGTATTCTCGGCAGGCTTAGCCATTGGTACCGCAACTCCTACGCCTGGTGGCGTTGTGGGTGCCGAAGCTGGCCTCACTGCCGCCCTGACTGCCTACAAAGTGCCGGCCAGCCAGGCACTGGCTATCGCCCTGCTGTACCGTTTTATCACCTACTGGTTGCCGATGGTGCCAGGTGCATTAGCGTTAGCCGCTGTTCGTAAGCGCTACCTCTAGGTGGGCCTAGGCCTTTTTGCCCTTCATGAGCTGCTCGATGAGCTTGGTCTGGCGCAGCAATTGCTCGTCTTGCGCGTCCAAATGCCTCAAGATCGCCTCGAGGTCGTGATAACTACTCAATGTAGTCTTGTATTCTTCCTCGGACTTGAGCTCGGTGTGCTTGCTCTGGATGTTCTGGCCAACCATAATCAGCGGCATGAGCAATAGCTGCACGATGTTGCCCATAAACAGTAAAAACGCAAATGGGTAGGGGTCGAACGGATGTTTGGCAATCGCGCCCTGCCACAGCATCCAGCCCGCCAAACACACAATAAAGAAATACACGGCATACATGGTGCCCACGGCTGTGGTGATGGCCAACGCCAACTTGTCCTGCAGGTGCAGGCCGGCTTTGTGCTTGTTGTTGATGTTCTCTGGTTTGTGGCGGCGTGATACTGCCGAGGCGTGTTCGTTGTCCATACGTAATCCCCTCTTATTCTGAGGTTATTGTACGCTTTCGTGAGACTCTGGGCCACACGACTTTGGCGATGAGTTGCGTACGCGGCAGCCAGCCAAATATGCGGCTATCGGCACTCTCAGATTGGTTATCACCCAGTACAAAAACCCTGTCAGTCTCAATTTTGTCCACACGTTTGATCTTCTCGATCCCATCGTGCCGGATAATAACCACGTCGCCCTCGCGAACTGGACGGCGCAACGCAAACACCAGCCGCCCTGGCATCAGGGCAGGCTGCATGCTTTCGCCAACGACGCGTCGCACTACAATAAACGTCAAGCTTTCTTGGTTTCCCAAAAAATCTTAGAGATGTCCTCGATCATATCCAAAAGTTTTTCTGCTTCTGCGACTTCGATGTGGTGTTTACACTCGCTGGCTTGCTTGATAGCTTTCCAAAATTTGTCGTGCAAGTCAGGGTACTTTTCCAGATGGTCGGGCTTAAAATAATCCGCCCACAACACCATCAGATGATGTTTTACCAGCTCGGCACGCTCTTCTTTAATAATGACCGCGCGCATCTTGTTGTGCTCGTCCAGGCCGGCGTACTTTTCCATAATAGCCTTGATACTTTGAGCCTCAACTTTGGCCTGCACTGGGTCGTAGACCCCGCATGGTAAATCACAGTGCGCGTATACTGGCTTGATAAACGTAAACTTCATACTATTTTCCCCTCCTTCACAATAATTGCTCTTATTAGTATACTACCGCTATGACCGAATATCTTATTCTTGAGCCACGCACACAGATAGACGGTACGATGGTGCCTTGCGAGCCAACAGATGGCGGTAAAACTTTAGTGGTCATGCCAAACCACCTAGGCGCCTCAACAATGCGTGATATGAACCTCAAAGGCCAAGAAGTGGCCGACGTAACAAGACATCGCACCGTTGTGTATGACCGTTTTGGAACGGGTGCATCTGCAGGGCATTCTGGGCACATACGGCCTCGCGACTATCCAACGATGGCCGCCCGGACCGGCACTTTTTTGGCTGGAGTGCTCGATGTCGAAGGCGCCACGCTCGCGCACCTGGCAGGACAGTCTGCTGCCGCCACCGAGGTCGCAGCAATAACTCGCACCAACACCATGCCTGTGGGTTGGCTAACCTGTATGGACAGCGTCGGTGTATGGGCAAGGTCTGCCCCAGGTAACTTATTTGCTTTTCTTGCACACCAGGTGGATGAAAACCGACATGGTCGTCCTTTAGAATCATGCCGCGTACGAGCCGACGGCTCAGTCGTCGAGGAGCTTTCAGCTGCCGAAAGGCTAAGGCACCTAGCGCTACAAGCTGGACGAGCCGCAAGGGAGATCGCGGCATATCGGGACGTTTATGGTGGCGCTATAACCCGCGAGAACCTACTCTATGTTGCTCGATTTATGCCCTACGTGACCGGCAATGTCGTCATGGTCGGCCATAGTTTCACCTCGCCGCTGCATGCCGTACCGGAGTTAGCCCGCGCATTTAGGCATGCCCGAGAAATAGCATCAGCTGCAGACAAGGCTCGTTTTGACGTCACCGTTCTGCCCGCGGACTACCACTCAAAATTCGACGCTCTCGACACCTACGCAGAGCAGGTGCAAAACACTTTTGCTTTAGAAAAACAAGTGACGGCTTAGGCTTTTTTGCCTTCTGCGGCACGCCATTTGGCGATCTCGGCGTGGTGGCCGCTAATGAGCACATCCGGCACCTTCATGTCTCGGAAGACTTCTGGGCGGGTGTACTGCGGAAACTCGATGCTCACATCATCGTCCTGGAATGACTCAATCTCGGCACTAGCCTCGCCGCCAAGTACGCCCGGCAATAGCCGCACCACGCTATCGGTTATGACCATCGCAGGCAACTCGCCGCCGGTGAGCACATAATTGCCCATACAATATTGGCGGTCCACCCACTTGGTAATGCGTTCGTCGTACCCTTCGTAACGGGGGCAAATGATAATTAAGCCTTGATCGCCGGCGGCCAACTCCTTGGCGTCGGACTGTTTGTAGATCTTGCCGCGAGGCGTCGGCAACAGTACGAGTGCCGTGGGGTCGTTCTTTTTAGCCAGTTCGATAGCCGCCACCAGCGGCTCTGGCTTGAGCAGCATGCCGTCGCCTCCGCCGTACGGCGTGTCGTCAACTTGCTTGCGCGGGCCCAGCCCAAATTGCCGCAGGTCGATATATTCGTACGAGGCAATTCCCTTGTCTTGCGCCTTCCAAAGCATGCTTGCGCCAAAGACGCCATGGAACATCTCGGGGAATAATGTGATGATTTGGATACGTTTCATTCACTACAGTATACCTTATATTCCGTATACTTGACATACTTGCATATTTATAGTACAATACTGCAGTAACGAGGTGTTTTCTATGAATGTTCTCCAACGAATTAGTATTTCTCTTATTTCAACCGTAAGTTTTGGTGCTATGGCTTTTGCCCCTGTAACTGCTGGTGCGACAAGCATTGCTGCTGGTTGTACGGTTAAAGCCGTTGGTACCAAAAATACTGCCGGCGCCAACGACAGCCGCTTTGTCCTGAATGCCGATGGCACCACAACTGCCGCCTTTATCGTCACTGGCACCGACTGCAACGAAGCAGTCACCATCGCCAGCTGGCAAGCACCAGACGGCCTCAAGGGTCGCCCGTACAGCGAACAGAAACTGTTTGCCCAGAACACCGGCACCTTCACGAGCGGTACACACACCCTCACTGTCAAGCTACCAACCTGTTTCTACCAGATTGACCTAGTCCGCGGCACCAGCGCCACCGACAAAAACGGCGGCCCCGAGTACGACACCAGCGTTATGCTCGGTTCGTTACACGGTGGCACACAAGCCTGCACCATCCCTACTCCTCCACCACAACCACCTACTCCTCCGGTTACACCTACCCCTCCAAAGACATTGCCAAACACCGGTACTGGCAGCAACATCTTTTTGGTCAGCACCATTGTGGCCATTACCGGTTACGCGTTCTCGTACGTTCGCAAAATGCGCGCCGTAAAGACCCAAGCCTAGTAATTCCTACTACTTGGTCAAGCAAATCTCGAGGCAAAAAAGCTTCGCCAACAAAAAGACCGGCTAACATTGCCGGTCTTTTTGCCACATAAAGCTCCCATAGTATTCACTATCCTTGCAGATGAGTGTTTAATACGGCTCGCATGAGCTTCGTCAGTTTTTGTTTTTAAGGAAAAGTGTAGCCGGATTCGACTTACGCTTAACTATACATCAAGGTCGTCTAGTTCTTCAAGCTCTTTGCGGGTTTTACTTACAACGCTGCTGGTCGTATCCTCTGCTTCTGGCTCATCTTTGGTGGCTGTGGCCGACATGGTGTCGTCGTCATCAAGCGGTGTGCTGCTCGTGGAGTTAGAGTTAGAATCGTCGCTTGCCGCAGCCTGGTCATCGTCGGAGCGCTTGCGTGACCCGTTGTCATCACTACTGTGTGAGTTGCTGGAAAAGTTCGGGTCGCCGTTGTCAACAATCTTGAGGTTGTAGCGGGCATCGTTCTTGGTCCCAAGGGCGCGGAGTAGCGTGCGCAAAGATTGCGCGGTTGCACCCCGCTTGCCAATCACTCGGCCAAGGTCTTCGGGGTCGACTGTAAGCTCTAGCAAAACCCCTTTCTCGTCGATGCGGCGTTCAATACTTACTGCATCAGGCTGGCTTACTAGCGATTTCACGATGAATTCTACGAATTGCTGGTCAATGCTGCTCATGTGGTAGACTCCTCCTATTAGTTAACTCGTTAACTTATTATATCAGATGAAAATAACAATACCGTAGATTTTTCCACGGTATTGTTGTGATATTTTAGGTAGCTATTATTTGGTTTCTTCAGGAGCGGCTTCTGCGGCGACTTCAGTTTGGGCTTCGGGAGCGTCGGCGACAGTTTCTACGGGTTCTTCTGCCTTAATCTCTTCTTTG
>CAZDTZ010000039.1:0-9365 GCA_964508535.1 uncultured Candidatus Saccharibacteria bacterium
CGGTATTAGCTACTCTTTCGAGCAGTTATCCCTCACTTTGGGGTACGTTCCTACGTGTTACTCAGCCGTCCGCCGCTCGTGTACTCCCGAAGGAGCCTTACCGCTCGACTTGCATGTATTAGGCACGCCGCCAGCGCTCATCCTGAGCCAGGATCAAACTCTCCAAAAAAAGAATTCGTTCCATGATTCAGTCGAGTGATTCGATCTTGCGACCGAAATACTGACTTATTTAAAACAATTCATATATGAACTGACGTTGATTTGCACTACTCAATTTTTAATGATCTTTAGAGACACATATAGCAAGGCCTCTAAACACTTAGGTAGATAGTACGATGAATGCCCCTCTAATGTCAAGATAATTCTTGGCAATCTATGTGGTGATTGTTACACCACTACAACAGATCATTCTTCGACGTCTTCGTCATCGGCTTCAGCCGCGTCTACCAACGCGAGCGAAACAACCTCATCACCGTCGTTGAGGCGCATGATGCGCACACCCTGCGTGGCACGGCCAAGCTCGGGAATATCCTTGAGCCCGAGGCGGATCGTTTGCCCCTGTGAGGAGACAATAATCACCTCTTGGCTCTCGTCGCCGGTTAGCGTCTTCACACCGACCAGGTTACCGGTTTTGCTGTTTACTACGGCCGAACGGATGCCGACGCCACCACGAGCATGTGCCGTAAATTGTGCGACCTTGGTCCGCTTACCATAGCCGTACTTGCTGATCACAAACACGCTGGAACCGGCTTGGACAATATCCATGCCAATAACATAGTCGCTCGGCCGTAGACGGATACCACGAACACCGCGGGACACGCGCCCCATTGGGCGAACGTCTTTTTCGTTAAAGCGGATTGCCTGGCCACCGGAGGTCGAAATTACGACTTCGTTGTCACCATTGGTCATACGAACCCATTTAAGTTCATCGCCTTGATCGAGGTTAATCGTAATCAGGCCGTTGCTGCGGACATTTTGATACTGGGCAAATGGTGTTTTCTTCACCACTCCGCGCACGGTACACATCATCAAGTTTTCTGGCACGACATCCTGCTTACTGATGTTAATCACGGCGCTAACTGTCTCTTCTGGCTGCAGCTGTAGCAGGTTGACGATGGCGACACCCTTGGCGTTGAGCCCAGCCATAGGCACTTCGTAAGTCTTAAGACGGAAGACGCGACCTTTGCTCGTAAAGAACAAGAGGAAGTCGTGCGTGCTGGCATTGACGACGTGCTCGATGACGTCTTCTTCGCGGGTAGTCATACCGCGGCGCCCCTTACCACCACGGCCCTGTTTCTTGTATTCAGCAATTGGGCTACGCTTAATGTAGTTCGCCGAAGTAAGTGTGACGACCACTTGTTCATCTGGTACGAGATCTTCGTCGCTCATTTTGTCGAGTTCTTGCGGAATGACCTTGGTGCGACGCTCGTCACCGTATTGCTTCTTCAGCTCTAATTGCTCGGAACGGACAATCTTGAGGATCTCTTTCTCGTCGGCCAAGATAGCTTCAAGCTTAGCGATCGTCTTCATCAGTTCGGCGAGCTCATCCTCGATCTTCTGGCGTTCCAAGCCTGCCAAGGTGCGAAGCTGCATTGCCAGAATAGCCTTAGCCTGGATCTCGCTGAGTTTAAAGCGCTTGATCAGGTTGGCCTGGGCCTCGTCGGTTGTCTGGCTGGCGCGGATCGTGGCAATAACTTCGTCGATATGATCAAGTGCGATCTTCAAACCTTCAAGAATGTGGGCGCGCTCTTTGGCCTTACGCAGCTCGTATTCAGTGCGACGACGGACAACAACTTGGCGGTGCTTAATATGCTCCTGGATAATGTCCTGGAGGCCAAGCACGCGTGGCTGGATGCCATCGACAAGCGCCATCATGTTGAAGTGGAATGACGTTTGCAAAGGCGTCAGCTTGTAGAGCTGATTAAGGAGCTTCTTAGGATACGCATCCTTCTTGAGGTCAATCACGATGCGCACGACACCACGGGCGCTTTCGTCACGGATATCACTAATCCCGGCGATCTTCTTCTCTTTGACGAGGTCAGCAATCTTGATGATCAGGCTCTCTTTATTAAGAGCGTAGGGAATCTCGGTAATGATGATCTGGTGCCGACCCTTGTTGTTCTCGGCGATATCGGCAACGCCACGCACCACGATACCACCGCGGCCAACAGCATATGCTGCGCGGATCGAGTTCTGACCATAGATAATGCCGCCGGTTGGAAAGTCCGGCCCTTTTATATATACCAGCAGATCATCCAACGTTGCGTCAGGGTGGTCGATTTGGTGCACAGTTGCATCGACCAATTCGGTCAAGTTGTGCGGTGGGATGTTAGTTGCCATACCAACAGCGATACCTAGTTGTCCGTTTAACAACAAGTTTGGCAATTTACCCGGAAGCACGGTTGGCTCTTGATTCTGGCCGTCGTACGTGTCGCGGAATTCGACCGTCTCTTTGTCGATATCTGCCAACAGTTCGTCGGCTACACGAGCCATCTTGGCTTCGGTGTAACGCATGGCAGCTGGTGGGTCGCCGTCCATGGAACCGAAGTTACCCTGTCCATTAATGAGCATGTAACGCATTGACCATGGTTGGGCCATGCGGACCAAGGCATCGTAGATAGAAGAGTCACCGTGAGGGTGGTACTTACCCATTACTGCACCAACAACGTTCGCGCTCTTACGGTGGCGAGCGCTGCTGCGCAAGCCGTCGCTGTTCATGCTGTACAAAATACGACGGTGCACGGGCTTCATGCCATCGCGGACATCCGGAAGCGCGCGGTCAATGATGACACTCATCGAATAGCGCAAGTAGCTGTCTTCCATGACATGCTCAACGCTACGGTATTCCACGGTTCGCGAGTGGGATTGCGAGTGGTCGTCGTCACCGATGCCCAAAACCTCACCCTCGAGGGCCTGTGCTTCGGCCTCAGTTACAGGGTTGAGGTTCTCGATCGGTGTTTCTCGTGTTTCTTCTGGTAAGTCGTTGGTCTGCTCGTCCATACTAAATATCCAAATCCTTCACAAATTTTGCGTTAGCCTGAATGAAGTTCTTTCGTAGTTCTACCTCGGTACCCATCAGCTTATTAAAGATAGCGTCGGCTTTTTCGGCGTCTTGCACCTTGACCTGGATCAGCACGCGCTTCTCAGGGTTCATGGTGGTGTCAAACAACTGCTCGGCGTCCATTTCTCCAAGACCCTTGTAACGCTTCTGTTCTACGAAGCCTGCTTGGCGGTAGCGTTCTTCTTCTTTATTAACCGAGGTGCCGTCGGCAATACGCTTAGCGATTGCAGCGTCAAGCATAACATCGAGCTCTTCTTCATCATATATAAAGATACTGCTCTTACGGCCAGGCTTCACCAGCTCGAATAGCGGTGGCTTGGCTAGGTACACATGCCCACCATCGACGACCGGCTTCATGAAGCGGAAGAAGAAGGTTAACAACAATGTACTAATGTGTGACCCGTCGACGTCGGCATCGGTCATGATGATAATTCGGTGATAGCGAAGACCTTCCAGCGAAAAAGAGTCCTCGATACCAACGCCCAGAGCCTTAATAAGGCTCAAAATTTCGTTGTTAGCGAGCATCTTGTCTAATCGAGCGCGCTCGACGTTTAAGACCTTACCGCGGAGCGGCAGGATGGCCTGAGTCTTGCTATCACGGCCACTCTTGGCCGAGCCGCCGGCAGAGTCGCCCTCTACGAGGTAGATCTCTGAGGCGGATGGGTCTTTGCTCGAGCAGTCAGCCAGTTTACCTGGCATACTGGCACCTTCAAGGACGCCTTTGCGCAGAATGTTCTCACGAGCTGCACGAGCGGCCTTACGGGCGCGAGCAGCCAGCACGGCCTTACCAATAATCTTACGGGCAATTCCCGGGTGCTCTTCGAGGTAATAATTAAAGTATTCGGTCATCACCTGCTCGACGTAGCCACGAACCTCAGGGTTACCCAGCTTATTCTTGGTCTGGCCTTCAAACTGCGGATCAGGAAGTTTTACCAAAATAATGGCAGTCAGACCTTCGCGGCAATCTTCACCGGTAAGATTTTCTTCTTTCTCCTTAAGCAATCCCGTCTTGCGAGCATAGTCGTTAACGACTCGCGTTAGCGCCGAACGAAAACCCGTTAAGTGCGAGCCGCCATCTGGGTTAATGACGTTGTTAGCAAACTGCTTGATAGTTTCGGTGTAGCCATCGGTGTACTGTGCAGCGATCTCAACCTGGACATCTTCGACCTGCTTGTCGACATAGAACATCTCTTCATCGACGACCTCTTTACCTCGGTTGAGATGACGGACGTACGATTGTATACCTGCTTCGAAATAGAAACCGTAACTTTCACCTGTTTTTTCGTTATGAAGCGAGGTCCTAATACCTTTGGTGAGATAAGCCTGGTGTCGTAGACGATCAAGGATCGTGTCATAGCTAAAGGCGGTCGTCTCGAAGATGCTAGCATCTGGGTAGAAGGTAATCTCAGTACCTGTTTTATCGCTTTTGCCGATGAGCTTGAGGTCGGCCTTTGGTACACCCGCTGCGTATTCTTGCTGGTGCATTTTGCCGTCGCGTTGGACGGTTATGATTAAGCGCGATGACAGGGCGTTAACGACACTGGAACCAACGCCGTGCAGACCACCGGAAACCTTATAGCCGCCGCCGCCGAATTTACCACCAGCGTGTAGAACCGTAAGAACCGTTTCGACAGTGCTCTTGCCTGTCTTGGGGTGGATGTCGGTTGGGATACCACGACCGTCATCGGTGACCCGTATGCCACCATCAGCTAGCATCGTGACCTCTACGGTAGTTGCGAAGCCAGCCAGAGCTTCATCAATGCCATTGTCGACAATCTCCCAAACCAAGTGGTGCAAACCCTCTACACCGGTGCTTCCGATGTACATACCAGGACGCTTACGTACTGGATCGAGCCCCTCTAGAACTTGAATTTGATCAGCAGAATATGCATTTGTTTTTGCCACTTAAAACATCCCCCGGTAAGCCAATTAGAGAAATCAATTAGACGATTCCCACTTATCTATAGTATAGAGTAAACCTACAGATTCTGCAACAGAGTATGCGCTACTGTTGTCGGTGTAGATTGCCGTCTTGATCGATAGTAATCGCGTTGTCGTGCGGAATAACAAGGTGTTCCTGCGGGTTTAAGTCACCTGCTGGAGGTTGAGGGGCTTTTGGGGGTTGCCCTGTTGGAGGTCCAGCGGAGACAGGTGACGTAGGATGTAAGGTCGCTGGAGCTGACGGCTCAGCGACGGGCCCGCCAGAAGATACAGGGGGAACCTGCACAGAACCACCAGGAGGGGTCATTGTCATAGTTGCTGGGGCTGGGGCGTTTGCAGCAGGCGCTGGCGGCGCAGACCACGGCGACGGTCTCATAGCGAGGGGCTCATCACGTTTCGTAAGCCAGTCATCCAAAAAAGAGGCTTTGGGCTGAGGCGGCATTGGAGCAGCTGCTTGGTTCGGCGGGTATGCACCTGGGCCTGGGTTATAAGGTGAAGCAGCTCCCGGGGCACCTACTGGGCCTCCAAATGGATTACCAAAGGCCGGCGCAGGCGCAGGTTCCGGCAGCGTCGCAAGACGCTCAAAGATCTCCTTCTCTACCTGGGCCTTCGGCCGACCATATTTAGCAGCAGAAAGCTGCTTGAGCGCTGCAGCGAGTTGAGGATTAGGGTCACCCAAGGGTGGTAAGGTCTGCATGCTAAATGGCAACGTTGGCACACCGCCAATAAGCGTACGAACGGCGGTATTGTGGTTGGGCATCCGAAGTAGATCGGTTTCGTCAAAAGCAGGTCGCATACGTTTAGCAAGCGCTTGGGCGTCTTCGTCTTGACCAACACGGAAAGCCACCATAGTACCGATGTTACCAAATACCGCATCCCTCACCTCTTCTGTCAGCTGTGTCGTAAACTGGTTAGCAACGACGAGGTTAAGGTGGTACTTTCGAGCCTCAGACAAAATCGTTGCAAATGAATCAGTCGAGAAGTTCTGGAACTCATCCACGTATAGACAGAAATCGCGACGATCGGCTTCGTTGCGTATGTTTGCCCGGCTCATAGCCGCCGCCTGGAACTTCATCACAAAAACCATGCCGAGTAGTTTAGAGTTCAACTCACCAGTACGCCCCTTACTTAGATTAACGAGTAAAATTTTGCCATTGTCCATGATATCGCGCAATTTGAATGCACTCGTCGTTTGGCCAATAATGTTACGCATCATCTCGTTCGACAAGAACGCGCCAAATTTACTCACGAACCACCCAACAACCTCACCAAACTCATTTGAGCGCTGTGATTGGGGCATTTCTTTTTGCCAAAATTCGAGTACGTTTAGATCCTTAACGTGTTGTAACTTTTGCTTCACGTATTGAGGATCACGGAATAATTTTGGGATATCGACAAAGGTACCACCTGCAGGGTCCGCCATAATCGTCAATGCCGCATTCCGAAAAAGGTGCTCGTAGCGAGGCCCCATGATTCCCTGGTGTTGTGGATCGTACAACTTGTAGAGCATGTTTAGGGCTTCCTGAATCAAAAAGTCCTTCTGGTCTGGCGTATCATATTCGAATAAATTAAGGCCCATTGGGTAGTCCATATCAGCCGGGCAGAAATATATAACGTCCTCGGTACGCTCACGCGGCACCATGGATAATAGCCGCTCAGCCGTGTCGCCGTGGGGATCAACAAAGGCAAAACCGTCGCCGTTAAGCATATCTTGATATGCGAGGTCTTCTAGGAAGGTAGATTTACCAGTACCAGTCTGGCCAACTGCATACATGTGGCGCTGACGATCGGAGAGTGCCAGCCGGATTGGTTTTTTGACGCCGCGGAAAATATTGTAACCCAGCAACAAGCCTTTATCCGGCACGTTGCGTGGGCCATCAACTTGCTTGGAATCTTGGCGTTCGAGCTGCGACGTTGGTATGCTGCGTTGGTCGGGAAAGTGAAAGATTGTGGCCAGCTCTACCGCGTTCAAAATATCGTGTTTTTCCTTCTGCGGGAACATTCTAAGGATATAATCCGTTATAAAATTGTCAATGTTCTTAGCCGGAATGTACTTAAAGCCGTTTTTACCCTGCGCGTCATAAAGCGAAAAGGACGCCACTACGTTATTAAGTATGGCGTGCGCCTTGTGACTAACATTCGAGGACACCACGACACGTATAAGCACTTCGTAGCCAGGATGCCGAGTCTTGTCTTCTATCGCATCGAGCGTAGCTTGGTCTAGGCTAGACAGTTCTTTGCCGCCCGACTTCTCACCCGGTTTGTCTTCCGGCGGCTTAACGAGTGCCGACGCAAACTGGTTGAGATAACTAAAGAACTGCGCGCCACCTTTTTTGGACTCCTTGCCTTTACGTTTCTGACCGGCGAGCTCGAGAGCGTGCTTACGCCAACCTGGGTCTGCGGGACGCATAAGAATCTGGATACCGGCCCCGTCTTCCTTATCAAGTGTCGACAAAGAGTTAAGAAGTGCCTGCATCGCATCTCGTTTCAGCTCCTGGTATGTTGCTATAGGGTAAGCAAAAGATTCCTTGAGGTGCAGTTCACCGCCCACAGTGCCGGTCACCTTACCGACTGGGCTAAATATATTGTGTTCGGCAACTTCCTCAAGGCGCGCACTCGGGTAGGCACTGACGATTGCCTGCTTAACAACGTCGACAAGCGCCAAAGGGACTGCTGCATAGAAATAAGCAAAGCCTTTAGTCCCCACAATCTCGAAAGCAAAGTGACGTTGCCCGTATAATCGCGCTTTAAAACCTTTTTGGATGGTACTCGCAATAATATTGTAAATAACCTGCGCCTTGGAGATATTTTCGTCTACCAGATCACGTACGTCTCGCCCGTTAAGTTCAGTATCATCACTTGCAGGAGGGAGATGGATAAGTAACGGCACCATCTTGAGGCCACGCTCATAATTTTTTTGCTCTCGCATACGTCGCCGAATCTGCATAAAGATAATCGGCCCAGCAATTGCGGCAATAAACAGGATGACACCTACTGTGATTAGGAGGAACTTCATCGTGGAGTGTCTTCTACCACTTTAACTTGCTTGTTATATCGAACCCGGAGATAATCCGCCTTTGCCTTCCCTAACTCTTTGCTTTCGATATAAGGGTCGGTTTTTGTCCGTTCGACAATCGCTTTAGCCTTGTTTATCCATTCTTCATCGAGCGCAGTAATGCTCGTGTCGTCGCTGGCCGTGGCAACTGAACCGGCCTGTGGGTCGCTTGGGGCGGCTAGAGGCGCAGGCTGCAGTTGCTGCTGAAGGGTGGGCATAGGCGCAGGCAGCGCAGCTGTGGGTTGTGCTTTCAGAACTGCGGCCTCAGGACCAGCAGGCGCGGCCTCAGGGCTATGATAGCCGCTCTGCGCTCCTGCACCATTCTCCTGGCCCGAATTCTCAAAAGAGGGCGAAGGCAAAGCTAATGCTGGTGACTCGTGTGTATTAGGATCCATACTATTGTCAATATTATACCAGTTTGGCCTGTTTGGAGCTACTATTTTACCCCAGTGTCCTGCCTAATGATTGGTGCCAGCGCCCATCCGTGCCATATAAAAATACGCTAACCCAAATAGGGCAATGATAATAAGAACGTCTCGGACCGTGAGCTGTCCAATAGATTGCAAGATAAGCAATAGCATAGGCAATACAGCAGCCAGTGCGGCTGCACGCAAATTTTTGGTTGCTGAGCGGTCATAAAACCAACTCAGAACGGCAGCAATGGCCAACCAAAGTGCACAAAAAATGAACACAAATGGCACTACAAGCACAAAAGACGGCAATCTGTTTGGTTGTGTTGTGCATAGCATCACTATCAATATGCATAGTGACCCTATGATGAGTTTAAATTTAAGGGCTGTATTCATACTTCATGGTATTCCCCTACGTTACAATTTATTCCGGCATAAAATACTGCGAGCAGAGGCCTCGCAGTAATACTTGAAATTTCTAGGAGCCGCGGGCAGTAAATGCGCCCATTGTATATAAAATATTTAGCGCTTACTGCCCTTTGGCTTTGACTGACCGCTCTCGCAACTTTTAGGGTCGCAGAGAGCGAAATTTTTGTTTGTTTTTGTAAGTTTTTGTTTTTGCTTACTAACTAGAAGCTTACTACATGATGCCCAAAATGTCAATAAGCACGAGCACATTGGGGGTGCTATTGTAGTGCCATTTTTGACGCGGCCAATACGATTCAAAAAAGTTATACACAGGTTTATAAAAACAAAAGCGTAATTGTTATTGACAGCCCGAATCGTAATTTATAAGATAGCAGTAGCACTTGAATAAAAAAAGTGCTCAAAAACAAAAACGATCACGAAACAACGGCTTCTCGCAAGCCGTTGTTCCATGAAAAGCCCCAGTAAAAGG
>CAZDTZ010000040.1:0-7478 GCA_964508535.1 uncultured Candidatus Saccharibacteria bacterium
CAAGTCCCTCCTGGCCCTCCAAAACTTATAAAAGGCTTCTCGATTGAGAGGTCTTTTTGATTCGATATTGACAGGACGTACGCTAACGAATACAATATAAAGTACTATGAATGTTACATCTATCTCCAAATTCCGCAAGGATGCAAAGGTTTATTTTGATCAAGTCATTGACGACAAGGACATCTTGCTTATTACGCGAAATGACGGACAGACAGTCGTCGTTATGGCGTTAGATCAGTACAACTCTCAAGTTGAAACTGATTATCTAAACAGCAGCCCTGCAAACCGGAAACATCTTGAAGCATCCATGACCTCTTTACGCGCCGGGAAAGTCGAAAAGCATGATTTAATCGAAGATTAGGATGACTCAACGCAATCTACTATTTACGACCGAGTCATGGAATGATTACACCTACTGGATAGATCAGGACAAGAAAACTCTAAAGAAAATTAACAAACTTATCGGCGACACTCTATGTAACCCTTTTGAGGGGCTTGGCAAACCTGAGCCACTCAAAGAAAACTACGCAGGGCTTTGGTCAAGACGTATTGATGAAAAGAACAGACTCTTATACGCAGCCACTGATAATACCATTAGTATTGTTGGCTGTAGATTTCACTATTAGCTAACCTAATTTCGGTTGCGATAGCATGTACGATGGCCCTCCACGAAAAAGAGTCGAGCCTTATCCTTGGTTTTTTCGTGGCCGAGCAGCGCAGTCCTCCCAACTGCGCCCTAGAACATGACATTACCTGCTAAGATATGTATATGAGAAAAATACCGAAGATCGTCCTCATATCCGCCCTATTCGCTGCATTAATCGTAGGGTTTGAGCACTTCTCTCCAGTCCCCCGTGTGTCCGACAGATCAAGAGATTGTTGCGGCGAACTTCAATACACGAACCGCCACGGGTTCCCATTTCTCCTAAGAGAGGATGTTTCGGGAGGTATTGCGCCCGCGCCGCCTAAGACTCAATACTACATTGATAATTACATAAAACTTGGGTCGATTATTTTTATTGGTGCCATGATTACACAGCTGGCTATTGCGTTCCACGAGAGACCTAACTCCTATTGAGGATTGTCAAAGATCTTTTTGTTTTGAATAATCCTACGTATACTTAGGCTATGCCAGATAAGCGATACTCAGTGATGGTTCTACCTCGTCGCAGCGATGGAAATATTTTGTTGCAGACATGGACAAAGGAAGGCAAAACAACAACCGATGGCTTCGGAAGTTTTTTTCAGCCGGGTGACGACCCTGAGCAGATAGCTCAAAAAGAGCTTACGGAGCAATTTGGCATCAAGGCCACCTTGACCCAGGCTGCACAGCTTCAATACTTTATGGATAAGCCGACTGGCTTGGTTGATTTAAAGCTTACTGTCTATTTTGCAGACGTCACCGAAGACCCAAGACTACAAGAACAGATGCATTGGTTTGCGCCAAGTGACATACCATATTCGCAAATGCACGAAGCGACTGGCAAATGGCTGCCAATCATTATCGAGAAGCCCGGGCTATTGACGGCCACGATTAAGGTATCGCAGCCCGGCGATCACACCGTCGGCAAAGTCACTGAGTTTACCATCAGTTGAGCTGCTATAGCGTACACGATGGTTCTTCAGTATCAATCGCTGGCCAGTAGTTATGGTATGCTTTAATATAAAGATAAGTACTTTCGGAGAGAGTAGTACATGGGGGGCTATATCAAAAACTTACTCAGAATCTTTCTTGTGTCTTTGCTTATAGCTAGCCCTGTTGCGCTAGCATTTGGCTCTTTAGCTTCTGCCAGTAGTGGTCCTAGCTGGTCCCAGCCCAGTACGATAGACAACACTTCGTCTGCGAACATTAACGGGATGTCGTGCACCAGCGGTGGTTTTTGTATGGCGGTAGGCGCATCATACGCGGCAACATATACCGGCGGCTCTTGGTCGGCAGCGGCACGAACGACCACAGACGGATATTTATATACCGTTTCTTGTACGAGCGCCAATTTTTGTATGGCAGTTACCGGGAACAGGGGTGAGGCAATCTCGTACAATGGCTCGAGTTGGAGCGCACCAATGATACTATCGAATTCGGATTATTTGTCTTCTGTTTCTTGTACTTCCACTACTTTTTGTATAGTGGGTTCTTACAACGGTAATTATTATCAGTACAATGGGTCTTCGTGGTCTTCGGCTCTATCGCTTAGCGGCAGCGGTATAAGCTCGGTATCTTGTACGTCAGACACTTTTTGTATGGTTGTAGGTTTTAGTGGTAACGCATATAAATACGACGGGGCGAGCTGGACGCCAACTTCTGTTACAGGAGCCGGCCTTATGACAGTCTCTTGTGTAGGAAGTAGTTTCTGCACTGCCGGCGACCAAAATGGCGCCGCCTATACCTATGACGGCACCAACTGGGCATCATATGGGTCGGTAGCCAGCAATAATTTCAATAGCATGGACTGTATAAGCACCACATCTTGCGTGGGAGTGGCTCAAGGTGGTAATTCTTACGTTTATTCGAGTGGCACTTGGAGCAGCGACATCACCGTAAGTAGCGCTAACAATACATTAAGTGTTGCATGCATTAGCAGCAGCCAATGTTTTGCGGGATCTGCAGGCGCTAATCCAGATTATATTTACGCCTTCGATGGCTCTACCTGGGCTTCTGCGATTGCATTCATGACCGGTGCGAATATGAGGTCTGTTTCTTGCGTCTCAGAGTCGTATTGTCTTGCGCTTGATATAAATCAGAACCAACTCACTTGGAATGGGCATAGTTGGTCGGCCCCTTCGGCGATCACTCCAGCGGTAAACAATGTGTCGTGTGTATCGTCAAGCTTTTGTGTTGCTGTAGGCAGTGATAATGTATCAACGTACGACGGCTCATCCTGGAGTGCAGCTCAACAGCTGCATACTCCGGCGCCTTCCGTTATACTAAACGCAATAAGTTGCGCTTCTGCTACTTTTTGCGCTACCGGTGGCTTATTTGGATACGTTTTTACCTATGATGGCAATACTTGGTCGGCCCCCGTTCAAATTGTCAGTGCACAAGTACTAGGCTTATCGTGCCCCAGCAGTTCTTTCTGCATGGCAGTTGCTAGTTCCGGCGAGGCGGCAGAGTACAACGGCTCCACCTGGACTCACGTAAATTCTTCCGATACGAACAACCTTGTATCGGTTTCCTGCACGTCGTCGTCATTCTGCCAGGCCGTTGATGACCACGGGAACGTACTCGCCTTTGACGGAAGCTCGTGGTCCTCACCGCAGAGCATCGATGGGACTAACCATATCAATGGCGTCTCATGCACGAGCTCGGCATTTTGTATAGCTGTTGACGATCAAGGAAACTACATGAGCTTTAATGGTACGAGCTGGAGCAGCCCCGTTTTGATTGATGACCCGACCAGCATTACGAGTATCTCCTGTACATCAACGGTGTTCTGCATGGCAGTCGATAATTTCGGCAATGCGCTCGGCTATGTATTAGGAGCGAGCACGACTAGCACGACGAGCAGCCCAGGAGCTCCGAACACTGGATTCGGGACGCCCAACACCAATAACTCTTCAGCGCGAACTGTTTTAATAATCAGCACACTACTGCTACTTTCTGGGCTGTCTTTAAGGCGACGTTCCACAACTAGCGGCAGAGCTTCTAGCGTAGACTGAATAGCCTACGACGCTAGTTTCGTAAAAACAACTAACCTCTGGTTAAATTCACTCGTGCCTTTGATGATACGCCCAGTACAGGTCATCAGATTAAGCCCCGGCGAACTACTACTTATTGGAGAAAGAACCTGGCCCATGTCGACATTGTTATAGGGATAAACCTTTGATGACACTACTTTATATGTATAAGTTCTTCCATCGCCCGTGCTAACAATTACGCTATCACCGGCAACAAGTTTTTTTAAGTTGTAAAATACGCCATTGGCCGCCCAACTGGAAACATGGCCATACACAAACATAGCCCCCTTCTGGCCTGGCAACGAGCTGTTATCATACCAGCCCGTTTCATACATATTATTTGGCGTAGCTATAGCGCCCGAACTGAGCACCCCCAACTTAATTACGGGCGTATTTGCTATACCAATAGCAGGTATAGCAATATATCTAGGATGATTAGGTGGAACGGTGTAAGTAGCGACAGTTTGTTTGCTAGGTTTAACCGAAGATGGTGCCGAATTAACGTCCACGGGTCTCAGATGGGCGGCTATTTTAAGCTGTTCTGGCTCGTTCGCATATAAGAAAATACTAATCGTGATACCGATGATACCAAGGACAATTAAAAGCCATACTATGTTCTTCTGATTTGCCAATACTTTAATGCGCCTCACTTAGATAAGTGTACTATAAGCGAAGATTGCGGTTTGCCTTGTGATAATCTATGCTTAAGAAAGCACTTATGCATAAAGGTGGCCCCCTATGCCACGTCGGATAATACAGACACGACAACTCCTATCGACAGCCCTGGCTAAAAGACTACCCTTTATGCCGCATCTCAGCCTCTACAACAGCTTGCAGGTTTGCGTTGCCTTGGAGATTATTGTGGGTGCCCTTGTCTTTATTCTCGTGGGGCCGCACCCGCTCGCCCTGAGGGCCGTGTCGACGGGCACACCACCAGAGGGCTCTTACTCGGCCAATGCCATTCTTGTTAAGTATAAAGCGAATAGTCGGGCCACCCTCAAAGAAGGGGACGTTAATAACACGGGTGACGCTACCACGAATACTATCCTGAAGAGGCACAGAGCATTGGGCTTTAGACGCGTCGCAAAGCTAAACCAAAAGTCCAAATCGAACGCTGAGATTTTTGGTTGGTATAAGATCTCTCTCGATCCAAACCGCGGCATCGCGGCGAAAGAGGCCAATGGCAAAGCGATTTACCCGGACATAGAACAGCTGGAGGCAGAGCTCAAAAAAGATCCAAACGTGCAATCCGTATCAAAGGACTATGACATCCATGCCACGGTAGTACCCAACGACCCCTATTACAGTAGCTCTGGCTCTTGGGGGCAGGCCTACGATGACCTCTGGGGGTTGAAGAAAATCAATGCAGCCACGGCGTGGGACACGACGACCGGATCAAGCTCTATTGTTGCGGCTGTTATCGACACGGGCGTAGATCGAACGCATGCTGACATGGCCAATAATATTTGGACCAACCCGGGTGAAAGCGGCAACACCCAGGCTGGCGACCGTTGCTGGACCGGCGCGCCACAAAATAAAGCCACAAATACTTGCGATGACGACAATAACGGTTTCATTGACGATGTGTACGGCTGGAACTTTTTGAGCGGCACTAACAACACCTTGGACGATAATGGCCATGGCACCCACGTGGCCGGCACTATTGCCGGCGTTGGTAATAACGGTACCGGCGTTGTGGGGGTAAGCTGGAATACAAAAATAATGCCGGTGAAGTTTTTGGATAGCAATGGCAATGGCGCTTTGTCCGATGGAGCCCTAGCGCTGCAGTACGCTGCGGATAATGGCGCAAAAGTTACCAACAATAGTTGGAGCTGCGTCTGTGGTTCGTCGATTTCAGACGATGCGATCAAGTATGAACATGACCGCAATGTTACGGCTATTGTGGCGGCCGGCAACAATGCTGGCAACGCTCTCGACAACTCGCCAGCCAATTCCGACTACGCTATTACTGTCGGCGCAACCGATTCAAACGATGCCATTGCCAGCTTCTCCAACACCGGCGCCCGCGTGGACGTCACCGCGCCGGGCGTTGATATCCTATCGCTAAAATCCAGCCTGGCCAGCATTACGTGTACCGGCGTGTCCGTAGTGAATACCAACTATTGTCATATATCGGGTACGTCGATGGCCACGCCGCACGTTGTCGGTCTCGCAGCGCTTATGCTGGCCGTAAATCCCAGCCTCACACCCGAACAAATTCGGCAGATTTTGCGCTCCAGCAGTCAGGATCTGGGGACGGCGGGGCGCGACGATACGTTTGGCTATGGCAGAATTAAAGCCGACGCAGCCGTGGCGGCCGCCAGCTCGCCAACAGTGCTCGCGCCAGTCATAACCAGTCCGAGCTCACGCAGCACCATTAGTGGTGCCGTAACCTTCTCGGGTACGGCAAACGGCAGTAACTTTTCCAGTTACAAATTGGAGGTCGGCGCCGGCCGATCGCCCACAAGCTGGGTAACCCTGATCACCAGCTCCACACCAGTCACGGCCGGTACGCTCTATTCGCTGGATACAGGGACGTTGGCTGATGGCAGCTACACCTTCCGGTTGACTGCTACTACGGGCGGTGGCTCATCGTATCAATACAACATATTTGATGTCGCGGTTGATAACTTTGACGACTCACTTGCCACCCCGCTCAATATTATGTCTATTGGTACCGTGGGCATAGAGGGGGTTGCCAACGCCAAAAACGGTCTGACCTTTGACCATTACACTGTGGAATGGGGGAGTGGCACGGCACCCTCAAGCTACAGTACAACCGGCGTAACACTGACCGGCGGAGGGCTGACGCCCTTAGCGAGTAGTGGCTCGTTGGCAACGATCGATACGAGCAGTTTTACCGATCAACAACCGTATACCGTTCGGTTAACGGTATACGCTACGAATGGGACGTCGTCTTCAACCACCTCCACCGCCTACGCAGAGTCCAAATTGGTCAGTGGCTGGCCCAAGTACATACCGCACGTCAGCTGCGTTAATGCCACCCCCAACAGCAACACATGCGATACACCGGGTGCCATATTTGCCGATTTGGACGGCGACGGGCAAAAGGAGGTCATCATTCCAACGAACAGCAATAAGGTGTATGCGTTCCATAAAGACGGCTCTGCCGTGGCTGGATGGCCGGTTACAGTAACCAGCGGTGATTTCTTTCAGGTTGAGCCCATCGCCGTGGACCTAGACGGCGATCTGCTGCCAGAAGTAGTCGTTGCCGCGAATACCAATATTAATGGCCAGACGCGCTTGTACGTTATTAAATCTAATGGCACATTGTATCCCGGCTGGCCAAAGCCGACGTTCAACTGGTTGGGAGGTGAAGACCCAAATGTATCGGTTACCGATCTGAATGGTGACGGAAAACCAGAGTTGGTCATGATTGCCCATCTGTACAGTGGTGCGAGCACACAACTACATGCCTACCAGTTAAACGGGAGCGAGATCAGCAGTTTCCCCAAAACACTATCCCCAACCGGCGTGCGCTGGGTAGTTGAGCCGCCGACAATTGCCGATTTGGACGGCGATGGACATCCAGAAATCATCTATGCCGAGTACAACAATTTGTTTGTGTACAACTACCAGGGAACATTACAAGCCAGCTGGACGCTGCCGAACACCGGAGGCTATGTAAATGCCGCCCAAGGGCCGCCTGCGGTGGGTGATGTTGATGGCGACGGCGCCAAAGAGATAATCATAAACGCCCAGCAAGCTGGTTCGGCCGGGGGTCCTATGCAAATCTACGCCTACAGGGCAAACGGCACCTTGCTTAGCGGGTGGCCGTATGC
>CAZDTZ010000041.1:0-7232 GCA_964508535.1 uncultured Candidatus Saccharibacteria bacterium
CTTACCGCCATTGTCGGTAAAGATTTTTTCGACCTTAGTGGTCGCCTTGTCCAGATCAATTTCGAGATCTGGGTGGAACAGTACTGCGATTTCGTACTGATTCATGCATTCCTCCTTCGGAATCGGACCAGTTGACGTATGTCTCCTGGCCGATGTATACGGCACCTCGCCGCACACAGGTTAGTTGATAACAGGGGTAATTGTACTATAAAATAACAATTTGAGCAACTCGTGGGCTGCGATACTTACGTCTCTACTAAAATTGACCAAGATACAATAATATGCTAATGTTTATTTATGACTAGTGTCCTGTCGCCACCAGCTGAAGCTTTCACATCACGTGATAGTGAACCCAACGTTCACCCACCTGCTATTGGTGCGTTAGCAGCAGATGCAGTTGTCGAAAAAACCATTATCAAAGAGTTGGGAGAACGTCGCGGCACCCGCATGTCTGATGCGGTAGTGATGGCCACACTTCATTCTAACGGTCGATGGCCGCAAATAGATGCGTTGCAAACGATTGCTATGGGAGCGGCAACGGCTGGCGAGGTCCGTGAAGGCGAGTCAAGTTGGGAGGCGTTCTCAAAAAGTCGGGGTCTGAGCGAACCACAAATGCGACAAGTCGGCCGAGCCCTTAACGGCCTACACCAACGCCACGCCGAAAAACAGGAAGGTTACGCCAGCGGTCCAAGCTTTAATCCAGATGAAAAGAGGAGCGACAGAACTCCTGAAACGATTGGAACCGATAGGGTACTAGCCGAACGTTTATGGGCATTGTGGGGAGGGAGACAGAGCGATGTGCTGGTCGCATCAAGCGACTACCTAACAACAGTGAGTGCTGAGAAGCTTAAAAGTAATATCTACGACGACACCCAGCATCATAACGTAGTAAAGGCGGCCAACACCCCTGAAGTGGCGGCGCTCGGTGCTTTATGGGAGATTGCCCAAAGGGCGATGGACCAGCCCGCAGTTAAGGCCGCTTCTATACCCTACCGTGATTTAATAAGTAGTGTTTGGGGACGGAAGTTTAGTGAAGACCCTGGTGAGGACGTTAAGGAAAAACGCGCACTGATCGGAGAGGTTACCAATGTCATTGGTCCAATACTACGCGCCGGGATCGAGGCCTACGCGCTAGAAGCACGAGAAGAAATTGGCCGCACGACCGGCTATAAACCATCTGAAGCAGATATTGCCGCATGGCTCGACGGCGTCTTCCCGCAACCCACAAACCGCGCCTAGTACTAATATTGGCGTGCGCGTGTACAGTGCCCGCTACAAGAGCGTGCGGCGGCACAACCCGTTCGGCAAACCACCGTTAGTAAAATAGTCGCCGCGTAACACCCTACGTTGCGTAATATGCACTTTGTGATACATTGAACAAATGACTGATACTAGCCCCGAGAGAATCTCTCGCCAAACCAATATTGGCGAGCTCGCCGCTATGACCGACCCCACACTTCAGAGTGATTGGCTAGTAGCAGAAGCGCTTGCCCTCGCCTCAGACGACCACGACCGCGCTCGGCTTGCCGTGGTCGCTGGCCCAGGACATCCGCTTGGGCAAGAAGTATTCGACAGTCTGCAGAACTCTGACACGCGTGGCGTATCAAACCGTTGGGCGCTAACCAACCTTGCCCGCATACCAGCCCCGTATGCCGAAGCTGCTTGGGAAAGCGTGGTCACTGCCGCTCTTAACGCTCGTTATGATCGCGAGCGTCCGTACCTGGCACCCAAGCACAATAGGGTACACGAACTGGAAAATTCAGTTGTTGGCCAGCCTGACACCCACCTCGACCGGGTAATGGTAGCCTACTCGCCACGTCAACCTGGTCCGACGCAGCTCCCTGGCCGCGAAGACATCCTTGTGGCCACCGGTATTCAATACGCCCAGAACAGCAATCGAGAAACCGCGAGTGCAGTTCGAACGCAACTAAACCGAGAAGGTAGAAGACATCAGGCTCAACGCATTACGCTCGCCCTTGTCGAATACTACGCGGCAGGCGAGCACAACAGCCATGCCGACTTTGAAGTTGGACAACTTTCTGACTACTACCTCCCGCATGGCTTGCTCAAGCTGCACAAATATCGCCGTAGTAATGCCCGTGGTTCTAAGCCTGCCGAGGACACGCCACTGACGCTCGCCATGGACGCTGGCTTTACCCAGCACTGGGATGACTACTCTATGTCACAAAAATTTGAAGTTATCGAAGACTTCGTTACTGCCGGAGACTTTGCTCGAGCCGGCAGATATGCCAACAACCTCATACCAAGCAGGCGAACATACATCCCCCAACATGAAAGAATCAGCCGCGTC
The DNA here is from genome assembly GCA_964508535.1 of uncultured Candidatus Saccharibacteria bacterium. Lineage (GTDB taxonomy): Bacteria > Patescibacteriota > Saccharimonadia > Saccharimonadales > UBA4665 > PMNU01. The sequence continues at coordinate 2,312 of CAZDTZ010000041.1, forward strand.
GAGACAATAACCCATGTTGCACAGCGCCAAGCCGAAACCGACATCAGAGGTGCCCGGCGCTTGCTTCATATGCTGGAAAGAGAAACAATTGCTACGCTCTCTGCTGCGGGAGAAGAAGCGGCAGCACTGTGCGAAGATCCCGCGCAGGCCGAAGCCTACGAAACGCTGCAGCGTCACCAAGACTATCTCCGCAACGAGCTCGACCTCATTACTGCGCACCATATTGCTCTTTTGGTGCATGGTAGAACGCCACAAGCAGCAATAGCAGCCCTAGAAACAACCCAATATTGGGGAGAGATCCGGACTCTGCGCGTGTCGACGCCCACCGTATTGTGGCGCTTGCCTATGCCCGACGCAATCGCATTGTAGACGCCGCAACTGTTGCGGCTGCTATGCCCGAGGATCCGGTCGCCCGTGAAGAAAAATTTGCCGTGTTCCTGGCAATTGCTCGCGCCGCCAAACGACAGGTGGTAGCCCAACCCGCCGGCAGCGCCGTGCTGAAACGCGGACGGAAAACGTAAAATCCTACGCCACAGTTGTTCCCTAAGCGAACCCCTGTTACCATTGAGGGGATGAAGAAAACCCCCATTATCATTTCCGGCTCGATCGCCATTGATCGCATTATGCATTTTGGCGGGCAGTACCGCGAATTGATTAAACCCGAAAAACTCGATTCCCTCTCAATTTCGGTGCTACTAGACGATCTGCAGGATGCCTACGGCGGCAACGGCGCAAACATCGCGTACTCGCTTGCGCTTTTGGGCGAAGCCCCTATTTTGCTGGGCGCGGTTGGCGCCGACAGCGCAGTGTATATGCAAAAACTTGCGAACGACGGCGTCGACATCTCGCACGTCCACCGCAGCCAACTGCCGACCGCCACCTTTAACGTCATTACCGACACCGACCAAAACCAAGTCGGCGGCTTTTACCCTGGTGCGATGTTCGACAGCAGCTCGCTCACTTTGGAACTCTGGAAAGACAAAAACCCAATTGTTGTCGTCTCGGCTCATGACCCCAAAGCCATGCGCAGCCAAGTAGCAGAGTGCAAAAAATGGGGCTTGCGCCTATGTTATGACATTGGCCAGCAGGTCTCTAACCTTCCCGGCGACAAAATGCTGGAAGGCATCCGCGCCGCAGAAATCCTTATCCTCAACGACTACGAAATTACCTTGCTCAGTGAAAAAACCGGCATGAGCATTGCTGACATGAAAAAAACCGTACCCATTGTCCTGACCACGCTGGGCAAAAAAGGCTCGGTCATCGAAGGCACACGTGTGCCCCGGCCAATCGAAGTCGGCGTGGCCAAACCCGCGCAAGTTGCCGACCCCACCGGCGCTGGCGACGCCTTCCGCTCCGGCTTTTTGTACGGCTACGCCCGAAGTTGGCCGCTCAAAGACTGTGCCCAGCTCGGCGCCGTTTGCGGCACCTACGCCATCGAGGCTGTTGGCACCCAAACCCACACGTTTACCAGTAACCAGATCACTAAGCGCTACGAAGATACGTTCCACCAACCGTTACCTTCAAGCCTAACAAAGGAGTAAATTTATGGCAGATCACGATTACAAAGTAGCAGACATCACCTTGGCTGACTGGGGCCGCAAAGAAATTATTTTGGCCGAGAAAGAAATGCCCGGCCTGATGTCGCTGCGCGCCGAGTATGAAGGCAAAAAGCCGCTTAAAGGCGCGCGCATCGCTGGCTCACTGCATATGACCATCCAAACCGCCGTTTTGATCGAAACGCTCATCGATCTGGGTGCTGAAGTCCGCTGGGCATCTTGCAATATTTTTAGCACTCAGGACCACGCCGCCGCCGCTATGGCCAAGGCCGGTATCCCGGTATTTGCCTGGAAGGGCGAATCCGAGAAGGAATATTGGGAATGTACTGAGCAAACACTGAAGTTTGACGACGGCAAAGGCCCCAACCTGCTGCTCGACGACGGTGGTGACCTCACTGGCCTGGTCCACGAAAAATATCCCAAATTATTGGCCGACATCAAAGGCGTCAGCGAAGAAACCACTACAGGTGTCCACCACCTCTACCAAATGCTGCGCAAAGACACCCTCAAAATCCCAGCAATTAACGTCAACGACTCAGTCACCAAGAGTAAGTTCGACAACAAATACGGCTGCCGCGAATCACTGGTCGACAGCATCAAGCGCGCTACTGATGTCATGCTTGCCGGCAAGATTGCCGTTGTGGCTGGTTACGGCGACGTGGGCAAAGGTTGTGCCCAATCATTAGATTCCTACGGCTGCCGCGTACTGGTCACCGAAGTCGACCCCATCTGCGCCCTGCAAGCCATGATGGAAGGCTTCGAAGTCGTCACCATGGAAGAAGCCGCTGCTCAAGGTCATATCTTTGTGACCACGACGGGCTGCAAAGACATCATCACACTGGACCACATGAAAAAAATGCAGGACACCGCCATTGTCTGCAACATCGGCCACTTTGATGTCGAGATCCAAGTCGACGCCCTCAACCATCTAAAGGGCATCAAAAAAGAAGAGGTCAAACCGCAAGTCGACCTCTACACCTTCCCGGACGGGCATCGCATCATCCTGCTGGCCGAAGGTCGCCTCGTAAACCTGGGCTGCGCCACTGGCCACCCATCGTTTGTGATGAGCAACTCGTTCTCCAACCAAGTCATGGCACAGCTGGAACTCTGGACCAAGCAATACGACGTCGGTGTCTACCGCCTACCCAAGGAACTGGACGAAAAAGTCGCCAAACTACACCTCGAAGCCCTCGGCGGCAAGCTCACCGAGCTATCCAAAGACCAAGCCGATTACCTCGGCATCCCAGCCATGGGGCCATTCAAGCCCGACCACTACCGCTATTAGAACGCTACGCAGTTACTAATTTGCCTGCATTCCAAAGTTTGAAACAGCGCACCGCTAGCGAGCCGATAAAGTCTTGTGGCTTTAGTAGACCACTCATCAGCTCTTTACGCACAAACAAAACTGGATCACGAGGTATACCAGGGCGCATGACATGACGGCTCCTGCCGCTGATGTACATTTGCTTGAGCTGCGGGGTAACCATCATGCGGATGCCATTCATAAGTATGCCTTGAGCTAATTCTAGCTGCCGAGCCTCCGAAGCACGCGGGTTAGTTGCCATGTCCAAGAACTCGATCAGTCTATCCAGTTCTGTTTGGCTCACCCCCTTCCTGGCTGCAACGTCGAGCAGAAAGTCACGCGCGAGTTCTCCGTCATTCCCCACCCGCACTTGCCCGCTTACCCGCAAAAATTGCCGCTCGACAGGCGCCATCCGAGCAACGTGGGCTTCACCTCCAGCAAAGCTAATACCATACTCAGGTATATAGCCGGTTTCGGCGGCAAGTATCCCACTGCACTGCTTATCCTCTGTTGGAGGTAAGGGTAAGGTAGCGTACTTCCTGTGATCTAGCTCGTGCTCAAAGCGCATCGTCCACTCTGGACGCGCCTGCTGCGGTATGCAGCGCCTGCAACGGTAGCCTCCAACGCCTTGCGTGGGCCATCAAAATGGTGGATGTCGGTATTCATCCGGTCGTAGCCTTTTGCACCATAAGGCTGGACTGGCGGCAAGCTTGGATTTGGAAAAAATGAAAGAGGAAGCCCACTAAAAGGATCAACTGGTGCTGGCTCTAGCAATCTTTCCATGTCTGATTCATCACTACGCTCAGCGTAACAAATAACGAACGCTTATGGATGTGCACTATATCACGTTTCTAACGAGGATCTTCCCTGGGTGGAAAGCGTAAAACGTAATCTAAGCCGGTGACGTCCGGGCCGATATCTACGGTGCTCCTGGGATAGATAATTAGCTCCACTCTCTCACGCACCGGATAATGCGCATATTCTTCGCCTGGCGGCACTTTGCCCTCACGGGCTTCTGGGTCTACTGGTCTATAGGCTCTTGGTTCGTCTTGTCTGAGCTCCGCAGCCGCTTCAAGCTTGTCTCGATAGGCTTGCGTATCTTCTGGGCCAACTGCGATACCTCCGATAAATTTTAGAGCATCTTTATGAGGTTTAGCTTCGCTCGAAATCTCTCGGTACAATCTATCGACGTAATCTCGTACACCCTCGCCATGATCACCAATGCCTTCAGAAGATCGTCTCTTCCCTGCCATGCCTAGTTCCTATTTAGTTGATTACCTCCAGCGTACTGAACAAAAATCAAACTCACCGTGTTCTTTATCACATACCGCAGTTTATTCTGCTTGCTCTGGCTGCGACAATGGAGCTGCGGCTGCAGGGGCGGCACTGCCAAAGACTTCATCCAGCGAGCTAACCAGCACTTCGCGCGGGCGAGCGCCATCAGCCGGGCCCACTATACCCTGTTCTTCCATAGTTTCAATCAGGCGCGCAGCGCGGCCGTAGCCAATACGCAGGCGGCGCTGCAGCAAGCTAGTGCTGGCCTTGTGTCCTTCGATAACGCAACGCACCGCGTCCTGGAACATGGTGTCGTCGGCGTCATTGGCACCGTAGTCGGCTACTATGCCGCCCTTGCCGTTGAGCTGGACAGGCTGGCTGATAATCTCGTCGTTGTACTGTGGCGGACGCTGCATGCGGATAAAGTCGGTCACCTTGGCGGTCTCGGGCTCGTCGATAAAGGCACCTTGTACGCGCTTTGGCTTCGGCATGTCGGCAGTTAACAGCAGCATGTCACCCTGGCCAAGAAGCTTTTCGGCGCCCATTTGGTCGATAATCGTACGGCTATCAACTTGGCTGGCAGTAGTAAAGGCGATACGGGCTGGCACGTTGGCTTTGATTAGCCCGGTGATGACGTCGACTGATGGGCGCTGCGTGGCAAGCACCAAGTGGATACCCACGGCGCGGGCCTTCTGGGCGATACGAACAATGAGGGCTTCGACGTCGCGGGCGGCCATCATCATCAGGTCGGCCAGCTCGTCGATCACAATCACAATGTACGGCATGC
>CAZDTZ010000042.1:0-6918 GCA_964508535.1 uncultured Candidatus Saccharibacteria bacterium
CCGTCGGTTGTAAACTGCAGCTTAAAGTTCGCAGTGAAGGCCCCGTCGCCGCTATCAGCCCAGCTGCCATTAATAAATTCAACCGAGCTAACCGTCTTGGCAGTACCCCAGGTGACACCCGCAGCTTCGTAGGCGTTAGCATTGTCGGTCTGGCCGGCAGTTACCAACGATACGTCGTCTAAGGTGTTACCGTCGTTAAGCGACGGCGTTGCTACCTTATTACTGTTGGAGGTAGACGATGTATTTTTCCACCACCTGTAGGCGGTGCCGGACGCTGCCAGGTTGGTCTGTGTTGGCGCTAGCTGATAACTGAGCTTAGCGATCGCGCTGTACTGATTCTCGTAGTACTCGTACACGATAGTATGAGCACCGGCTGTTAGTGTTTTGTCCAAAGTATAGATCGTCGTTGGCTGGTCGATCCACTTATCGATCACGGTTTGGCCGTCAATTTTGAGTCTCAGGCCGTCATCACCCGTAGCGGTAAAGCGGTAGGTGCCGGCGTCAAAATTGACCGTCTTGGTCCAGCGGGCCGAGAAGCCGTCAGTTGGGACTGAAGCATCCGGCGAGCCGTCACCCCAGTCATGATCAATAGTGGCTTCGGTAGCCGTGAAAACGGGCGTACCCGACAAGCTCATATTGCTAAAATATTGGGCCTGGTAGGCGTTTGGGTCGACAGGCGGCGGCGTAGGGGCCAGGGCGTAACTCAGTTTTGCTACGGCCCCGCCTCCATTTTCGTAATATTCGTAGACGATGGTGTGGTCGCCGGCAGCCAACGTTTTGTCGGCAGTATATGTGGTTGCACCTTGGTCTATCCACTGATCGATAATGAGTGCGCCGTCGATATACAGCCGTAGACCATCATCGCCGGTGGCCGTAAAGCGGTACGTGCCGGCATCAAAATGATCAGTTTTAGTCCAACGAGCCGAGAAATGATCAACGGCCACCGATGGATCGGGTGAACCGCCACCCCAATCGTTATTAATGGTACTCTCTGACCTAGTTAGCACCGGTGTGCCGGAAAGGGTCTGGTTGTTGTAATACTGGGCTTGGTAACTGCCGGCGGGCGGCGGTGACGGGGGTGCGCTCGCTGCGGCCAGCTGCCACTTCTGGGCGCCGCTGGCGTTATCCGTCCAAATTTGGACGTTGGTGCCATCGGAGGTGCCGCCACCATTTACATCGAGCGCTTTATTACTGTTGGTGTTGAGAAGCTTGTACGTGCCGTCGGTGTTCTGAGTAAATGCCCACTTTTGAGCACCGCTCCCGTTGTCGGTCCAGATCTGCACATTAGTGCCATCAGCGGTATTACCACCATTTACGTCCAGAACTTTGCCACTGTTTACGTCGGTGAGCTTGTACGTGCCGTCGGTATTTTGGCTAACCTGCCACAATTGGTCACCACCGTCCGTCCAAATTTGCACATTAGTGCCATCGGAGGTGCCGCCACCATTAACATCCAAAACTTTGCCACTGTTTGGATTTACCAGTTCGTACACACCGGCCGTTATAGTGCCTGTAGGCGGTGTTGGCGCAGCAACCGTAACCTGAATTTGGCCGCTACCGGTGGTTTGTCCGTCGTTTGCTATTACCGTCACCGTAAACGTGCCGGTCTGCGAACTGCTGGGGTTTAAGGTAAGCGTGGCGGTGCCGTCGTGATTGTCGGTAAAGGAGGCAAAGGCGGGCAAACCCGTAGCGCTCAAAGCGAGCGGATTGGAGTCGGCGTCAGATGCTTGTACCTGGATAGTCTGTGTTGTTCCCGCCGTCATGGCCAGCTGGCCGCCTTCCACAACCGGCACTGTATTAATACTAAACGTGGTGATGGAGCTCCACGGCCCCTCGCCCGCCGCATTGCGGCTTTGCACTTGCCAAGCGTAGGTTCCGGATGCGAGGTTAGCAATATCGGCGTGGGTCGCGGTCGACCAGTCGCCAAGGTTGTCGTAGTTGTTACCCCAGACATGTACGCGGAACGAGTCACCGGTGTTAAAATCGAGCCCTACCGTGGTAGTGCCAGCAGGGAAAACGGTGTTGTTGGCCGGTGATGTAATAACTGCGGTAGGTATCGTGACCGTTGGCCAGCTTACGAGGGGCGCAGGGCCTACACCGGATACGGGGGTCATAGTGTATTTGTTTATACAGTTGTTGTTAGAGAACACGTCACCACTGGTGTCCCAAATCTGCACTTCGCGTAACCCATTGTTGCCCGAGGCATCATCCGGGATCACGTTTACCCACGAATAAGCCCTAGCCGGGAAATCTACCTCGGCACAGCGCGGGCCGCCGCTGCCCATGTCGATATTTTGTATAACGGTGCCGTCCGAAAATACTAACTTGGACTTGTTGTCCTGATTATTATCGGTATTAGACTGGCTACGATCGAATACCACCACCGATTTTATGACCACCGGATTCTGAAACACGAATCCCAAGGGCACCTGATGACCACCAATCCATTCGGTACCCAGATCGTTATCAACTACTGCGTCAGACCCTGTATGGTCCCGCAACGCCTGTGCCGCGATATTCTGGGCCTGGGTTGGCGGCGTATACGGAGTGATCTTAAGTGACGTTACCCCACCCTGGGCCAGCGTACAATCTGGATTAGCCATCCACGGCTGGTCCAGCCAATAAGATCCGCAGAAATTGCCATAGTTAGCATCTTTATACACGCTCACCAGATAGTGGTATTGGTAGTTACCAACAAATTTAATACCCGTAAAGCCGTTAAATGTTGAAGGGCGTAGGTCTGGGACATCGCTACTGACAAACTTACAACCACCACCCGTTGCAAAATTGCCATCGCGGTACAGATATATGCCGTTGGCATTGGGGTCGATAGAACAAGTGGTGTCATTGACTGGCTCAATCCTAATTGAGCGCGCAAAGTTATCCCAGGAATGAGGGGCGAGGTCGGGCACGTCGGAATTCCAGGCACTTGGCGTGCCAGTCTGGTTGAGGTCACTGAACATGAACAGTGTGTTGGCGCTCGAAACTTTAATTGAAGACACGTTGCTACTCAGCCCGAATTGTGCGAGATCGTTAACAGACCCGAGGCCGAACGCAACGCACGTACCCCCGTAATTGGGGTCGGTACATAACTGCACGCCGCCCCTGGAAGTCACCTCGGCTGACGAAATCGTATTATCGCCTATGGAGTTGTCAGACAATTTTGCGTCATCACCCGTAAACTCCTCACATGGGCTGTTATTGCCGGCGTTGTTGCAGGCGCGCACTTTTACCAGGTTGCCAACTTTTATGGATGATACAGAATCGTTGGCTATACCGAGACTGGTCGGGTCGTCGTATCTACCGATCTCTTTTACCACGCAGGTTCCCTGATAATTATCGCTTTCAAAAAAGGCAACTTGAGTGGCACTAGGGCTGCAGCCGGTTGTTTGGCTACCGCCTCCACCGCCGTTCTGGCCAGTGGCGCCACTATTAACTGGCGCCACTGATGTAGACGCGCACGACACATTAGCTATGCAAATACGACGCATGCCCTGCGGCGCATAATGTACCCGGCCGTCGGTTCCATATACATCAAAGCTAATTATCAAAGAGGTCGGCCAGCCGTTGCTAGGCTTGGGAATATTGTAGGCAAAGTCGCTACTTGCAACGCTGGCATTGGTGTTTAACCACTGCGTTTGCTTTGACCATTGATTTGTGCCTTCGGCCTCCCAAGTTATATCAATATGGTCGAGCGCTGCACTGCCTGCCGCGCCGTGGACATTGACTGACACAGAGGCTGGCGCCGGAGATGGGGATAAGGTCGTGCCGTCGCTTGGTGAAGGCCCGAGCCACCACCCCCCGGGGACTGTGCCGCTGCCTGCAAACCGCCAGATTTTGATGATACTCCCACTTGCCCAGGTGTAGGGGTTAAGGGTGTGGCGAAGCACAGCGAGGTCGTTGTTAAAGTTCGAGTCAATAACGTTAAATGTTCCGTCGCTGTTGCGTGGTGCACGGATAATAGCTGTGTGCAATCTATGGGCCGAGTCGGTTCCATGGAGGTTTTCGGCAGTTGAGTCGATACTCCCCGCAGGAGTTATTTGAATGATATCCCCCCTGATCGCATTTGCCGGGTTGGTGATCTCTATTGCTCCACCCGCAGCAAAGCCCTGCTGGTAGCCACCCGTGCTTGACCCGGTGGCTACCTGAACGGCGGCATTTACGAAGGCTTTACATTGCCCACCGTTCGACCCGTCACTGTATGTTTCGGCACTTGTGGCGATATCACTCGTCGCATACGCCAAGACCGGTGAGAAGCCTGCAAGAGATACTGTTAAGGTGGAAGTAAATAGAACCGTCGTCGCAGAAAACAAAAAGGCCCATTGCAGGCCTTTTTTTACACGCACAGCACAAGACCGCGCAGCCCAATACATAGAAACTAACACGTGTTTTAGGATATTGAGGATACCTGACACGGAACGAAGCATTTTCATACCCGACCCCCTGAAACTGTTAATTTCTACGTACCCGACCCCACGGTCACTATTTCAATGATACCCATATAGTCTGGAACAATGCAATTAAATGTAAGGAATATATCCGTGATTTGCGTCACACGGACTGGACATTGAAAACGCAGCACATTCGTGCTACAATCAAACCTATTAAGACGAGAAGCGCCCCGAACGGCTCACTACCTAAGGAAGCTTCTCTTTTTTATTGTTTGATTTTCTTTTTAACGCCTGCATCGTCAAGGTAAGCGACATGCTTAATATCTATCGATTTATAGAGCGACGAACGGTATCGCCTATTGGGGAACAATATCTTCTCAAATTTATTCTGCTCAATAAGGAAATCAACAAGCATTTTGTAATCGCCGTCGCCCGACACCAGTATGATTTTATTGAACTTGTCCTTAAGATAAAGCCGCTTCATAATCGAGAAGATAATATCAGCGTCAACATTGCCTTTTTTCTTGCCAAGCATTGCGCTGTTGTGTTCGCGAAAAACAAGAATGAACCCTGCCTTTTGAATGGATTCATATAATTTCTCGACACTCATGCCTTCTTGGACGTAACCAAGGTAATAGTATGCATCTTCGACATCGTATTTTGAGCTTAGGTATTTCCGAAAGCGAGCCAAATTAACCGTCCACACTGGGCTACTCTTGCTCGTGCCCATGTACAAGTTTTGGCCGTCAATATAGGCGATATTCTTTACGGGGAGATTCATGCGTTTATTTTATCAAATACTACCTAAAGCAGGGTTATGCAACCAGAATTAAACGCAGCCAAAGAGGAGTTGAACTCCTGAAACAGAACAGAAAATTTTTTAAACATAAAAGTGCTCAAAAATTGAACGCTTTTGCATCTGTAAATTCATCGTGGTGCGCCATAGCAGACGTTAAGATAACTCTGCCAGATGATCCTGAAGGCGACATACAGGAAATCCGTGAGCTACTAGAGGATAAAGCTGACACAGAGGAGCCATCAGAATGATCGTTATTGCGGCGTCGGGGCCAATTATGCGAAGAAGTACGTTGCTCCGAAAAAGGAGAAGGTTGAGGATAAAAGCGGGCTCGTGCATCTATCTTATGGCTATTCATGATGTCGATATTGTGGCGCCGAATCATCACCCCAATATGCATCACTTGCACGAGCGCTATTTTCCCTTGCCGCAGCATACAGCTCATGAGTAAAGTGCTCATTCATTAGTATGTCGCGTCGCTCTCTTTGTTCATCAGTCAGCGCAAAGCCCGGCACAGCATAGAGTTTCCGATATGCTTCTTGAAGAGCTGCTAGACCTTCACCCTTGAGTTCGAATTTTACCTCTGGACCTATAACTTGAGCCATGTGTTTTTTATCATTTCCAGCGGCTTGCACTTCGCCAGACACTGCACACACCGAGTCGTATTTGCCGGGGAAGTTAACTGTCAGCTCAATAGCGCGCACAATCGGGCTCTTGCCGACAGAATCGCGATTACCGACAAAAACATAGGCATCATCTTGAACACCCTCATTCCCATCGTGGTCAACAAATGTAATGCCACCAGCTCGCCAATAAACCGTGCCGCTTAAAGGGTTTTTCGTTTGCTTTCCGATTATTTTTTTCGCAAGTGTTTGTAGTTCTCCCCATGCCTCATAAAGCTCGCGGCCGATATCGACTTTTACGTACGTAGACTCAGGCGTTAGAGGACTATCCGGGCTTGAGTCGGGAGTCTGAAAGTCCTGAGCAATTACGCCAGGCTCGACAACTGTTCCAAAGTCTAAATCATCAACCCTTACCAGCTGGGACTGGTGAGGTAGAGCAGGGTCATCAGGCACTATATCTATCAATACATATTGACAGTTGGTTTGATCGCCCTGGGGTATTTTGTAGAGTCCCCTAATGGGGCGAAGGCTGTCTTCGGGGGCATTTCTAAACGAATCAAATTCTTGTTGTGTCATCGTGAGATGAGGTGTATTTGCTGGGGCTGGGTCAATGCCGCGCCTTTCGAGCCATGCTGCTTGAGCCGCTCTCACATCGCGTGCCGCTTCCCCCGTTTCCAAGGCACTTGCTGCAACGGTAACCTCGTCATCTGGCGCTGAGGGCGTATACACTAGAGCGGCGTATTCTGCGGCTGCGTTACGTGGTTGGTTCGGGCCAGTGGCGTCCCGATCAGGATAATGCTGGTCAGGCGGCGAGCCGTCATAAGTACCGGTATTGTCTATTTCATTCATTGTAAAAATCATATCATAACTATAAAGATCTCTTTGGATCACAAAAACGCCGACAAGGTAACCGCTGAAATCGTGGGCAAAAGCTCAGTATAGCCTCCTATCAGAGGGGACTTGAACTAGAATTAACAGATATAAAATTGGCTCAAAAAGAAAAGCCCCATAAAATATGGAACCTTTCTATCTGGAATAAATTGAATCAGACCATGGTGCACCATAGCAGACGTTAAGATAACTTTGCCGAATGATTCCAATGGCGACA
>CAZDTZ010000043.1:0-6637 GCA_964508535.1 uncultured Candidatus Saccharibacteria bacterium
ATGGTACTACCTACTCATACAAGGTGTACGCCATTGACGCCGCTGGTAACCAGAGCGCAGGCTCAAATACAGCTAGCACCACAACCTTAACTCCTGATACTACTGCGCCTATGGCCGTAGTGCTCACGGCTGGTGCGGCTAGCCCCACGCAAGTCAACTTGAGCTGGACAGCCTCCTCGGATAACATTGCTGTCACCGGCTACCGTGTGTACCGGGGCGCTACGCTTATTGCTACGGTCACTGACATAACGTATCAAGATAGTGGCCTTACTCCTAGCGTTGCCTACTCATACAAGGTGTACGCCATTGACGCCGCTGGTAACCAAAGCGTAGTGAGCAACATCGTAAGCGTTGCCACTCCGCCTAACAAGCCGATCAACTTCAAGGTTGCTAGTGTTACTGCCACCAGCGAAACACTTACTTGGAGCGCTCCTACCTATAGCGTCGGCATAGTCAGCTACCAAATTTTGCGGAAGAATGTCGTAGTGGCCACGGTGAGCGGTTCGACCTTCACTTTCACCGATACGGGCCTGACGCCACTCACCTCATACACCTACCACATTAATGCCATCGACAGCCTGGGTAGTCTCAGTGCTCAGGCAACTGCGCCAACTCTCTCCACGGCCGCAGATACAACACCGCCGAGTACGCCCGGCGGCTTCACGGCGGTCACTGGCACGGTCACCAAGACGGTGAACCTGAGCTGGGCCGCCTGCACCGACGATGTCGGCGTCACTGGATACCGCATCTACCGCGGCAGCACCTTGGTCACGACGGTCTCCGGCACCACATTGAGCTACACCGACACTGCACCCACCAGCGGCGTGACGTATAACTACCATATCGTGGCTATCGACGCGGCAGGGAATGCGAGCGCCTCGAGTGTGACGCTTTCGGCTAAGGCTAAGTAGGCTTCACTTGGCCTCGGCTTGAGTCATGCCGGCCATCTATGCATTCGTGCGTGCATAGATGGCCTTGAAGCAAGCGTATTTGTTCGGTATAATAGCGTCGTTCGGGCTAAGGTGTGTCCCAAGGGGTAAATCTTAGCTTCGAATACTCGTACTGCCACCGGCAGTACTCCGGGTGATTAGCTCAGTTGGCTAGAGCGCTTCGTTTACACCGAAGATGTCGGGGGTTCGAATCCCTCATCACCCACCAAATAGAAATATAGATGTAAAAAGCCCCAGTGAGTATTTCTTGGGGCTTTTTATGTACCTTTGTCACGCTGTTTTAGTTTGATCGGTGGCGGGGCACTACATAACACCCGCATGCTTTAAGAACTCATCAACGTACTGAGATAGCTCTGATTTCGTTTGTTTGCGGATACCTTTTTTACCCGACTGCATAAGCAGCCCCTGCAAGAATATGCGTGTTACGAATCCCCCCATAAAGAATTGGGCGGTAGTCGCAGGGTGCTTGGCGACCATTAGACCATTCCTGTCCGCTTCCTCGAAAAGTGTAGTTAATGAGCGCAGGGCTCGCACGGTTATCCCCCGTTCGAACAGTTTTCCAAGGCCCGGCTCGGCAACGACAACTCTGAGTAGTTGAATATAATCTGGCTCTACGATGACACTGTTAATATGCTTCCCAACTCGATATAGCACCGACCGTAACTCATCATGGGTTTGCGGTTTATCGAGCGATAGGTCAAACGCAAGTGAATTGCCCATGATATCTTCTACCACCGACATAAAAAGGGCACGCTTGCCGGAGAAGTAACTGTATAGCGTTTGCTTGGTGACGGCCGTACGCTCGGCAATAGCATCCATGCTGGCAGCCGCATAGCCCCGCTCCAAAAAGAGTTGACGGGCGGCAAGCATAATCTTTTGACGTGTATTTTCGCTACGGGTTCGCATATTTGAATTTCCAGACCTATATTGTATATCTAAAAATCCTAACAGTTATGGATGGGATATAAAAGATCGAGATACCCGTCACACACTAACGTAAACGGATAAGATAGTCATAATAAGACCCGTCGGTATGATTAATCTTGACCCCACACCTGTCGGTGCATATACTAAATATAAATGTCGTACTCGGGGGTGGAAATAAGACTTAAAAACCTGCACAGCTGTGTAGACTGCTCCGCGGCCAAGTCGAAATTCCAGAGAGGATTTTCGTTAGTAGAAATTTTGCTGGGTGTGGCAGTTTTTGGATGCCTGGCCACGGCGCTCACCGGAGCGGTAATCTATGGCCGTCAATCCACCGTGCAAGCCGGCGACAGAACTCGCGCCACCATGTTAGCTGAGGGCGGTTGCAAAGCCGTGCGTAACATTGGTGATGATGCTTGGTCTAACTTGCCTGGTACCGGTGTGTACTATCTGGGGCAGAGCGGTGGCGTGTGGACTATTGGCTCTACTCCTGAGCCGGCTATCGATATATATACCCGAGAAATTAATATTACAACGGTGGACAGTAGTAGGAAGGACGTTGCATGTGTTGTTAGCTGGAATACCGGCAGCGTGAGTCGCCAGGCGACGGTCACTACACGCCTATCCAATTGGTCGGCGCCCACTGTCACTCCTGGGCCAATTATAATGGCCTATTCTAAAACCACCAGCACGCCATTCTACCGGATATGGGACGGCTCAAGCTGGGGAGCCGAGGGCTCAGCCAATAATGTTGGTGGTATCATAAACTACGTAGTACTTAAGAGCGCACGTACCCGCAACGAAGCGATTTTGGGTACTCAGGATGCAACAGGAGCGATCTATGTCCAGGTATGGGACGGCTCAAGCTGGGGAGCGGCGATACAGGTCGGAACCGGGCCTACCGGCACTCGTGCCTTTGATATAGCCTACGAGAAAAATGGCGACCGAGCAGTCATTGCCTACAGTCCAAGTTCCGGTTCGGCTGACTTTGCGTATCGAACCTGGGACGGCACTACGTTATCCGCGCCCACCACAATTACCGCACCGCCGACCACTGGGGCAATTAACTGGATCGAGATGGACCAAAATCCACTAAGCACCAGCAACGACATCGCGCTCCTCATGCTTGACGCCAACTCAGACGTGTATGGCATGCGCTGGACGGGTAGTGCCTGGAGTAATATGGGCACTGCAGCGACCTGGGATACAACAGCCAGCACGTCATTTACTAAAAAGGCTATAGATGTAGAATACGAACAAACGTCAGGCGATATTATGTTTGTATGGGGTGATTCTGCAGCGGCTAATAACAACTACCGCACCTGGAACGGCACCACGCTCGGCGCCGTTACTACGCTGACCATCGCGAATGAAGGCGGTATAAGCGAATGGGTACAATTGGCGGCGCGTCCTGGTTCCGACCAAATTATGCTCGGCGTGCAAGATGCAGCTGCCGACCTTAACACACGCGTATGGTCGGGCAGCGCTTGGGATACGGCGGTCTCGCACCCAGAGCATGATGCAACCGTCGAAAACATTCTCTCCAGAAATTTCGACATCGTCTGGGAGACTGACCCCGCTAACCTAGGTAAGGCCTGGCTCGTTTGGGGGGATGGCTCCACGATAACCGCCAGGCAGTGGAGCAGCAGCGTGTGGGGGACGGCAACCGTCCTGAGCGGCAGCGACGACACCTCGTTTATACGGCTAAGAGCCGACCCGGTCTCCGGCGCAATCTTTACTGGCAACTACCAAAATGCCAGTTCGGCAGTCAGTGCCCGAGATATTAGTGAACGACAGCTGCTGAATGGCGGCTCGTCGTGGTCGGCTAAGAGCGTCATATGGGGCGGATCGACCAGCTCGGACCCTGTTTACTTTAGGGTTGATATAGCGACACCCTAACTGTAGTGGGTTTTCTTGTATATTACTGCGTTGAAGAATCTTCGATGCGGTAGGTAATGACTGCAGCATGCTCATTTGTTTGGCCTATCCAGTCAGCCAAACGTTCTTCACTCACCGGCACAGCAATATATATCGTGGCGCAATTTTGAGGGATGCGCGTGAGCGAGTTGGCGCTCGCCAACCATACCATTGGGCCAATCGAGGCTGCAGGCACACGAGCGGTAAATCGAGTGTTACGCAAGAGTTTGAGTAGGCGCGCTGTTTGCTCGCGGATTTCCGGGCGCAAGGTTGAGGCACGTTCGCGTTCAACGACGCGCACGATTTTCTTCCAACGTTTGGCAAACGCGGCAACCATATCCTCCGGCCGGTCGCATACGATAATTGCGTTCCCCAGGCGCATGCGGGGAGGCAAGTGCCAGGTGATGTGGGTTCCCACCTCGGCAGTGTTCTTTAAGGTGTGCAGCTCCAGATATGTGCCCTTGTCCGTGGGGCTAGTCATACCTTCGCCTCGGATTGACGGGCCTCGAAGTTGGCGGAAGCACGGCGGGCGCGCTGGGCGGCGTCGAACTTTGCCCACGCCCGGATTAACGCAGGTTGCTGTGCGACGCACAAATGTGCCGCACACATGCAAGCCTGCCGCTCATTGTGGAATAGCGGACCCACCGTGGCTTGTTGGATGGGGATGACCGACCCGCAGACAATGCAGACGACATGTTCACCGGGTTCGGTCCCCGGCCATCTTAGCATTGTCATCGTCGGCCCTGCAGTACAGCATGTTGGAAGATCCGGCTACTGTTTTGCGCCGTCATCTCGTTGCCGCACTACCACCCGACAGGATTTATTGCCAAAGTTATGCACCAGGTACAAAAGCAGGTACCGAGGCTTGCCGGGAATATCCAACCGGTCGAGCGACGCCGTTATTGCTTCTTCGACGCCCTCCGGCGTAAAACGAATGTCAAATTGCGGCTGCGGCACGCCGGCATCGTAGACGCCGAACCCAACGGACTTTGCTCCGCCCGCGGGCAGCACGAAGGTCATCGGGAATTTAGTCGACCCTTGCGAGTCGCTTTTTCCGTGGGGGCTGTCTGTAAATATATGTTCTGACATAGGATTTTGGGAACGTCCTTCTCCCGGGCATGCTAAACACACTGCCGGGTTATGCAACCTTGCAAGTTTGCTATATGTATTGAGTAAGTCCGTTACGCCGGGCATTCTTGGGCGTATGGGGCAGATCGTTATATAATAGGAAAGGCGACTGGGTCGTCCGGCACCTCTACCATATAAACGGCAGATACAAAAGGGGTTGTAGAAACAAAATGGACATGTTACGTTTAATAAACGGAACATACATTAGAGGGGTGGATTTGAGCGGTCGACTGCTACAAAGACATGTTACAGTTCGTTAATGAAACATGTCAACAATATTATAATGTATTTAATGTTAAGATAATCTTTTTTGGTATTTTATATGCTTTACTTCAAAAACGTTGAACTCGCCGAGACCTATCACATATCCTTACGCACGGTCTTAAACTGGATCGAGTCCACTAAAAAAGGCAAACTCGACCTGACCCTCCACACCCAAGACGGCAAAACATATGTTGCGAATACATCCAAAAACATCGCCATCATCGAGAAATTAGTCGAAGCCGGCAAGAAATACCGCAACACCCGCGGCTTCAAAGTAGTTACGCCCAAACCAGAGTTCTACAAACTATACGACCAACAGCAGATTTTTGATATTGTATCCAGCCTCGACATCCACAGAGAAATCCCCCGTCAGTACAACTATTTCGATGGCGGCGCAAACTACTGGGATGAATATTCAGAGCGCCTCGCAGCAGAGAAAACGCCGAATGTCATAAACAGCACTATAAAGTTGTTGGCCAAGAACCAAGGCTACATTGATGAACTCTTAACCAGATACAAAAAGATAAATGTGATTGATATTGGAGTGGGTAATGCATTGCCCGTCAAAGATTTTTTGGCACATCTCTTGGAGCGAAACGTTCTCGGTCGTTACGTTGCGCTCGATATTAGCCCTGAAATGTTAGAAATCGCCCGTCGGAACGTCAATAAGTGGTTCGGAGGCAAAATCGCTTTTGAGGGATACGAGCTTGATATTAACTATGATCGTTTCACAAGTATTATTGCCGGAGAATATCTTAAGAAAGACCCTGAAGATACTTTGAATCTTGTTTTACTGCTTGGCGGTACGCTTTGCAATATGCGTCAGCCCGACGGTGCTTTTAGAGTGATACACGACAGCCTAGGTCGTAACGAGCTGTTTATCCATACGCAAAAACTAGACACCGAGGCCAGTAGGCGATACTTTGACTTCAATGTCGACCCTGGAAAATCGACATTGGCGCCGATTCACGGCTTTACGGTTGACCTACTAAATATCGACAAGTCATTATATGACGTTGAGCTAGGCTTCGATAATGAACTACAACAGCGGTATAGCCGTATTAGGCTCAAAGTGGCAATCACAATCAGGTTTGAATTTGATGAAGGCGAGCGGCTTATCCATCTCAACAAGGGGGATGCCGTCCTCGTGTGGCGGAGCTGGCAACAAAGTGCACTCGATGTTGTTCGTCAGTTTGATAGTAATGGCTTCCAGCCGCTGCAGATCAGCCAAACTGAGGATACGGAATACATCCTCACTGTTTCCCGGATTAAGACAGAGCGATAAATCGCAACTTAAAGTTTATGTTCCACCCGAATAACGGAACATAAGCTTTTTAATTTCCAGAAAGGCGGCGGGGCACGACACGCAGCCGGGCGCAGCTTCTACAGCCCTAGCTCCTGTCGCAGCACGCCCAACTCTTTGGCAACTGGCCAGATGTTAAATACGCAGCCTT
>CAZDTZ010000044.1:0-6305 GCA_964508535.1 uncultured Candidatus Saccharibacteria bacterium
TCCCCACCCTAGGAAGATTCACTAGTGTTGATCCGGTGGAGGGGGGAACAGCAAACAACTACGTGTATCCTGGGGATCCGGTGAATCAAACGGATTTGAGTGGAGAGTGTCCTCAATGTGCACTTGCCCTTATAATACTGGGTGTGTATGTCTTAGCAAAAGCATCACAGCAATACCAAGCCAATCCTAGTCCAGCCAATCTTTTGAATGTTGGGTTGGCGATGTTCCCTGGCGGACTCACTACTTCCGCGCTTAAAGGTACTACTTCCGAGGTTATTAGGAATGGCAATAATATCCTCCGAATAGGCGAATCAGGTGGTAAGTTGAGAGGTTCTGCTGGGGCATCAGCATCGATATATAAAAAGCTCATACTCATAAGAAAGATCCTCAATCCAATCAATATTCATATCGATAGAAAATACGGCGCAGTCACGTTTAATTGGTTCAAAAATAGTAAGGGTAAACCTCTTCAATGGAAGATGTGGGGACGATAATGATACAAGACCTGATTAGTTGGATAAAAAATGACAGTTTGAAGCCATACATAAAATCTTTCGAGGTAACTAATGAAGATAACGAGTATACGCGAGTTACGATTAGTTCGGAGAATGGTCACGTGGTTGAAGTCATTATGGGTGAGGAAACAGAGGTAAATCATCTTGAGCTCGATGCTTACTATATCGACACGAGGATTGAGTACGATTTAGAGGGAAAGCGTGAGATAACAGAGGCGTATAAAACAATAATTACGGAACTCTTGCACGGAAACTTTACCGAGAAGCTATATGTTAGAAACGGAAAAGGGCTTAAAAGAGAGCTATCGCTAAAAAATGACGTCGGTAATGTTGATGGCCTTGTCCCTCGAAAAATAAGCCTATGGCACAGGTTTTTATGCCACCTGCCGGGTACCGTCGTAACGATAGTTGGGAGCAAGTAGCCGCCGCCAAAGCCATCTACAACCTCCCCAACCTCCACAGTGACACCCTCCTAACCACAGACGCCACCGGCACCAACACCTCCACCGGCAACGGCCCAAGTAGCTCCTTCACCTACGACCCCTTTGGTAACATCCTAACAGGTAGTACCTTCCCAAGTAACACAGACCTAGCAAGCTACGCCTACGTAGGTACCCATGAAAAACTAACCGAAACATCCTTCACCCTAACCCCAATACAAATGGGAGCAAGAGTCTACCTCCCCACCCTAGGAAGATTCACTAGTGTTGATCCCAAGGAAGGAGGGTGCGCCAACGCATATGCGTATGTGTTTGGCGACCCAGTTAATGCAAACGATCTGACTGGCATGAAGACCAGCTGTAGTAAGCTGGCTCAAACGATCAATAATGTTAGAAATGAACTCCAGAATCGTTATAATGCCATCAAGAATGATAAACTAAGGCTTCCTTTATTTGGTCGCATGAGCGTTAGCGGTCACCAGGATCAGTTTAGGGCTAAACAGACAAATCTGCGTAAGAACCTGAATGACTGGAACGACAGCGGTTGTAATAATACTCCTGGCGGCTCTAGAATAAGTGGTGATTCTTGGAGGTGGGCAACTAGAGTGGCGCCTTCACCTGATCACCTTTCTGTACCGTGGGTAAAGATCGGTGTAGGCACGGCAATTGTCGTTGGAGCGGGAGCTGCTATATATCTTACGGGCGGGCTCGTATTAGTACCGGCCGCAGCGCTATAATAAAGGTTAGGAAAAAATATGAAAGAACATCCCAAAGAAGTAGATCTCAAGTTTATAAGCGCCTATTGGTGCAACCGAGTCACTCCTGAGTATGAGGATCGTTTTTTGTGGAGTTGGGAACAAGCCGACGAAGCCGTAGACGAGATAAACGACTATTCGAGGACGATATTGGTTGCGTTGGCGAAGACTGCCCCCGATGAATATACGCAAGCATATTTCGCGGCTGGCCCATTAGAGGACTACATCAACCTAATCGTACGAGAAAAACAGGCAAACGAAGCGGCCTTTATTGAGGGGAATCCGTATCTTAAAAACCTATTACCGTTCGTCTGGGGCGATGCAGAAAAGCTTGGGCCGCTGTCAAAATACAAGAGTGCAACAGTGCAGTTTCAGGAGCCTTGTCCGGAGAAGAACCTGAAGGTCGTTGAAGTTAAGGAGCTGATGGGTTTTTGGTGTCGTACCTGCGTCTCGTCTATCGTCACAGATTATGATGTCTACTACGAACGAGTTTTGAAGAAACTCCTAAATAAGAAAACAAGAGAAGCCGCTACGCAGGATCTGCTAATCTCCGCCCCTGACGAAAGAGCAGCCGAATATCTCGAAGAAAACGTATTTATGGCACAAAGATAGAAGATGACAATCGAAGGTTTGATTTTCATAGCGGTAGGCATAGTGGCTGTTGTATCTCGGAAGACTATTGTCCAGCAGCGATTTGATTTTAATAGGTTTATGTTTGGAATGAAGTTTTCACCGGCCGAGGCTAAGTATGGAGAGGTAATAGGAATCGTCATAGGTATACTCTTCATCATATTTGGCCTGCTTACTATGCTCGGAATCATAGAATCCAACTAGACAAATGCTCAGTAATCTTTACAATTCGTTAAGACATGTTGACCTCTTTGCAAAATATCCACCAGCTATCGGTTCACTGAAGGTGGGAACCTACCCGGCAGAGGTACATTCAGGTGGTGGCTATTTTTACGACGATGTACTGGAATATCGCGTCTGGGTTCATGACCCAGAGGGAGGCACTTACTATCGTGCGCTTGATACATACGAGGCAGCGTTAAAGTTTAGCAAGAAAACTCTCGACGCAGAGCGCCCCGTCGCGCTCGTGTATCAGAGTGAGCATATTAGCGAACCTCAGCAAGGTGAGTATAAGCACATAAGAAAACCGCGAATAACCGAATGGCGGGTCGAATGGCTCAAAGGCGCCAGAGGGACGACGGAAAACATTCCCGGGTTTTTAGCGCAACACATCAAGGAATGATTGTGGTTGGAGCTAGCGGGTTATATTCAGCCCTCCAATGAAGTTGATTTACCTCGCCACACGTGATATAAACGTAAAGATGATTACTTATTCAAGTCAGCAGCAATCGGATCCATCGCAACTTTGCGGCTGATTAGCTTTTGTCTGAAAACGACGTGTTAACACCGCAAAAGAGCGGTGTTTTTTAATACAACAAGAAAATATTACATGGAATACAATGGAGAAAATCATGGAAAAAATAACAAACAAATTGTACAACTGGGCATCCATTATTGATGATGCCACTAGGGAACAGGCCTTGCAGACTTCAAAGATGCCGTTCGTACAACCACATCTTGCGCTGATGCCTGACGCCCATTTAGGCGCAGGAGCCACTGTCGGCTCAGTCATTCCGACCATAGGGGCGATTATGCCCGCAGCGGTTGGTGTGGACATAGGCTGCGGTATGATTGCAGTCAGAACGCAATTCACGATCAACGAAGTTAGAGGCAAAGATCTGGCAAAGCTTCGCCACAGTATCGAGCGCTCAATCCCACTTTCGGCAGGGAAGTTTAACCATAAGCTTACCGATTCTGTCGCACCCCGCATCATCGAATTACAAGAAATGGCTGGCAATCGCCTTCCATTTTACGACGGTTTAACGCGCACAAACTGGGCATATCAACTCGGCACGCTTGGTTCCGGCAATCACTTTATTGAAGTAACTGTCGACGAAGAAGGTCGCATATGGCTCTTCTTGCACAGCGGTAGCCGTGGTATTGGTAACGCCATTGCCACACATCACATAAAGGTTGCGCAAACCAACATGGAGAAATGGTACATACAACTGGAAGACGAGGACCTTGCCTACTTAGTCGAAGGCACGCCTGAATTTGACCAGTACATTGTCGATCTCAACTGGGCGCAGCATTTCGCTTTGCTAAACCGCGAGGAGATGATGGATCGTGTCATCCATGATTTTACGCATTTTATGGGTAGTCCAATTGATGAGACTGAGCGCATCAACTGTCATCATAACTTTACGCGTAAAGAGCATCACATGGGACGCAATATGTGGCTGAGCCGCAAAGGTGCGATCCAGGCTGACAAGGGACGTATGGGTCTCATTCCTGGTTCTATGGGTACGGCAAGTTACGTGATTGAGGGTAAGGGATATGTACCTTCGTACAACTCGGCCCCTCATGGTGCGGGCAGGGTCTGGGCGCGCCGCGCCGCTTCCAACCACTTTACAATTGAAGAATTGGATAAAGCGATGGTGGGCATTGAGTACAATCGCTCAGAAGCATTCCTAGACGAGATACCTGCCGCATACAAAGACATTGACGTAGTTATGCACGACGCCCGCGACCTTGTTGAAATTAAACACACCCTGCGCCAAATTGTGAATGTGAAAGGTGATTAACGATTGGAGCCACATATGAAACAGATTTTTAAGAAAATATTCACAGGACTTGGTTACGCAGTTGGAGGTGTATTTGTTGTTGCTATGCTGCTAGCAGTTTCTCCGATACTTATCGGAGCTATTGTATATTTTGGTTCGATTGCGCTATACACCAGGCTGTGGGTACACATACGACACGACCCAAAGTGCGACCTAATGATTGAGGGTTTGATAAGCGAAACCTGGCCCGAGGCGGAGACAAAAGAAGCGTTCGTTAATGAGTTTGACAAGGTTGCTAGCATAATTGCCACAATGTCGCAGGCTAAGCGGGGCGAGTTTATCTACGACGGCTTTTCAATTTTTGACGAGCCAAATTTGAGGCCTGAATGGACGAACCTGAACTTGTCGCAAACGCTGCACACAAAACACGCAGAGGTGGTGATGACTTTTGATTTTGGCGCACACTACAGTGACTCCCAAGGCCGGATCATCGTGGCCGCACAAAACGACGATGACCAGCACGAAGGAGACCTACCGCCAATAGCCTTGCAGATAATTGTACCCAAGCTTCACACTGAGCGTTCAGTCATGCTTACTACTTATGAAGATGTCTGGCTAGCGATCAGCTTGTTGCGTGGGGCGGTAAAATTTACTACCAAAGAAGGCCAACTCTGGGCGCATATACCCGAGCACAACGTATGGCTCGTCCGATACAAAGCAAGTAAGTCCGACTACGGTCTACGAGTTGCCTTTACGGGTAACACTGCGCGCAAATACACACGAGATACGCCTATCCAGGCCAACACCAAAAACTAACCGAAACATCCTTCATCCTAACCCCAATACAAATGGGAGCTAGAGTATATCTAATAAATAACAAAAGCAGGCCACTTCGACCTGCAAATTTCCATGGTGGGG
The DNA here is from genome assembly GCA_964508535.1 of uncultured Candidatus Saccharibacteria bacterium. Taxonomy (GTDB): domain Bacteria; phylum Patescibacteriota; class Saccharimonadia; order Saccharimonadales; family UBA4665; genus PMNU01. The sequence continues at coordinate 5,262 of CAZDTZ010000044.1, forward strand.
GCGGTTGGAGTTGAACCAACCACCAAGTGGTTATGAGCCGCCTGCTCTAACCGATGAGCTACGCCCCCAAGTAATGTGGCAGCCGCATTGGTGCCAACAGAGAGAGTATAGCAGATCTTGCGAGGTTAGTTATATAATGATCTTAGGCAAAAAACGTGTTCGCAAAAATCAAACACTACCAGCAAAAAATTATCGTTTCCGCGCAGCAACTCCGTGATGTGCGGACCATTGGTGTGCTGTGTTTTCTGGTCATTCTGTTCCTTATTAGCTGGAGTGGCGTAAAGGCCATCGACACCAACTATGCGCTGCAAAAACAGATTGCCCAGTTGCAGCAACAAACTGCGGTGCAAAAGTTGAGCAACACCAACTTGCAGTTGCAAAACGACTACTACAACACGCCGCAGTATTTGGAATTAGCCGCTCGCCAAGACTTTGGCCTGGCCGCCAAGGGCGAGACCGTACTCATTGTGCCGCATAGTGTTGCCCTTGCGCACACGGTAGTGCTGCCACAAGACGACCCAGCTGCCACCAAACCCAAGGCCAAGACGCCGGCCTACCAACGTAATTTTGAGGCCTGGATGGATTTTTTCCTTCACCGCCAAAACACCGCTGATTGACATTTTCGCCCCTGTCTGGTAGGATTACTTGTACCTTATTTATCGCGGGGTGGAGCAGCGGCAGCTCGCGTGGCTCATAACCACGAGGTCAGAGGTTCGAGTCCTCTCCCCGCAACCAAGAAAAGAGTCCCACGCTGTGGGGCTTTTTTCTTGGTTCATGGCGAAGGGCGAGAACCTGATGCGAGAGCGAAGCGAACCATAGGTTCGGTGGAAGGAAGCCACGCGCAGGAGCTTGCTCCGAGCATGGCTGAGTGGAAAAGGACGAAGTCCGCTGTCCTCTCCCCGCAACCAAGAAAACGCCCGACTAATGGTCGGGTTTTTGTTTTGGTAAAACAGCTGTAACAAAAATCACTTGTATTGTTGTTTTGCTAGGAGTATATTTACTGCACCAAAACCAAGAATCTTAAAACACACCACTGTTGACAAA
>CAZDTZ010000045.1:0-5929 GCA_964508535.1 uncultured Candidatus Saccharibacteria bacterium
GACAAACGTAGCGGACGAAACGCCGTGGTCGTCTACTTGCACTAACCCTGGTGTGTGAATCATTTTTGACATATTTTACACAGCCTCCTTAGCGTGAGTAGTATTCTACGATTAATTGTTCTTTAATATCAGGCTCTGCGTCTTCTCGGGCTGGCGTACCAGTGACGGTAAAGCTGATTTTTTTGCGGTCAACTTTAACCCAATCAGGGGTCGTTGCAGGCGCCGGGCTGACGTCATCAAGTTTCTTGAAGTATTCAGTCGCTTTGCTGTGCTCGCGGACAATCAATTCGTCGCCAATCTTGACGCGGATTGATGGAATGTCGACACGGTGGCCGTTGAGCATAAAGTGACCGTGGGTCACCAGCTGGCGGGCAGCGCGGCGGCTAACGGCAAAACCTGCGCGGTAGACAGCGTTGTCAAGGCGTTGTTCGAGGAACTGGAGCAGCACTTGGCCAGACTGGCCTTGCTTGCGGTTAGCTTCCTTCATCAGGTTGCTAAATTGCTTCTCGAGCAGGCCGTACATGCGCTTGACCTTCTGCTTTTCGCGAAGTTGCAAGTTGTACTGGCTTGGCTGTGAACGGCGACCGCCGCCACGGCTGTTGCCGTGTTGCCCGGGGATGGTTGGACGTTTGACTAAAGCCTTGTGAGCCTTAGGGTGTAACGCATAACCTTCGCGGCGGGACATTTTTACAATGGATTGAGTATCTCGTGCCATATATGTATCCTACCTAAACCCTTCGTGCCTTGCGTGCACGCACACCACCGTGGGGCACACCTGTTACGTCGGTAATATTTTCTACGTGGATGTTCAAAGTCTGCAAAGTGCGGACGGCTGCATCGCGGCCGAGGCCAACACCCTTCAGGAACACATCAACTTTGCTCATGCCATGCTGTTGCTTGGCAATGTTGCCGGCTTTTTCTGCTGCAACCTGCGCAGCATAAGCCGTACCTTTTTTGGAACCGCGGAAACCGCAAGCGCCAGCGCTCGCAGCAGCAAGTACGCCGCCCTTTGCGTCAGTAAAGGTAATGATCGTGTTGTTAAACGTAGCCAAGATGTGCACCTGTCCCGTAGGAACGCTGCGTTTGACTTTCTTTTTCTTGGGAGTTGCTGCCGGAGCAGTTGTAGCTGTAGTTGTATCTGCCATATCTATATCCTCATCCTACGTCTTAGACGCAACCTTCTTAGCAGTACCGCCAACGGTCACCTTCTTACCACGACGCGTACGCGCGTTGGTCTTGGTGCGTTGACCGCGGGATGGCAGGCTCAACTTGTGGCGCAGGCCACGGTAGCTGCCAATGTCCTTCAGGCGCTTGATGTTACCCGCAACAATGCGCTGTAACTCACCTTCGACGATGTGCTTTTCGTTGATAATTTCTTGGATACGGCCGATTTCGGCGTCGGTAAGGTCCTTCACACGAACAGTCGGCTCAACCTTAGCGGTCGCCAAGATGCCATGGCTGGTCTTTGGGCCAATGCCATAGACGTAGGTCAGTGCGACCCACACTTGTTTTTCGGTCGGAATCGTAACTCCGGAAATTCTCGCCATGGTTAACCCTGCCTCTGCTTGTGCTTAGGTTTCATTTTGTTGATGATATAAAGCTTGGCTTTACTGCCACGCCCTCGACCCTTGCGCCATACGACTTTGTCGTCTGGGCTGATCTTCTTGACACTTGCACGCACTTTCATGCGGATCACGCTCCTTTTCGGTGCATAACACACTGCTTAGTTGATAATATTAAAGACTGAGAGCCTTCACAGGGTAGTACAGCTGCGCGCCAGCTATTACTGACGGGTAACGATGCTACTTTGTGAAAGTTCTTAGCTTCGACGGTAAGTGATGCGACCTTTGGTAAGGTCATATGGTGTCAACTCAACCGTGACGCTGTCGCCTGGTACGATGCGAATGTAGTGCTTCCGCATTTTCCCTGCAACGTGAGCTATAATGACATGGCCGTTTTCGAGTTCGACACGAAATTGAGTACCTGGTAAGGTCTCGATAATCGTCCCTGTTAACTCAATTACCTGCTTGTTGCTTGCCATAAATATAACTGTCTCAAATTATATCAGTATACAGCGACAATTACAACAGCTGATCGTTGGAAAACAATTATACTGCTTGAGCAGGTGACCCAAGGCTGGACAAGGCGGCAAATGTCGCGCCTACTTGCCCTGCATGAGCCTGATGAGCCTCGAGTCCCATGGCTTCAGGTGGCTCCCATTCGGGATGTCTTTCATTCAATAGGAGACGCAAGTTTGAGCCGAGGCGTGCTGAATCACCATTTACGACGTCAGCAGCTATACCACTCACCGACAATGCTGCTGCAATTTCTGTTGCGCTTACCGGAAGAAGTAGTCGACCCAGTCGGCCGTCAACGTTATCTGGCGATGAGCGATCAACTGTCATACGCTGCACAATATGGTGTAGGTGAGCCTCTTGCACACTCAAGGGCTGGCTCAAGATCCCTGGCAGATCCCTAAATGGAGCTCTTAGCGCCGGGAGGCCCCTGGTAGGCAGTAGGTGTGTCGCTTTGTCCACTAGATACCGGTCGACCTCAAGGCCAGTCGGATCTTCTCGCACGTCTGCCGCAAATGGCGCCACGTGTCTTAGCCCGTACCCTTCTGGCAGTTGACTATTGAGCCGGTAAATTGCGGCGGCAATGGCAGCGACACTCGGAAACCGTAACTGCGTAATAGTATTCTCACCTCTTGGCAGCTTCAGTTCCGTTGATTCTCTTGCATTAAAGGAAATGGTCCTTGCAGCAAGACCAAGTGACGCCAGAAAGGGGCCGAGTTGACTACGCTCGCGAAAATCATTAAATGCGCTCGCGGCTTCTGCGATCCCCGAGCTATCGCGGCGTCCAATGTGGTGCACAACTTCTGCAGTGCCGACAGCACCATTTTTAGCACCCGGGTACCAGACGTCAACTCGTACGCCACTATCCTTAAATCGCACGTCTGGCGAAGTCTGGGGGCTACCTTCTAAAATTCCGTGAGTAGGTCTACCGGTTCGCATAAACGTACCATAATACGCTTAAAGCAGCTTGTCAATTATTCAGCAGTCTTACGACGGCGGAACGGAATGAGGCTAAAACGTCGTTTCCTCGAATTTTCGATGTCACCTTCGCTGGAGTCGTGGAAAAAGTCGGGTTGCGCGTATTGGTCGTACGTGACCATCAAGGCCCGTGATTCGATCGCACGCAGCGTCTCAAGTGAGACAGACACCAGGATCAAGACACTCGTACCGCCGATGGCGATGTTGCCCGCAAAGAAGATTTGGGCGATGATTGGCAGTAGCGCCAGGAAACTCAAGGCAAACGCACCAAAGAGCGTTAAACGGTTAACTGTCTTGCTGAGGTGTTTCTCTGTCTGGACGCCAGAACGCACACCTTCGATAAAGCCACCTTGCTTTTGCAGGTTCTCGGAGATTTCTTTGCTGTTAAATGTCACGCTTGTGTAGAAGAAGGTGAATATGAACACTAGCAGGAAGTACGTAACAGGATAAATGTATGGATGCCAGCCGCCTGCCGCAAAGGTTTGCGAAGACGGCGATTGGAACCAAGCAACCAAGTTCGATCCAAGATGGGACAACCGCACGCTGTGGTTGCTGGTGAGCAATTGCCCGGCAAAACTTGGCACGCTCAGGAAGGCCACGGCAAAGATAATCGGCACCACGCCAGCACTAATCAGCTTGACAGGCAATACTGTGGTGACGCCACCATACGTGCGGTTACCCTGCACGCGTTTGGCGTAGTTGACCGTAATACGTCTGGCAGCTTCGTTTAATTTGACTACCATCCAGGTAACCACTACTACCGCCACCATAATAATCCCCGCAAACAACGCCCCTCGAGCGTGCATATGCAACGCCTGGTGGAAGACATACCAGCGACTTGTGTGGTCAAACACCGCATTATATAGCTGGCCGATGGTCGCGGGCATGCCACTCACAATGCCAACGGTGATAATTAGCGAGATACCGTTACCAATGCTGCGCTCAGTAATTAACTCGCCCAGCCACATAAGCAGCATCGAACCACCGGTCAGCGCACCGACCATCAAAGCCCATTGGAACAGCGATGCATTGGCCGTGATGTCACCAACCCCACCATATTGTTGGGCATACTGTCGCACCAGATAAATTGCTCCAACAGATTGCAGGATAGCCAATGGAAAGGTCAAAATGCGGGTGTATTGGTTGATCTTGCGTTGGCCGTATTCGCCTTCTTTGCGCAACGCCTCAAGCTTAGGAATCGCCTTGGTAAGCAGCTGCATGATAATCGAAGCGTTAATGTACGGGCCCATACCGGCAATCATAATCGAGAAGTTCGCAAGGGCGCCGCCAGACAGGACATTAATAAAGCTCAGCAGTTGTGGCGTGCTGGAGCTGGTGAACAAGTTCTGGAGCACTTGTTTTAAGGTGTGTGGGTCGGCCAGTGGCACCGGAATGTGCGCCATAATACGAAAAACTAACAAAATACCCAGCACTGCGAAAATGCGCTTGCGCATATCTTTATTGCCGAGCGATTTCCCTATAATGTTCCAGTTCATACCTTACTCAGTACCCTTCCGAATTGTTCGTTGTCTCTTCTGCACCCTAGTATAACAGTTTTAGACGGTAGGGCTAGAGTTTTGATCAGGGCGCCAGGTTTTTGGATCGTCGACAAGCACGAATGGCGTGTTGCCAAGATCTCTGATGGCTGTCGTACCCCAGGCTACCAACCGAATTGAGGGAGCGCCTTCCGGGTGCACATAGCGCAGTGGTGACAAGCTTGGATATCTCTTTTCGCCGTCACATGGCTCCGGCCTCCAACCCACACTTGTAACAACGCAAAGCTTCCCTACGTCCGGGATCGTGTGAAGAGGGCGATTGGTGACAGGGTACACCTCGGCTCTGCCAGACGTTCCTCGGCGTACATATGCACCTGCGTTCTGCCCCTCATTCGGCGCGCTTGCACCTGCCGCGTATGCAAGCGACAGTGCAACGGCCGCACGTGCAGCTGGAAATGCATAGGCTATATTAACGTCTCCGTGGAGATTATTTGCAACATCGGTAAATTCTACACCAGGCGGGACTTCAAGCACATCAGAACCTTCCAATACTGGCATAAGCAACAGCGGCACAGCACCGTAGCCACGCTGCATCCTCTGGGCGCGAACCATTAGAGGTTCAAATCCACCTTCGATTCTTGGCACACCGTCTCTCGAGATCATATTATTCAACTTTCCTTAACAACAGCCAAATGTTAGTTGCAACGCCGTTGCGCCCGAGTTTGAACGCTGGCTTGCTAATCTTTTCGATTTTGACTACTTCGAACATTCTATAAAATTCTCTTTCCTGCTAGTTAAGATAGCGCGTAGCGCCAACCGAGCCGATCGCGAGTAGCTGGATGTCGTCACTTGCCGGACGGCCATAGCACAGCGGCTGTAAATCTGGCCAGTTCTGTTCGCCGAGCGAGTTGAACGGCATGAACTCTTCACGCATAACCAGAGCAATCACACCCCGCTCCGCAAGCATACTTTCGCTGATGCCAGTAGTTTCTATAGCTTCTAGCAGCGTGCCGTCAGGCTGTCGTTCAACTCGCACCCCGGCACTTGCGTTCGGCACGAAATAATTAGGCGTGGCTAGCACAAAGGCGAATTTGACTGCCGCAGCTGCCGCCTCCTTGGAGTACGCCACGGCAACTCTGGGATATTTCTCCCCTGCCGCGTCAATAAAGGAACTTCTCTCTATTCCTACTTGTCCAAGGCGTTCCATCCACCTGGCGGGCAGCAGGAGAATGGACCCGTCGCCATGCTCCGACTCTAACTCTAATGCGCGATCCAATAACGCATCGATGCCTTCAGAAAGTCTTGGAGTATGTTTAAAGTTTGGGGATCTTTTCATGAAACTACTATAGCAAAAAAGCGCACTTTTTACGTACGCTTTTT
>CAZDTZ010000046.1:0-5845 GCA_964508535.1 uncultured Candidatus Saccharibacteria bacterium
GCAACGTAATTAACCCCGTGGAAGAGATCGACAAGTACGGCAGCGATGCATTGCGCATGGGTATTGTCGCTGGCCGCGTGCCAGCCGTGAACCGTGGCTACGACCACCGTAAGGTGGAAGATGCGCGCAACTTCTGCAACAAGCTCTGGAATATTGCCCGCTACATCGAGGACAAAGTAGGTGACCGCTTACAATTGTCAGATGTTTCCGATCCGCAACCCCTTACCGATGCCGACCACTGGCTCTTGGCCCAGCTCAAGAAAACCACCGACGGCATGGCTTCGCATCTGGAGGCCTACCGCTTTGCCGAGGCCTACGATGTGTTGTATCACTTTGTGTGGGACGACCTGGCTGACTGGTACATCGAGGCCAGCAAGGCCGAGGAGAACAAGCCACTGTTAGCTTACGCACTGGAGTCGACCCTTAAAATCATGCACCCCTTTGCACCATTTGTGACCGAAACCATCTGGCAAACACTGGCCTGGGAACCGGATAGCATCTTGGCAACGGCTGCGTGGCCGAAGATTCTCGAGGCTAATGCCAAGCGAGCTAAGGCCTTTGAAGCCGTAAAGACGATCATCACCGAAACGCGCGCCATTATGACCGCCGTCGGCGTGCAAAAAACCAATCTCTATTACAAGGATGCTCCATTAGTCGAGCTGAACCAAGCCTTGATCAAACGCCTGGCGCATCTGGAAATTATCGATTCCAGCCCGGCGCCGGCAGGGGTCAAGCTGACTCAGACCACGTTTGAAGTCCGGCTTGATATCCCCGCCGAAACCGCTCAAAACTACGCAAAAAAATTGGCCGAAAAGCAACAAGCCGAAGAAGCCGGGATCAAAAACCTAGAGGCGCGCCTGAAAAACAAAGCCTATACAGAGCACGCACCAGAGGCGGTTGTTGCGCAAACACGAGAGCAACTCGAGGCCAGCGCCGCCCGGCTCGAGGCGATCAAGGCGGAGATCAAGCGTTTCCAAACCGCGTAGTCCTCTCACAACCATAGTCCTCTCTATTGTTTGCAAAACCGTCGCATATATTGTTACAATTCGGGCATGAGTTCTGCACGCGACGCCTTTAAAGAATTACTCAAAATCAACGGGCAAAGCGTGACCAAACCGCGGTTGCGCGTATTTGAGGCGCTCGTCAACCAAGAACCGCTCAGCATACACGACCTTGTAGCGCGCGTAAAAGGCGTGGATCGTGCCAGCGTCTACCGGGCGGTTGACTTGTTTGAGAAACTAGGGATTGCGCAACGGCTCAACACCGGCTGGAAGTACAAGATTGAACTGAGCGACAAGTTCGCCGCGCACCACCATCATTTAACGTGCGTAAATTGCGGCAAAACAATTGCCATGAACGAGGCCGAACTAGAGAACGTGATCGAAAAACTAGCAGTCAGCCACCGCTTTAAGCCAACCGCCCACCAGATCGAAATCCAAGGCCTCTGCGAGGCCTGCCAGACGAAAGCCTAGGCAACTTCGAGGGCGCTACGGACGCGTTTGACCGATTCGTCGGGGCGATAATCGTCAAACCACAACACGTGCCAACCGTGCTTTTCGGCAGCCATTAGATTGACGCGAGAATCGTCTACCAACAGAATTTCGGCGGCAGGGCAGTGGGCTTTTTCGATGGCCACGGTGTAAATCTTTGACTCCGGCTTGATGGCGCCGACAACTGACGAATCGATAATGGCGTCGTACTGTACGTCAGGCAGCAGGCCTCTCTTGATCATAACTTCGACAAAACCAGGCATGATATTAGTGAGCAGTCCAACACGATACTGGCCAGCAGCCCAGGTAACAAGCTCGTGCATGACCGGAATCGCCTCTATGGCGTCTAAGTAATATGCCAGCCAATCCAGTGGTTCTTCCAAGCCGAGCGCATCGGACAGCTTGCGGTTAAAGCTGACCATGTCCATTTCGCCGCGACAAACTTGGTCGTTGTAGTGCCAGAAAGCAGTCTCGATGATATCTGGCGACACGCCGGTTTCCACGGCTAAACGAGTAAAAGCCCGGTGGTAAAAGCGTACCAGGCAGCCGTTGATGTCGAAATACACAAAGCTGACGCCGCTTTTGGAATGGTGCTTGGTGACTTGCGACGCGGGATGCCCACGATCACTCTCGGCCACGCCCATGAGCTCGTCCAGGCCAACGCCCAGCGCCGAGGCAATACTCTGGATCGTAAAGATAGAAGGGGATTTGATCGCACCGCGCTCGATCTTTGTAAGCGTGGAATAGCTGAGCCCTGCCTTTTGGCACAGCGCCTGCTGCGTCAGATGTGCACGCAAACGCGCCGTCTGGAGCCACTGGCCCAACCTCTTCTCATCCATAGCCATATGATACCAGTTACCTCCTAAAACGCCAACAAACTAGCCACAAACGGCCAGAGGCCAAGGAGAAATATGTGGCGAGAAAACTGAAGAAAAGCGCGGGTTATATCGACAACAGTAGGGTACAATGAGCTTATGAATATACTCAGAAAACTCACCCTGGTGCTTGCGATCACTCTCCTGCCGTTTGCACTGTTTGGCTTCGGCCTGTCATGGAGCTTACATCAGGTGTTTGGTACGCCAACCCATCTAGAAGGGGCGCTTACCAAGAGTGGTATCTACCGTTCCATTGTCGGCAACGCCCTCGACCAAGCGCAAAGCAAACAACAGGGTGAACCTGGCTCGAGCACCGGCTCGGGCGGCGACAACAACGTGCCGTTTGCTCAGCCGGCAATCCGCAGCGTCATCGAGAAAGCCTTCCCGCCAGAATATCTGCAGACCCAAACCAACGGCGTTTTGGACAACGCGTACGGCTGGCTGCAGGGTAAACAAGCCAATCTGAACTTCGCGATTGATTTGACCTCGGCCAAAACTTCGCTGGCTAACGGCTTAGGCGAGTACGTGCAGAAGCAGTTATCCAGCCTGCCGGTCTGTGCGCCAGACAAAATACCAACTGGCGACGTCGACCCGTTCACCTCAACCTGTGTACCGAAAGGATTTGACATTGCCGGGGCGGCTGCCAAGGCCAAGGACAAAATCGCCGGCGGGGACTTCCTGAAAGACACCCAAATCACCCCTGATACGATCAAAAATGACAAAGGTCAGACCATTGGACAACAGCTCCAAAAGGCGCCCAAGGCCTACCAGCACATTAGCTTAGCGATTGAAGCGCTGGGCGCTGTAGCCTTGTTGCTGTCGGTGGCTGTTGTTTTCCTGAGCGTTACCTGGCGCAATGGCGTGCGCAAGCTTTCAAACGTGTACATTTCCATTGGCGCGGTTACGGCGCTGCTGGCGTGGGGGATTAGCTTTGGGCTCAGCAAGGCAACTGCGGCCCTCGCCAAAGGCTCAACTACCAACAAGGCGCTGCAGCAAAGCGTACTGGGTGTTGCCAAAATCCTCGCCCAAGATCTCCAAAAGTACTGGCTAAGCTATGGCATTGTGCTCTTGGTGTTGGGCATCGGCGGCCTCGTGTGGCTTACGATTATACGCCCCAGGAACGTCGTGCCAAAAGCTCCGTCGACACCAGATGTGCCGCCCATGCCTACTGCAACCGCGACCACAACGCCAGCTACACCTGTGCGCACTCCACGCCCGCAACGTAAAGTTCAGGGCTAGCCGAGCTCACGATCCAAAAAACCAAAAAAACTCGCCGTTGCAGCGAGTTTTTTTGGCTGGCGGAGAGGGAGGGATTCGAACCCTCGATAGACTTGCGCCCATACTACATTTCGAGTGTAGCGCACTAGACCAACTATGCGACCTCTCCGGAACGGAATAATTGTAACAGATTGACGGCGTGACATGAAGGTTAGCAAGCAGATAGGTCCAAGGAGACCGTTTCGCGCGGGACTTTTCTCTTTGAGAAAAGATTCCGGCTGCACTACGCTTTTAGTCTCCTTGAGCTTACCTGCCTAGCACCCGTTTACCCTCTAGCATTTTGGTAGGTATTGTGCTACGATTACATCTGTTAATTGTGTACCTGTAGCTCAGCTGGATAGAGCGTTGGCTTGCGGAGCCAAAGGTCGTAGGTTCGAATCCTGTCAGGTACACCATATTGTCCACATCGTCGTTTTTAAGACGAAACAACTCATTTAACTTCGGTAGAACGCCGAAGTTTTTGTTTGCAGAAAGTGCTTCACCGTATGATGGCGCTGCGTTAAACAAAAGGCTAAAAAAGTTAGCGGATGACCACAATGGGGTGGTGGTGAGTTGCTAGAAGCGCTGCGAAGCGGCTATACGGGCGCCTACATGCGCGCAGAGGAGTTAGTATATAGTGACGCGCTGCCAGTTGAGGGCACAGAGTTCATGCACAACGTCTTGAATATGTTTCCGAATTGCAGCGCGGCTACGACACAAATGGCGGCGGTGATGCCAAACTTGGCAAAAAGGTGCTGTTTGAGGACTTCGACGGAGACGCGGAAGTATAGAGAACCCTGGATTTAATCACTCACCGCGGCGTTCGGGCTGCTTGATGCCTACTAGTAAGCATACCGCTCTGCGCCAAAGCCCGCCAAGGCCGCTGACGACAAGAGATAGGCAGCATCTGCAGCGGGCTTAATACCTGCCGTAAGGCCTAGGTCTGAAACGACTTCCCATGCACCTGCAACCATGTGGGTGACATGGCCGCCTCTAAACGGCTCTGCTATACCTTCGACATGCCCCCGTATTGAGTGTGCCACTTCTGCGCCAACGGTTGCCCTCGACAGTGGTATGCCGCCGCTCGTATCACGGGAAATAAAGTTAGCGCCGTCCTCTACTTTTGGACGATTGCCCCATTCACGCTGTACGGCCAATGGGCCACGACCCTCAAGCTCTTGCCGAAGTGCTCTACCAACGAGGCTAAAATTACCGCTGGTCAAAAGAGTATTGCCGACCTCTTCCCCAAAAACGGGAGCAAGATCCTGCCGCTGCTGTGCCATATGCGATTGCAGCTCGGATGGTAAATCAACCCCACTTGTCTCTATGGTATTGAGATCCTGTTGCACAACAACACGTAGGCCTGTGGCCGTTAGAGTATCGCGACCTCTAAACTGGGTGGTAAATGTTGCTGTACCCAATCTGCCGAAGGTGCGCGCCTCTGCATACGAAAAATTGCGTACCTCTAAACCTGCTTTTCCGATATCTCTAGCGTGGGGCATAAACGTGCCGCCAATGCCTGCCAGCGCGAGATCTTGCAAATCGTGATACGAGGCTCGAGCATCTCTGTCTTTAAATGTAATGAATGTGGTCGTAAGATCGAGAGGGTGTCTACGGTGCGCTTTGGCATAGCGCGCAGTACTCGCAAGATCGAGTTCAGCGCGAGCCTCTGTGATACCACCCACAACATCTCTAAAGTTAGTCCATGCATTCTCTCTACCACCTAGGAAATCGATGACTCCGGTTTCGCCCAGATTATGTGTTATTCTGGCGAATTGTACGTCGGTTATGTACTGCTCGGCACGTCTAAGAAACTCGCCTCGTCCGGGAGCTACCGAAGAACTAGCATGTCTTGTCATCTCTATATAGTAACACATAGTAACAGTTTTGTAAATAGCTATGTGTGTCTCACCCCCGGCTCCAGACCAGAGATAAAGATTGACCAGTTACTGTGCTATTGAAAACCGCCGCTTTTAAGACAAATCATGCGGCTATAAATTCTTCGCAGCCTCAAAGAACTAAGGCTTGAACGAAGCCTAACCCAAACTGAGCTTGCCGACAAAGCCGACATGAACATGAACTACTACACAAAAATGAGCGTAGGGAAGTTAAGCCTGCGCCAGAAGCGTATGAAAAAATCGCCAAAGCTAGATCGTGGGGCCAGATCCTAGAACGGGAGGCGGCTAATTTGCGACTCGAGGTACGCCCGGGCAATCAGAGCAT
>CAZDTZ010000047.1:0-5661 GCA_964508535.1 uncultured Candidatus Saccharibacteria bacterium
GCAGCTCTGCGCCGCCAAAGATATTGCTTATGGCTTCGACGGCTGGGCTGTGGGGAGCGGCGGAAACGGGCTCGGCTTGGACGGAGTGGACAACGCTGGTATCGGGCGGTAGGCCGGGTTTGACGATCTCGCTGTCGGAGAGTTTTTCGCCAATCGTAGTGAGAATCCGGACGTTTTCGCCGGTAACAGCGGCAATGATATCGCCCAACAGTTGTTTGTTGCGCTTATCGTTGAGGCTTTTTTGGTGGAAAGCGAAGCCGCATTCCAGCGTTAATGTGCCGGGTTCAAAGACGGGTCGGGTGTGGTGGACGATGCTGTATAAGGTATTATGCTTGGCTTTGATAGCGGCGAGAATTTGTGGCCAGATGTCTTGGCTGAGGGTGGCGGTTGAGGTTGATTCGGGTTCGGCTGGGTCGACGTTTGACTCTTGCGGTGGGGGCATCGATTTCTTGAAGGTGCTGGGGTGAGGCTCGACCTGCACGGCGGGTTTGGTTTGGACTTCTTCGTGCATGACCTTTGGCGTCGACTCGGTTGCTGGTGGGGTCCTGTCAGATTGGGGTTGGGGTCCTGTCGGCCCATTTGCCCCTTCCACGTGCTCGCGATTTTCAGTCGCTGCGCGCGAGGCGGGTGCTGCCCCATGGGCCACCACCCCCGCCTCCTGTAATGCGGTGCCGACGAGGGCGGCGTCTATGAGGGCGATTTCTAGGTAGCTTTTGGGGTCGGACGATGCAGGAACGTCGATGAGCTTACTGAGGAGTGACATGAGGATGTCGCTACCGATCGTGAGCTTGCCAGAGAGAAGCTGGGCGCGGAGGGCCTTGCCTAATTGGCGGGCGACTTGAGCCGGTTCGTTGCCGCCGGCTTGCATCCGTCCTAGAGCGACGGCAACGGCTGGAACATCGTGGCCTGCCAATGCAGTCAGGACTTGCTCGATAAGTTCTTCGGGTGCGATTCCTAGCGTGGCCTGCACATCGGCCAGGGTGACGGTATCGCTGGTGTTGCGGATTTGGTCGAGCAAACTAATGCTGTCGCGGAACGAGCCTTCGCCGTGCGCGGCGATCAGGGCAAGCGCGTCGTCATCGATCTTGATTTTTTCGGCAGTGGCAATCGTGCGCAAATGGTCGATTACCTTGGGCTGGTCGACAGGCTTAAATGCAAAGCGCTGGGTGCGGCTAATAATCGTCTCGGGCAATTTGTGTGCTTCGGTAGTCGCTAGGATAAACACCACGTGGGCTGGCGGCTCCTCGAGTGTCTTCAGCAGCGCGTTAAAGGCCTCTTTGGTGAGCATGTGCACCTCGTCGATAATGTACACTTTGTATTTCGCCGAAGTGGGCGCAATGTGCACTTTGTCGCGGAGGTCACGAATTTCGTCGATCCGCCGGTTACTCGCGGCGTCGATCTCAATAATATCCAGATGCATGGAGTCGTCGGTGTACGGCAGGCCGTTAATTTCGTGCGCCAAAATGCGCGCGATACTGGTCTTGCCCGTGCCGCGCGGCCCGGTAAACAAATAAGCATGACTAATCGTGCCATTTTTGATGGCCCGCGTCAGCGCTGTGGTGATGTGCTCCTGCCCTTTTACTTCGTCGAAGTTCTGCGGCCGGTGCGTGCGGTATAAGGCCTGACCCACTACAAACCCTGCCCGTCCGCCAAAGTCTCTAAGACCAAGGCCACCTTAAACCCAAGTATGTCCCTCACACTCATGCTTTCATCATAGCAGAGCGTGCTCTTAGGGGCTGTTGTGTTTCTTGCGTTTGTACAAAACTGGAGACGGCTAATAATGCCAGGCGTTGCGTGCTTCCCTTGCTGCAACATGCGCCGAGAGCTCTGCAATGTTCGTGGGGGGAATTCCGGCTGTGATTTGGTAGCCTGTGCCCACCTTGCTTCGTCCGAGATTCGCTATGTGAACGGTGCCCAGGCCTGGTTCCCCTGAAAATGTAATGCGCGCGTGCTCCGGCAAGAGCAGCTCGTCTCTGCGCATAATTTCTAGGAACCCGTAGTCGGCCACACTTTCACTTCGCTTGGTGTCAGGCTTGCCGTTGCCGTCCAATACGGTTACGCCGTTTCGGCTACCGATTGTGATGGTATCGCCAACATCAACGGGCATTCGATCAAAGAACGACATTCCTTTTTCTCTAGCTATCCTGCCCATCAGATGCTGGTCTGCGAAGGGGCTGCCTGCTTCTGCGAAGGAGAATCCGTTACCCGCCCTAATAAGGTCAAAGGCTACTCGACCCAAAAACAGAGTAAGCGTGTGCTGCTCTGGTAGTACTATCTCCTTGCTATTCTCACGGAAAAAGGAGACGGGTGTATTAATGGTGTTGCGGGTACGCCTAAACATAATAAAAGTATACTATATTTAATACCGATTGTCAAACAACTAGGGTTACGTTTGTTGTGCATCGATTTGATAAGGCTGGACAAAGTCCGAGAGTCGGCTCGGATCAACAACACTGTCCGGCATCACACTAACAAGGTGCGATTTCGTAAGCAGGTTAAAGAAATCTAGACGGGCTTCCACGCCATGGTTAACCTTATCGTCCGGACCGCAGACAAGCGGCATATTGAGCGTTGGCACTTCTGCGTACGAAGGCAGAGTCCGGGGGAAATACAAATGTCTGCCGAGTAATGCAAATTTCTCTTCGAATGTCTGTGGGCTAGGCGGGCTGTCATGGGTGAGGCGTGTGTACACGAGTGAATGGCAGGCGCCGGTCGGGAGCGCGAATACGTAGCCGGGCGGCGCTAAGAAGTGTGCCGGGCGGCGTGCGTCATAGGCGTTTTTTCTCGTCTGTGTGCTTGGCGTACGCTGCATACGCACGGTGGCATTGAATGCTCGCGTTAAGATGCCTAAGGCTTCAGCCCCTTCAGCCCCTTCTCTTATGCGAAAACCATCAGGGTCGAGGCGTACAGGTTGTTCTAAATGCTCTAGCGCGCCGCCCATGCTTTTACAGAGCAGCTTCGAGTGCAGCCCACTCGGCTGCAGAGTCGTCTTCCGGCAGGTTAACACTCACTTGGTCGCCAGGCTTAGCCTTAAAGTAGGTGACGCTGGCCAATAGCACGCGGAATTCGCGGCCGGCAACGTCGACAAAGTAATGGCCGTTTTCCAGCCGTAACTCACCAACTACTTGTTTGCGCGGGATTGGGCCAATTTGCTTGTACAGGAAGGTTCCGTCGTCAGCGATCGTTAGCTTAAGAATATCTCCTTGCACGAGCTTGGATTTGCTGGCGTAGTTGGCAGGTACCGGATATGTTTTGCCATCGGAGCCGACCATGTTTTGGCCGTCGAATACACCCTCGATAACTTTGCCGAGGTTTTCGTCTTGCGCCACGGGCGCCATGCGCTCGTCATCGCCCACTAAGCTAATGAGTAGCTCATTAGCTGCTGCTAAGTTTGTTTCTGCCTCCTGGATCAGCGCTCTCAATCGCTTGATCTGCTTGTCTGCTACGTCTGCCATGTTTGTCTCTCTATCTCTCAACCCAGTATGTTTGCGTGTTGGCGCAGTGTTTGTATTGATACACTTACACCTAAGACTATCACGAAGCAGAAGTCAAGTCAAAACCTTGTTCGGTGCTGTGGATAACGTGCCGTGCGCGGGAGTCTGAGCCTCCACTGGTTTGTTGATTTGCATGTCGATAATTGTGTAGAACCGTGAACCGTCCGGCAGGGTGCGTTGCAGCACATTATTTGCCCGCATATCTACTAAGCGTTCGGCAAACCAGGACCTTTGTCTGCCCGTTATTCTGGATAAGAGCACTGCAATCGCTCCGCCCAGACCCGCTTCCCTCAGATCTACTGCGCCTAGTCCGTCAGGCGTAATGTGCGTATGTTTATATACGAGTTGCGCGAGCTCTGGGTGATCGGTGGCGGAAAAATAAACGTTAGTGGGCTCACCCCATATCTCAGAGTCTACATCTGGCAGCGGTGTACCGTCTACCCATTCAGAGAAAAATGCTTGGTTGCGGGGGTTTCGGCCGACTATGCCGGCAAACGGCGTGTTGAATTCGAGGATACCTTCAATTCCGCCCGGAAAGGCAGCTTGTTGGAGGCTTGCCAAGTCGTGCATTAAGCTCAATTGGCCAAGAAGTGGCGCACGCCGTTTGGCTATCTCACGCGCCTCTTCCGAACACTCCCGACGTTGGTCGTCACGCAAGGTAGTCTTCACCACGGCTTTTACGCCAAAGAGTGCGTTAATCTCATCAGGAAGGCGGTTGACAGCATGACCAGCTGGTTCGTTGAATTTGTACGGATCACCGGTAAGCACACTCCACTCGCCGAATGGCTCGGCCGCCAACGTTACCAGATGGCTGCCTATTGCGTCGGCAAGCTTATCCCACTCTGCATCATGGCGTAAATGTGCAACATTTGGCGCAAGGTGGATGGTGCGCCCCTCCGGGGTTGGGAAACTTACAATTTCCCCGCGCAACGCACGAGGAATAGCGAGCGAGTTCATTGGTCACATTATACAACCGTTTAACGGTATATACAATAGCAATACAAAGCCTTTGCCGAGTCAATAACCAAGAGCGCTAGGATTGCGGAGGGGTTGTGTATACGATTTCTGCAAGTTCCGCGTGGGTGTAATGGTCGCGGTTTGGAGTCGTCTTATGCAGGTAATCGGTGAGTTCTGAGGCGCTGAGCTGATGCGATTGCCGTAGTCCGTGGACAATCGTTTGCAAATACAGCGGCGATGGCCGTCTGAGAGTTTTGCAAACGCGCGCCGCTGTAAAGCTCAGCATCGGATGCCCTTCGTGTTCGCCCAGATATACGATGCGGCTATACTTACCGTGTCCGCGCTTTGTGTCCACTTCGTGGTGTTTTAGATGAAGAGTGCTCCGGCGCCGGATATCGGAGATCGAGGGTAGCGAGCTCGGCAGGCTTTGCCAGCTGTTCTCTTGTGTGGTGATCTCCCAAAATTGCTCCAGGCTGACGAGGTAGCCTCGGGCCTTGGTGGTGGCACCTTTGTGCGAGTGGTCGATAAACGCGACACCGCCGTCGTAGGTAACCGATTGGCCGCCAAAATAGAGCCGCGCCGGTATCTCAAAGGCTCTGTCTTTAAGGGGCGGTGTTTGGTCGCGGCAACCAGGGTTAGACCGCTTGCCGCCTGGTGCAGTACCTCCCAAAATATACACCAAAAAGCGCTCTAAAAGCAGGTTTGAGCCATAAGAAATATACCAGACGTGCGTAGGTTCGTCGTTCATATTACGCGCAAGTATAGCAAAAAAGGCTCGCGCGATGCGAGCCTTTTTTGGCAGGAATATTAAACGAGGATTAAACCAATTCGACTGTAGCGCCGGCTTCTTCCAAAGCCTTTTTGGCACTTTCAGCGTCTTCCTTCTTAGCCTTCTCAAGCACGACCTTAGGAGCGCCGTCAACGAGAGCCTTAGCTTCGCCAAGACCAAGACCAGTAAGATCCTTAACGGCCTTGATGACAGCAACCTTCTGGGCGCCAGCGTCTTTGAGCATAACATCCCATTCAGCTTTTTCGTCAGCAGCTGGGCCGGCGTCTGCAGCAGGGCCAGCAGCAACGGCAACAGCTGCAGCAGCTGGTTCGATGCCGTATTCGTCCTTTAGGACGTTCTTAAGTTCGTTTACTTCGAGGACAGTTAGCTTAGTGAGCTCTTCTGCCAATTTTTTTACGTCAGCCATGATGGTGATTCCTT
>CAZDTZ010000048.1:0-5657 GCA_964508535.1 uncultured Candidatus Saccharibacteria bacterium
GCGTCACTGATAATGACGAGGTCGGAGGTTCGAGTCCCTCATCGCCCACCAGTCATGATTTACCATCTAAATCTACAGCGAACACCCACGAGTACCTAATGATTATTGACAAATAGTTTATTATAGTGTATAAATAATTCTATGACCAACATGAACATGCCCCCGAATGTGCCCTATCTTCCCGGCTACGTTGCCCCAGGTAATCATGAAGATGTAGTTCATACCTACGTTGCCCCGAATACTACTTTTGGCGTGCCATCGACCGTCTCCCCTACAGCTTATAGAGGCGCGGCTGAAGTGGCTAGCCCTTATAGTACACAACAATCCAGCCCCAATGTTGCGCCCAGTTCGCCTACTACTTGGGCTCAAGCTAAGGATAACGCTGCCACAAGGTTCTTAAGTGCGCAGCGAATGCTTGATGGTGTGACGGATTCCCATCAAGCATCAGCTGGTGTTTACCCAGGATCTGCTGCCTCAAGCCCAAATAGGGATGTAGCATTTTCGGGCTCTGATGAAGACCGACGCCTCGCTGAACTTGCTCGCGTGACCGCGAGGAGAAATGCAGTAGCGAGTAAGATAGGCAGGGCAATCTCTGGGGCTGGTGCTGGCGACTTCCCCTCAGTTGTTATAACCCCTGACTTCGAGAAAGCTATGAAGCAAAGAGACGCGACATACGGCAAATTGTTCGATGACCTGAAAAAGGGTGATTCAGGCGCGTGGGAATAGGATAGGCTTAACTGAGTCCATCCTACGACCCGCGTTATATTGACAAACTAACATTTTTTGTGTATAATAATTTTTATGAATCCGAATACCCACGAAGTTTATATAGGTACTCATCCCCCAATCGCGATAGGCAGGGTACCAATGGAGTTCGTAAACGACGGCAGGTATGCTAGAGACGCTATAGAAAGAGAAAGACAGCACGTCGACCCGCGTGCAAACGCAAATCGTCTGAGCAATTTGGACCCACTGTATGCAACTCCAGTTAGGGTAGATCAAGCTGTGGCAATCGGCGTAGCGGCAGTTCCTCATGGTACTTTGAGAGAGCCTTTTGGTGGCGTTCTTAGTGGTTCGGCTGATAAGCCTACCAAGATCGTTTCGGACCCATTTAAGAGCTTGCAAGGTCAAGAAGGAGATGCAGTTGCGCCTATAGGCGTCGGTCACGTTCGACAAATTTTTAGCGCAGATCCTGTGTTCAACGTTAGGCCAGTACGGAGATCTACTACGCCTCCTGCCGTGCGCCTAGCCGATAGAGTTCCTAGCCCACCATATCAAACACGTACGACCCGTGTCCTGCAAAGACCAGTGGTACTCACGGAGCAGCGTGCACCTGGATGGAAGTTAGAACCTCCTCTTGTTTTTAGCAGGGCGGAGGAAGTGGTTTCTGAAGAAAGGCGCGACCCCAACCACTTAACCGCAAGATATAACGCTGCGGCCAAGAAGTTGCTAGAGATGCAGGAAGTTGGTAGAGCGAAAGCTGAGGCAATGGGCAATAAAGGCGGAATAGTCAATAAGCTGGGTGCGTTTGCCTTGCGGCGGGTAGGTAATCTTCAGAGTCTTGGTGCATGGGTGGCTAGACAGAGTGCGGCCGCGAACGCAAAGCAGATGGAGCAATCTTTCGTACTGCGGCGTAATAAATAGTTCGTTTTTAGTGTTTTCAATCCCATTTATAAAACAGAGCCCCAAGCGGAGCTCTGTTTTATAGGTGTTAGTCACAATTCCGATGTCTTTAGCTTAGGGTCTCTTGCGGAATGCAATGATGCGCTCAATGAGTACAAGACCGACGCTAATGCTGAGACCAATGGCAGTGAACTGCCAGTTGTTGTTCGATCTGTGCCAGGCTGGGACGCTCGTAGCGGCTCCCAGAACGGTCTTTTGTTTGGAGGCCACTAAGCTTGTGTTTGACGTGTTTGTCGCGCTTCCAGAGCCATTGTCGTCGGTCTGAGCGCCTAATACGGACGCAAATTCGTGTGCAATGGTCGGGTCTGCAATATTTGTCACCACGCTCTCGGCTGATTGGTAGGGCTTGTCACCTTTGTCCATAGCATTGCTAGCTATCCCACTTGTGCCTGTCGGCCTAGTGCCGGCAGCTGTGTTGACGCCGAAACTACCGGACCAGGTACCGAAGACATTAATAAACAGGACACCAAACCAGTTGCTCAGAGTGAGGTTATCGTTGGCGATGTTGAGAATGTTGGCGCTAGCGGTGGCGTTACCACTCGTGGCATCGCCAGCAGAGGTGTTGTTGGTCACGCTTGCATCGCCGCTTTGAGCTTTGACATTAACCTTGTTGGTGATTGCTGTTGTACTTGTATCGGTGATGTCAGCTGTGTTGGCCATGGTTGTGTCGCTACTCACATTGCCAGCTAGTGCGGCACTGGTGGCGCCAGTGGGGGCGTCCATGATCAGGCCCACCCAGTTGCCCAACACGTTTACGAATACCAAGAGGGAATCGGCGGCAACGAGTTTGTGTCCCGTGAGGTTGAGTAGTGTGACATTGGTGTTAGCATTGCCAGTTGTACCGTTACCCGCTGAGGTATTGTTGGCAACGGTTGCATTGCCGCTGACGGCACTAGTGACAACGTTGTTGTCGATAGTTTGGGCGACAGCGGAGTGAACCCCGAGATCGTTGGTGGTGCTGGAGGCAATGGTTGCGTTGGAGCCGGGGCCATTGCTGGCGACCAGACTTTGCAATAGGTTGGCGGGTAGTAAGATGTCACCATCAAGATTGCCATAGATGTTGATAGTGCCGATGAAGGTCTGTCCGGCAGTTAGATCGCTGTTGGCAACGTTAATAACATTGGCTATGGCGTTGGCGTCGCCGGTGGTGGCACTGCCTCCAGAGGTGTTTTTGTTTACGGTAGCGTCGCCGCTGGTTGCGCCAACAGTAATGTCGTTGTTAATGGCTGTGCTCGCGTTATTATTGACTGTTAGGTTGTTGGATAGGGAATTGGTACTGCTGCTGTCAGAAGCGGGTTGCAAAGACATGATTAGCGCTGGATCAAGAAGCAAGTCGCCTACGACGTTGCCATTAACTGCAGAGGTGAACGTGCTGATGCCATTGCTGCCAATGAAGCTGGCACTGGACTGTAGAAGATTCAAAATGGTGCTAGTATCGGTTGCGTTCCCACTTGTAGCGTCGCCTCCTGTTGTATTGCTTGCAACGGTCGCATTACCCGATAAAGCCTGCGATGTTGTCTTATTGCTGATGCTGGCGTTGTAAAAACCGTTATAGGTTTGGTCGTTGGCGGCAGTGGCATTTGCAACCGTGCTGCTGCCCGGGCCGGTCGATGCTGCTGTGCTGGGAGCTGTGTTGTTTGCCGTAGTCGCGGTAGGCGCAGTTGGTGCTGGGGGTGTGTTTGGTACGTACGTGCCAGAAGCGGTGTCGTATTTGTATGTTGGCGTGTCCCACATACCGGTTGCCGGGTTATAACTGTAGTCTTGGGGTGTTTTCGGGGTGGTCTTTCCAGTGGCGGGGTCCCACGTATAGTAGGCATTTTCCCAGAGACCGGTCGTTGCATTATAGGTGTATGTCTTGGCGTCTGAACCATTTGGCTTTTGCGGGCCGGTGGTTGTCGTACTTGCGGTTGACGGCGCAGGCGCAGGAGTTGTGTCGGCGCTGGCAGCGGGGTTGGGGAAACCGACCAACACCAGTGTTGCCACAACAAAGAGCGATGTCCGTTGAACAAATAATTTTATGCGTGCTTTCATCGCTATCTCCTTTAATATTATTGGGTCGTGGAGTGGAGAAGGGCGCGAGGCCCCTCTCCCAAGGGCCGTTAACCTTAGTTTGTGATGGTAAGGCTAACGCTTGTGCTGTCGGTGTTGGTTGCAGCACCGGTGGTTGCGTTGCCGCCAGTCGTGTTGCCACTGACTTTGGCATTGCCGCTGTCAGCAGTTTGGCTGGACTCGCTCGTTACGTTGACCGTGTTGTTGTTCGTAACTTTGACAATGCTCTTGTCGGTTGTGGTGATCTTGGTTGTTGCACCAGGGCCGCTGGTCGTGACATTCATGTCGCCAGCAGGCATTGTTGCTGGCATAACGTCCATCATGCCGGCGCCAGAGTTGTCGATAGTTGCTGCAACACTCGTAGAGTGCGAGTTTGTCGCAGGGCCACTCGTAGCGCCACCACCGGTAGTGTTGTAATGTACACTAGCATTGCCAGTAGTTGCGTACTGTGAGGATGTGCTGGTTACGCCGAGGTTATTGTTGTTTTTAACCTTAGTGACGCCAATGTTGGTGGCGTGAATTGTCGTGTGTGCACCAGGGCCGCTGGTCGTCACGTCTGCACTAGCGACTGCGCCGACAATGCTGACACTAGCGATTACACTTGCTGCTCCTAATAGTAACTGTTTTTTCATAGGTTACTCCTTTTGTTTAGATGGGTTATTAATTGTGCTTGGGTTCTCACCCAACCTCAGGGTAGTTTGGCTACGTACCACCATGAGGTTGAGCGACGGCCGCGGCGTCTTACATCCCGTCGTCGTCTGACGAGCTTGATGAGGATGAAGACTGCACAGATAAGTTTGTGGATGAGTTTGAGCCATTGGCGGTTGAAGAATAATCGATGCTTGTGCTGCCATTCTCGTCGGTGATAGTTTTGTGCATTTCACCAGTTGGAGGTAGGGTAACATGCTGGCCGTTCACCTCAACGCTCGTATGATTACTCTGACTTGCGGCTTGGCTGTCGTTTGTTTTCGCCTGGTCCGTCTGGTTGTTACTTATAGCAGGCACCCGGTCTTTCGGTGTCGAGAAGCTTGCCGTTGTTTGAGTATTACGCGTCTGGCCACTGGCCGTTGTTTTCGTCGGCGCGCCATATAGGGTATGAAAAACCGCAGCCAGTAGTGTTACAGCAGACAGCGAAATGAGCAAACGCGAGGTGATAATAGCGCGAAATCCACTATGGTTTATACGGGTGGACCCGGCAAAAAGATGGGTGACGTAGCGTCGATATGTCTCCAACATTTGCGGCAAGCGCATCTGACCCTCCCTTCAAGACTTTCGTCAAAACTCCAAAAGCATTAGCTGCTTACTATCCTACCCGTGCAAAGAAGTAGGGGCTGTGAATATTTTCACAAATTGTCCGATAAATATTCGTAAAGCGCTCCAAAAATAAAAAAATTGCCGCCCGCAGTAACCGATACAGAATTGTAGCAAATTTAGCATCATTATATGCTTTACATACTCTGTTTTTATTGGTATGATTGCATGGCATTTGAGTTTAGACCGGAGTCTAGCAGGAAATACTGCAATAATAGGTTCGAGTGTAAACTCAAGTCCAAGATCAGTAAGTGTGGGAATCTTGAGTTTTGCAACTTAAAAATTTGGATTTTGTAGAGTAATAATTGACAAACGGCTATTGGTTAATACCAATAACTAGTCAATGCATTGATGATCTAGCAATAGGTCTGTACGTAAAAAGTTATATAAGCGCACACAAGGGATGCCTTGACATACAATACCGATGAAGGACGTAAGGAGCTGCGAAAAGCTTCGGGGAGCTGCTAACTAAGCTTTGATCCGAAGATGTCCGAATGGAGAAATCCAACTGGAGTCATGTCCAGTTACTCATAGATGAATTCATAGTCTATGCAGAGGGAACCGGGGGAACTGAAACATCTTAGTACCTCGAGGAAGAGAAAGTAAACAACGAT
>CAZDTZ010000049.1:0-4671 GCA_964508535.1 uncultured Candidatus Saccharibacteria bacterium
CCAACAACCGCAGCATGATTATGATCATGGCCGTTGACCCGCGCATTATTTACAGCGATGGTGCACAAGTGACCGCCAACAGCCAAGGCGTCGTAATTAGTTTTTCACAGGCTGCCGGCACACCGCACGCGCTAACCACCTCACGCATCGGCATGAGTCGTGAGCAAGCCTATGGCCTGATGCACACTCTCGAGAAAACACTGGAGGGCTCCAAGCCACGCCAGATCCCTGCTTCAACTTCCGACAACGCTCCCAAGACCAACCGACGCCGCACCAGCGACGACCAGTCCAAAAAATAAGCATCCGGCAATAGCCCACGCTAAAGATTAGAAGTTCACGGAGTCTAACCGTCGAGCGTCACTTCTCCGGCCTTAGCTTTCATACCGGCCACAGGCAGAGAGAACCAAAATGTGCTGCCTTTGCCTTCCTCGCTCTCGAACCAAATCTTACCGCCCGACGAGTCGATGATGGCCTTGACCAAGTACATGCCCAGGCCGGTACCATCGGTTTCAACTTTGACCGCATTAGCAGCCCGGAAGAATCTCTGGAACATCTTACCCTGTTCAGACTTAGGGATTCCGTAGCCGGTATCGGTAACCTGCGACACGATTTCTTCGTCTTTACGCGATACAAACACGGTTATATCGCCACCTTTGGGGGTGTACTTGATGGCATTGGTGAGTAGGTTAAGGTACACCTGGCCAATCAGATGAGGGTCAATGTTGACCTTAGGCAGGCCTTGGTTGACGCTAATGACTAAGTTCTGCGCCTTCGCTTCAGTCTTACCCTTTAAGTCGCTGACGATACCACCAATAAGCTCGGCAAGGTCGGTGGGCTCCGGTGCGATAATAATTCGGCCCGACTCGATGCGAGAGATGTTGAGCAACGAGGTAACAAGGTCGATCATGCGCTGTGTGGAAGCGCTTATATTACGTTCAAACTCTTCTTGCTCGGGGTTGAGCTTACCGGCATCGCCAGTCAGCAACATCTCGGAGAACCATCTGATGGCTGATAGCGGTGTGCGTAGCTGGTGCGAGGCCAGCGAAATAAATTCACTTTTCATGCGGTCGACTTCGTGCTCGTGAGTGATGTCGCGAATGGTTTGGATGGTGCCGATAAATTCGCCGCTCTGAAGCACTGGCGTAGATGTAATGCCGAGCACGTGCTTGCTCCCATCGCTGGTCACCGATTTAACGACTTGGACGGTCTTTCTTGCGGTGGCAATGGTGATTTGCAAAGGGCGCTTTTCTGGTGGGAGTGGTTGGTCGGATTCGTCGTAGAGCTGGTACGTGTCAAGATTACGCTTGCCCACAACATTTTGCGAATCAATCCCCAGTAAGTCACCGGCGATAGAGTTAATGAGCAAAATATACCCAGCATTGTCGGTGACGATTAGGCCGTCGCCAATGCTTTCGAGTATGGCGTCGTCCTTGGCTTTGGCGGCGCTGAGTTCGTGCACTTTGACATTGAGCGCCTGGGTGCGCTCCACGACCTTTTGTTCGAGTGCACCATACGATTCGGCAAGTCGTGCGGTCATTGTATTAAAGGAGCTGGCCAAGCTGCCGATTTCGTCTGACGACCGCACGGTTATGCGCTCGTTGAAGTTCCCGTTCATCAGCTCATTGGTTCGTTTGGTCAGCGCGATGATAGGAGTCGTAAACAGTCGTGCGAAGAAGAGCGCCGCCACGAGTGCAGCAAACAAGCAACCGCCGATTATGGCAATCGCAATATTACGTTGGCCGTTGAGTGCCGAAAACACTTCCGCTTGGTCGATCTTTACGATCAGTGTCCATGTGGTAGAGGGTATCTTGTGCTGCGACTCAATAACACTGTGTTTGCGGTAGTCGGTTGAGCTGTTCGTATCGCGAGCAACGGGTGTGAGCGCTGCTTTGGTATTGAAACGTAACGGCGTGAGATATTCGGTACCTCCGGTGTTGGTCTTGCGCGTGAGATACGATTCTCCGGTTAACTGTAGCTCGGAGTAGTCCTTGGTAACCGCCAAATAAGGTGCCGAGGTCGCCTCTACGATCGCAACGCCGAGCAGATTGCCATTGAGTGCAAGTGGCCCGGCAAGGTATTGGTCGATATCTTGGTCTCCATTCAAAAAGAAGATATTGGTATCTTCTTTTTGACGACCAACGAGAAACACCTCCTTTTTGGAGTAGTCCTGGCCGACAACGCTTTGGTCGGTCGAGGCGACCACTTTACCCGCGGTGTTCAAGATATGAAGTGTGTGGAACGTATCTTCGTTGTCTACGATATTCTGCAGCGATTCATCGAGTTGTTTCTGTAATGCGACGCTAGGCTTGGCATTATACTCGTTGAGCAAGATACGCAGCTGTGCTTTATTGAGCACGTTATTGAGCCGCGTACCCACCGCCTCATTGATGGTTTCGAGCCGATCGAGTTGGTGGGTAGCGGTATTATTGAGACTGGTATGTATTTCGCTTTTAAGCGCACGTTGTGAAGTAGTAAGCGATGATATGCCCAAAGCTGCAAGCGGTATAAGTGAGGTCGCCAGAAGAATTAGCAGCAGCTTTTGTGCGATTTTCATTGTGTTTGGCTGCTATCACTGGGTCGTTTCTACGAACTTGCCCTCTTTGATGGTGTAAACCAGGTATCCGCCGCCTGCGAGATCGCCATTAGCGTCAAAGTTGATCTGGCCAGACTTACCTTGGAAGTTTACCTTGGGCAAGGCAAGGCGAATTTGGTCGCCAGTAGTTGCACCGTTGCCGATTACCTGCGCCAGGGCCATGAAAGCATCGTATGCTTGAGCACCAGTTGCGTTAGCGGGCTCGGAGCCGTACGTTGCTTTGTACTCGTCTAAGAACGAACGGTTACCAGGAGTGACTGCAACGAGGGTCATACCTTCGCCAGCGCTACCGACGTCACTGAGGAAGTTGAGATCTTTCAGGGCGTCGGAGCCATATATCGGTATGGTTAAACCAAGTTGTTTTGCTTCGGTGACAATTGTCGCGCCAGTACTCTCGGCGTTGGTCATGATGTAGAGTGCGTCCGGTTTGAGGGCAGCAATGGCCTGCAGCTTAGTCTGGAAGTTAGTTTCGTTATCTGCGAAGGACTGGTTCGTGACCACGGTCCCGCCTATTTTCTTAAAGGCTGTCGAGGCAACGCCATCGAGGCCATTACCATAGGCATCATCGCCGTACAAGATGGCAAGTTTTTTGATGTGGCGCTGTTGGTACATAAATTGCGTAGTGAAGACACCTTGGTGGCTGTCGGTTGGGTAGTCGCGGAAGAAGAAGTCATTAGGGATACTCAGCGCTGGGCTGCTGGCCGATGGGCTGAAGATGAGCACCTTCTCGGCATTGGCAATTGGCAGTGCTGCGAGCGTTGCGCCCGAACAAGTATCGCCAATGATAGCTATAACACCGGCCTTGATCATCTCGGTTGTCGCAGCTGCTGCTTTATCTTTTTGACAGACGGTGTCGCGCACGAGTAGCTGGAAGTTTAGTTTGGTCCCGCCAAAATCGCGTTGGGCCAATTCTAGACCATGCTGCATGACTTGACCATAGTTGGCATTATCGCCAGTAAGTGGCCCCATAAAACCAAGCTTAACAGTGCGGACGGCCACCGGTGCTACAGTTTTGGTGTGCGATTTAGCCCACCAGTATCCGCCGCCGATTCCAGCGAGAACAACGACCACTGTGATAACGATCATCATCATGCGAGACGACTTTGGCGTCATTCCTCCCCCGCCGCCTACCATCGGTGACTGCCGACCCATTGTTGGTTCTGAAGTGTTATTTGATTGATTGTCAGCCGGACTCGTAGAATCCATATGCCCCCCTAGATGATAGTTGATATTTGTTAAAATTATAACGCTTATGGTTTTAGACTACAAGACATGTATGGCGACCGGCCTAGGCGCCCTGTCCAATTAACTATTTACTCGCTATAATACGCTGGTTGCGCGCCTGTAGCTCAGGGGATAGAGCACCAGTTTCCGGTACTGGGTGTCGGCGGTTCGAATCCGTCCAGGCGCACCAATGTCTTTGCGCCCAATTCGACAGAAAGATGCCCCCGGCATCTTCTGGGTTCGAATCCGTCCAGGCGCACCACGATTTTTGCTGTACAGCTTGCTTGTGACTGGGTTATGCTTATCCTATGAAAAAACAATCAAAGAAATCAGCGAGCTGGACCAAAAAGAAGATCGCTGTCGTCGCAGCGCTCGCCGTGCTGCTCCTGGGCTGTAGCGCGTTTGGCGTGCAGCGAACTATTGCTTACAATGAGGCTGCAAATCAGGCGAATATTGTCGAAATCAGAGAGCTTATCTTGTTAGCCGTGAAAGGCCTGAAAAAAGACGCTCCAGTTGACCCACGCACAGGTGATATATATTTCCCAGAGAGCAAATTATACTTGCCAAACCCGAGTACTCCACTTGCCTTTACATACTTATATGACGCAGGCAATGTTACCGATTCACAATCCGAACTGAGCGTCAGTACCTATCCAGTGCGCGGCACCGAGGCTTTGTACTCTGCCAGGGATAATAAGGGATTATTTGCTGCAGTACCAAAATTGCAAGCTTGCTCTAGGGGCATCAAATTGGTGTACGATAAATTCCCTTCAAGCGACACCCAGAATGTGCTCGCGCACACGGTGCGCCTAAATAATGGAAAAGATTTGTACGTGTACCTCGAAAAGGGTTGT
>CAZDTZ010000049.1:4681-5459 GCA_964508535.1 uncultured Candidatus Saccharibacteria bacterium
TGTCCTGATCTGAAAGCCACAGCAGACCTCTTCACGGATGTGCAGGCCTACTAGGTGGTCGAAGTTGTTTTTGAGTCGCACGCTACCACTTTAGACAACGAGCAGAAAATTGCTTCTGGCCATTCCGACGTTGATTTATCGAGCGCCGGCGTTGAACAGGCAAAGCAACTGGGTGAACGCCGAAAAGACGAGTTTTTTGACGCGATTTTTACCTCAGATTTACAAAGAGCCTACAAAACGGCCAAGCTTGCTTTTGGCGACAAATTTCCTATTTACCAGGATAGCCGACTGCGCGAGTGCAACTATGGCGACTTTGAACACCGACCAAGCGCAGAAATTGAGGCCGAACGGTTTAACCGTATCCCTGTACCGTTTCCAAATGGAGAAAGCTTGCAACAGCGCACAGATTACATGAAGTCTTTTCTGGAAGAATTGTTGCGAGATTATCAGGGTAAACGGGTGTTAGTCGTCGGACACAGGGCGACACAATACGGGCTTGAACACTGGATAACAGGCAAGTCGCTTGAAGAACTCACCCGTACTCCATGGCATTGGCAACCCGGATGGACGTATAAACTGCAAGCGACAAAAGCTTAGCTACAGATATATCGCGGGACGCAGTTTATCAGAGGATTAGTTGATGACCCGTGATTATAGAGATTCAGGCGTAAACGGCGCTACTGGTACTTTATAGTCCAGACCGAACGTCTCGATAGCCGCATGGGCGACACTCAGTAAGCCGTCATACAGTGTGGGGTCTTCGCTAAGGAGCGCTGGT
>CAZDTZ010000050.1:0-5372 GCA_964508535.1 uncultured Candidatus Saccharibacteria bacterium
GGCCTCGTCCTTGGCAAGGACGCGCTCTAAACAACTGAGCTAGACCCGCATGTTTACTTCGTAGATTGTATCAAATTGTACGCAAAAATCAATCGTTGTGGGCATTTTGTTGTCTGCTAGTGCAGCGGAACGGC
The DNA here is from genome assembly GCA_964508535.1 of uncultured Candidatus Saccharibacteria bacterium. Taxonomy (GTDB): domain Bacteria; phylum Patescibacteriota; class Saccharimonadia; order Saccharimonadales; family UBA4665; genus PMNU01. Next base: position 135 of record CAZDTZ010000050.1, read on the forward strand.
TGTGCCTGCATATTGCGCGAGTGCGTCGTTGGTCCGATCTAGGCTCCAGGCTTGGTTGGCAGCGTCTGCAAATAACTCACCGTCAGCCGGCGTTGCCCTATGGAATGTGTTTACTGTGTCGCCCACAGCATTTGTTACTTCGTGGTAAAGATATGCCCCGCCTGGCATCACGAGCAGGGTGCCAGTTCGTTCTGGGCTAGCGCCAAACTCATCGGGCAACAGCAACGTTTCTCTGGGTGTAGATATGTTGGTATCGAGCATGTGGCCAGCCTGAGGTGCACGAATGTCGTCGGACAAATCATCCATGACCTTTGTCGCAACGTAGGCCCTGACAAACATCCCGGCGGCGCCGAGATACGTTACAAGCCGGCGCCGATATTCGTTGGCGGTGCGTATATGCTCTTGGCGCTCGGGGTAGGCATCGACCAGGGCAGCTTGGTATTCTGGAGACTGCACCAGCGCGCCAAGGCGAAAATTAACAGCGTAGATGGCACGTAAACGCCTGCTCGCTAAGGCTGCAACGTAAGGCCTATAATTAGCGTTATATGCTGGTGGCATGTCGGCCGCCAAGGCCGCTGCCGCCTCGCGGAACTCTGCCCTTGCTCTCGTCTGCGTTAGTGCGCTCATACACCCATCCTACAATAGGTTGGCCCATTTATTACATTATGGTTGCAAAATAAGGGGTCTTTGGGTACAATACAGCGGTATTTTAGGATGATCGGCTCAATCGCTAGCACAATCGCGTACCGATAAAATCGGGCGATTTTAAGTTGTTCACCCCCCAGTATGTTTCGTTTACTTATGCGTAGATCTACGAATGCGCCGCATGCAAGTAAACGATCAAACTTTAAACTATGCGCAACAACCACAACCATCATTTTGATGAGCAACGCCTTTTGCATGAGCTAAAGCACTACTTGCCCACTCAAGGCCCACTCAAAGATTTCGTGCACCACAACACGCTGCATGCATTTCAGGACATGAAGTTTTACGACGCCGTCTTTAAAGCTTCGGCCATTTTTGGGTTCCAAACAACATTTTCGCTCACCGAATATAGGGATCTGTACAGAATCAAGCGGATTACTCCAAAAATTTTGGCCAGAACGATACGGGAAAGAAAGGGCGACGAACACTTCGAAGAGTGGCATTTCAACGTTCTCCATAAGATGTACAGTTGGGCTATCGAACCGCGCGTTGGAAAACTAAGGAGCGAGTGGAAGCGGCTCTATCCTCTCGATATGGACAATGCGGTACAGCCACTCCTGTTTCGTATTATTTGTAGCTACATCGACCAAGGTATCGCTATTTCACCGTTTCCTTTTGAAGACAAAGGCCTCCTGAATGCACTGCGCAGTCTGGAAGATCGTAGTATAGTAAGCTTCTTCAAAACTAAAAAAGCGCGCGACCTGCTTTACGACAAGGATTGCACCATAACCAAACTCCTGGAGATAGTGGTAGGCAAAGGCAAGGAAGCATACTTCGAACAATACGTCTACGACCAACAGTTTGGACATCGAGGGTGGTCTGGCATGGTGTCGACCCTTGAGGACAAACCGGAATCGCTGCTGTATCCAAAGAACATTTCTTTGGAGGATATGATAATCCTTGAGCTTTTGCTCGAGATCGATACGCTGACCAGCCGCCTGGATGAAGAATGGGAACCACTGGGGAATAGCATTACCCAGCCGCCGTTAGATATGTTCGCAAACGAACCACCTACCGAGCTGCAAGAAGTTATCAAAATATGGCAGGACGCTTTTGAATGGAGCTACTACGACACTGCACTTTCTGGATTACTACTTACAATGCCCACCAAGTCGGCTACGGAAAAGGTGACCGCGAAGAGTTTTCAATCTATCTTTTGCATCGACGAGCGAGAATACTCCTTGAGAACCTATGTGGAACGTTTGGATGCCCAGTCCGAGACCTTCGGCGCGCCTGGATTTTTCGGGGTCGAGTTCTATTTTCACCCTGCTCATGCGAAGTTTTACGACAAACTCTGCCCTGCACCCGTTACTCCTAAGTACCTTATTAAAGAAGTCCCGAGGGACGACTCGCACGTGCATGAAAAAGAAATTATGTACACAAAGCACTCACATAAGCTGGTTAGAGGTTTTCTGTTTTCTTATCTGTTGGGGATCCCGGCACTGGGCAAACTCATCGTCAATCTTATAAATCCCACCATGAGCCCGGCGATTGCCGACGCGTTTGCTCATATGGACCCGAATGCCGAGTTAACTATCGTACACACTGGGGAGCACGACCAGGAAAAAGGTCTGCAAGTAGGGTTTACGGTGGAAGAAATGACAGATCGTGTTGAAAAACTGCTTCGCTGTATCGGCCTGATCAAAAATTTTTCTCCACTGGTGTATGTCGTAGGCCATGGGTCAAGCAGCGCCAACAACCCCCATCATGGCGCGCACGATTGCGGCGCATGTAGCGGAAGGCCAGGCCTCGTCAATGCTCGAGTTTTCGCCTACATGGCAAACTATCAGCCGGTGCGGAATCTACTCGAAACACGCGGCCTATCCATACCTGATTCCACTCAGTTCTTAGGGGGCATGCATGATACAGCGTCTGACGAAATCAAGTTTTATGACGAAGGAATTTTGACAGCAAAAAACAAACAATTGCACGACAAGAACAAACAACTGTTCGAAAATGCGCTTGATCTAGACGCCAAAGAGCGATCGCGTCGGTTTATGTCTATCGACACGAAGCAACACATCAAGAAAATTAGGAGCGACATAAAGAAGCGTTCGGTTTCGTATTACGAACCCCGGCCCGAACTAGGCCATGGCACTAACGCGCTGTGTGTAGTAGGCAGAAGAAGTCTCACGAAGCATCTGTTCCTCGACCGCAGAGCGTTTTTGAACTCATACGATTATACGAGCGATCCGGAAGGCGCGTTATTGGGCAGCGTACTAGCCCCTCTTGGAGTTGTTTGCGGAGGCATAAACCTGGAATATTTCTTTTCGCGGATGGACAACTACAAACTAGGCGCGGGCACAAAACTGCCGCATAATGTTATGGGGCTTATCGGGGTCGCAAACAGCAGCGACGGCGATCTTCGTTCCGGACTTCCGCTGCAAATGATCGAAGTCCACGATCCTGTACGACTCCTTATGATTGTCGAGCACTATCCTGAGGTCGTCAAAAAGGTAATACTTGCAAACCCCGCGCTGTATGAGTGGTTCGCGAACGAGTGGATCCATCTGGTTGCACTGCATCCGAAAGAGAAAGTGCTGTACGTCTTTAAAGACGGAACGTTTGTGCCATACAGCCCACTCACCAAAAAGTTACCTACTGTGCACGACCTATCCCAGATGTTTGAAACAACCCCCAAAATGAAAACGAACCACGTTTTGGATGCCACACAAGAAAACTTACCCATCCACATAATTAAATAGCCTATATGTTGCCGCAACTTCTCACCACATTAGTACTTATCCCAATCCTCGGCTTTGTCGGCTGTATGCTCGCGCCCAAGAAATGGGAGCGCACCATCTTTCTCATAGCCATGGCCGCAATACTTGCGGAGCTGCTGGCGTTTTTGTTTTTTGGCTACCAATGGCTCAGCGCCGGGGCTTCTCCGGTATCGGCCAGTATTGGGTCGTTGTATGCAAGCCCGCACTACAGCTTCTCGCTTGATTTCTATTTCGACAAGCTTGCAGCGGTATTTATGGGGATGGCTACGATTATGACGGCTCTCGTTTTTATCTTCAGCAGGTATTACTTGCACCGTGAGCAGGGTTTCAAACGGTTTTATTACACCGTCCTTCTGTTCTTTGTTGGGCTGTCACTCATCATCCTTGCCGGCAATTTCGAAGTGCTAGTGCTGGGCTGGGAGTTCATCGGGATAAGCTCGGTACTGCTCATTGCTTTCTATAGTGACCGATTCCTGCCGGCAAGAAACGCACTGAAAGTCTTTTCGATGTATCGCATTGCCGACGCCTTCTTGCTGGCCGCTATATGGTATGCACACCATATCTTCGAGAAGAGCGTACATTTTTCTGAGCTTTCAAGGGTAACCGCAGGGCACGGCGGCCAACTAGCCCTGCTCGGCCTTCTTCTACTCATAGCCGCCTTGATTAAGTCAGCGCAATTTCCCTTCTCGTATTGGTTGCCGCGTGCCATGGAAGGCCCTACGACATCCAGTGCGATCTTTTACGGCGCGCTTTCCGTGCACATGGGTCTATTCCTACTGCTCAGAACGTATCCACTATGGCAGGGCAGTACTTGGCTGCGGATTACTATTGCAGTCTTTGGCCTGATAACGGCGATCGTGGCCTCCTCTATTGCACGCGTTCAATCATCTATTAAAACGCAAATTGCCTACGCGTCTATCACTCAAATTGGCTTGATGTTCATCGAGCTCGCTGCCGGGCTTCAATGGTTGGTGCTACTTCACTTTGTAAGCAACGCTTCTCTCAGAACGTATCAGCTTCTCATTTCTCCATCCGTAGTAAGTTACCTCGTGCATGATCAATTTTTCTATTTTGTGACTCCTCCTCAAAGAATCAAAAATACACTTCTTGGGAAGCTCCGTGCTACATTCTACATTCTGAGCATCAAAGAATGGAGCATGAACACAGCGGTAAGCCACTACCTCTGGAAACCGCTTAAATCCATTGGGCGAACCTGCGCCTTCCTGGATAGGGTTTCTGCCCAACTGATTGCCATGGTACTCTTCTCGGTCTCTGCAGTGGTCGCCGCATGTACGGTACTATCCGCTCGCTCAACACTGGCTATCTCCACTGTTGCAGCTATCGTAAGTATTGTCTTTTATATACGGGCATACACAACAAAAAACTCTGCCAAAACATGCTGGAACCTTATACTGCTGGGCCACCTTTATGGCGCGCTCTTCTTGAGCTTGGCCGGCGGCGGGAGTTGGAAGTACCTTGTTATGTATGGCGTGGGCATAGCCGCGGCATTCACGGTAGGCCACGTGTGTCTTTGGTATTTAGAGGTAGAGGGCGAGTCAACCATGCTCGGCGACTACCACGGCTCTATATATGCATACAAAAAGCTAGGCCGTATTTTCTTCATCGCAGCCCTTCTGTTCATGGCATTCCCCATTAGCTCGTCTTTCTTGGCGCAAGATATACTGTTAAGTTCTATCCCCAAAAGCCATGTACTGCAAATAGTACTCTTTTGCATAGCATACTTGTTGGTGGGCGTGAGTATTATGCGCTTGTATACGAAAGTCTGTTTTGGGCCGTACAAGAGAAGCTA
>CAZDTZ010000051.1:0-3011 GCA_964508535.1 uncultured Candidatus Saccharibacteria bacterium
CGGCCCGAGCGGAGCCGTTTTGGGCCGTGGCAATTTTGGCATGAACGGATGACCGTGCCGGGGGTTGGGAGGTACTAGCAGCGTTTGGACCGACGTCTAAATTTTTTGAGAACTGGTCAGATTTCATGCTAGTTCCTTTCTTTCTAGCTCAGCGTGCCGTTGCCCCAGATTAGCGACCAAATGACGGAGGCGATAAGGCAGATCAGAAAAAAGCCGACTAATCCGTTGCTGCCGAGTCGGGCGCTCACCACCATGCCCGCGAGTGAGATAAGGGCTAGGCCTATGTAGCCGTAAGCGACGAGGAACTTCTTCATCTTGCTAATGATAACAGGCGAAGGCAATAGGCGCGAGAGACTAGAGGTTTGGGGTTTGACCGCGAGCGGCCTTGAGGGCCTTGGCCCACCAGGCGAGGTCGCTTACCATGTGCTCTAGGCGTTCGTTTACATGTCCTTGCTGCAATTTGCCTTCGGGATCGAGCGTATCCAGAACATGAGCAATGTGAAGCGCTGCGGGAATGGGCGCCATATGCAGCTCAATAACATTGAGGCGCAGTTGCTCAACCGCCCGCACGCCGCCCACGGCATTGGGCGAATAACTAACAAAGGCGACTGGCTTGCGATTCCATTCCGAGTAGAGCCAATCGAGGGCATTCTTGAGGACGGCCGAGGTGCCATGATTGTACTCGGGGGTAATGATTATAAAGGCATCTTGCTCGGCTATTTTGGCCGACCAACGTTTGGCGGTCGGGTTACTGTAGTTGCCAGCCAGTCCCTGTGGAGAGTCCGACTCATCAAAGAAAGGCAGCGGATAGTCGTTAAGGTCGAGCAGTTCGGCCTCAAACTGATCTGATTGATCGAGTTGGGCCATGAGCCATGTTGCGACCCGACCACCGCGTCGGATTTGGCGAATACTGCCAAGAATTACGCCTAGTTTCATGGATACAGTATAGCAGATTAGCGGCGCTACCTAGCATGAGAGCAAGAGACTTGAGCTGGGCGCAAAAGGCCTACAGATACCTAAAGAATCGTGGCGAGTTCGGCTTTTAGCTGTTGGATGTTTTTGTAACAGACGCTCTGCATTCCAAACGTTTTTACGGCGTCACAAGTACTTTGCATGTCATCGATCATGACCGCCTCGCTTAACTTGACATGTAGTCGCTCGCACATAAGCTCAAAAATTGGTCGATCGGGCTTGGCCATTTTGACATCGCCGGACAGGATCACCGCATCAAAGAGTTGGCGGCGTTCTTGGAGAGAGAAAAACCCATCCATCATGTCGCCACCAATATTGCTCAGCATTCCGACCGCATATGTTTTTCGTAGCTCCTTAACGAGTTTTACGAGCGGCTGGTTACGATCTTTGCTACGGAAAAATCGTTGTTCGGCATCATTTTGGGTAATCCCCAGCATTGTTGCGGCCTGTGCGATAAATCCGTCCTTGTCCAGCATGCCTCGGGCGGCTTGTTCGTCGAGCGCGTGTAAGGCTTGGGCTTTCGGGGGCGGCGTAGCAGGGTCTCGCATATAGGCGAACACGGGGTCCGTATAGAACACTCCAAAGCAGTCAAAGATAAGGGCTTTAATCATGGAACAAGTGTAAAACAAGACAAGAAACGGCGCCAATGCGGAACCTGAGCCAAGAACTGCCCCCGCTCGAGCGTTTCGAGTTAATTCGGCTATAATGGATCTATGCAAACACTGGAACAATTCAAAAAAGCATTCACTGGTACTGTTATATTGCCGTCCGATGCCGCTTACGCCAAAGCCAGCCGCGTACTTGCCCGCAAGGGTAGCCCGGCGCTTATCGCCGAAGCCGCCACGCCCCAGGACGTGGCGCTTGCAATTGCCTATGCCCGGGAGCAGTCGCTTGTTATCTCGGTTCGCAGTGGGGGTCACAGCAATGCCGGGCTTAGTACTAATGATGACGGCATTATTATTGATGTCGGCAAGATGAATCAAGTAACAGTCATCGATAAAACCACGGGACGCGTACGCTTGGGTACCGGCGCTCGCTGGGGTGAGGTGGCTAAAGCACTTGATGGGTACAACCTGGGTATTTCGTCGGGCGACACGCTGTCTGTTGGTGTGGGCGGGTTAGCGCTGGGCGGCGGTATGGGCTGGATGGCGCGTAAATATGGTCTGGCCATAGATATCTTGCAGAGTGTTGAACTCGTGACGGCCGATGGCGATATAGTCACGGCTAGCGCAGATTCTCATCCCGAACTCTTTTGGGCGCTTCGTGGTGGGGGCGGTAACTTTGGGGTCGCAACCGCTTTCGAATTTATTGCCCACCCGGTGGGTGACGTCTATTTTGGACCGCTCATGTACGCAGCCGACGATGTGGCGGCGATGCTAAGGGGCTGGCGCGATGTTATGCGTAGCGCACCCGAAGAACTCACCACCATGGCTATTTTGGTGCCGGCAAACGCCATGGGCGCCAATCCTGAAATGTGTATTGTGCAATGCTGTTGGGACGGCGACGATGAAGCGGCGCTGAACGCGGCCTTAGCCCCACTTCGCAAGCTTGCCAAGGTGGTGAACGACGGTATCACCAAAAAGCGCTACTGCGAAGTACTCGAGGAGGCTCACCCACCCGAAGACATGCATATAGAAGTAAACAATGTTTTCTTTGACCACTTTAGCGACCAGGTCATCGAGAAAGTTGTCACATCATACAAGCAGGGGCATATCTTCCAGTTACGCAGTGCCGGTGGGGCCATGAACCGGGTTGCGCCAGAGGCGACTGCTTTTGCGCATCGGGGCAGCGAGGTGTTGGTTGTATGCCCTCAGTTTTTCCCGCTGGCAACACCAGAAGCCGCCATACAAGATGACTTGCAGGCCTGGCGTGAGATTGCCGCACTGGGCAAAGGGGCGTACATTAATTTCTTTGGCCGAGCGACCGAGCGCGAAGTTTCTGCAGCCTATCCGCCGGCAACGTACGCACGCCTAACGGCGGTAAAAAATACCTATGATCCGCAGAATATCTTTAACCAAAATCTGAATGTTAAGCCGAAA
>CAZDTZ010000051.1:3111-5114 GCA_964508535.1 uncultured Candidatus Saccharibacteria bacterium
TTCTCGGCGTTCTTGTGGTTATATTTGGCTAATATTTCTTTTTGAACCATGTTGAATGCATCTTCGATATCAACATTTAATTGGTTGGCTAGTCTACAAAGTGCAAAAAATAGATCGCCTATGCCGTCTTTGAAAACGTCAGCTTTTTCTTTAACGATGACAATGCGTTCGTCTTGGCTCTTGTAGCGTAGGTGTTGCGACATTTCGATAAGTTCTTCATGGAGGTGGTCGAATTTATCGATATTGGGCGCGTCTTTCCAGTTGTTTCTAAGTGCGAAGTTTTTGACGAGCTCTTGCGCTTGTTTAATTGTGGTTACTGGTTTGTCTTGCATAAGCTTCATCTTAGCGCTAGGGGCGGGCTATTTCCAAACCCGTTCTCTATTTTTCTTTTCTTTCTCGCGGACGGCATCGAGCATATCCACGTCAAGCATACTAGCCAGGCCCAGTAGGACAATCTGCACATCGGCCAATTCTTCTTTAATATTGGTTTGCGAGGTTGTGTCAGTGAACTTAAGGCCGGCGATTTTTCGGGTAGCTTTGGCTAGCTCACCCACTTCCTCCATGAGCACGACAAGCTTCTTGCTAGGGTCGGTTATATTGAAACCGCGGTCTTTGTTCATCTGCCAGACGTATTGCTGGAGGGTTCTTAGGGAGTCGTGTTCAATGGTGGGCATGGATCAATATTAGCAGGAAGGCTCTAGGTGTGCTAAAACTGTACGTGTCGTCCAGTTGAGAGGGGTCCATGAGGTGGTACGGGCGAAGTATGTTTTTGTCGATGGTGACCGCTTGTATGCGGCGTATGAATCTGGCACCAAGATTCAGCTGCTCCATCCGGTTGTCGATCGTTTGGGCGCTTTGATTGGCGTGCGGGCCGGCGCTGTGCGGGTGGCACTGCGGCCTGGGGTGCGGCCGGATACACCGGTGGTGTGGATGCGAGTACTGCCGATGTTTAGCACCGATGCAGCTCAGAAGCTGTTTAGTGAGCTGACGCAGCCGGAACTTGCGATTGCCATCGCGCGTGTCGATGTCAAGTTTGAGGGTTGTAGCTGCGGCGTAACGACGTTTATGATTGGGGACGCGATTTTTCTGCCGGAGTTTGAGCCGGAGGACGTTGAGCTGTTTGATCTGCGTTTCTACGCGGCATTACAGGAACTGGATGTGTGGCCGCTGGTGGACCAACAGCCAGAGCCGCCATACGAGCCACTGACTGATGCAATTGACAGGCTGTTGGCTAGCTTGGGCGCCCATGCGACGAATCTGTACGTTGAGCCGCGTGTGTCCAGGCAGTGTACGCACACGTCGTAGCGGATCGGTCCGTCGGGTGGATACTCGACGGACCAAGTTATTTATAAAACGAGTCGGAAGCTACATGGACCTCTCGCAGCTCCGGGACGTTTTAATAGGCGCCGCTACGCTGGCATTTTGGGTGCAACGTTATAGCTGCTTGGGTGATTTCGCGCGGCTTATTTTTTGATCAAACGGCGGAGGTTGTCCGTGTTCGAGCGTCCCTGGGCGACGCGCTCAAGGACCCACCGCGCTAGAGCCTGCGTCTCGGCGGGTGCGTGCCGCAAGTGTGCGCCAAAGTAGAGCTCACCTTTGGGCGAACGCAGGATGCTGCCCCAATATCGCATGGCGACTGGACGAAGTAGAGGGTGGTGTAGTAGACCTAAATTACGAGGTAGACCCGGAATATGCTGGGATTTAAGCGCGCCAAAGCCTTCTTCGATGGCGCGACACATGAGGCGCAGCTGCTTTGGGTCATTGCCGAGGCTAGCCGGATGTATATCAACTTTTAGTAAGGCCATCGACAGGCAGCTAATAAACACGGCATGATATGCCAGCCAGCCGTCAATGTGAGCCGTGCGCTGGACCCGAAAGCCGCGCGACTCAAGTGCGGCCTGCAAGGCACGGCTCGCCTCTGGGGGATTAGTCTCGAGCGTGGTCGGCTGCTGGCTGATTTGCAAGTAATCTATTACGCCGTCCCTGGCGCTTCCGCCAATGCC
>CAZDTZ010000052.1:0-4999 GCA_964508535.1 uncultured Candidatus Saccharibacteria bacterium
TCTGGACAAGGCGACCACTAAGGTCGAAAAAATCTTTACCGACAATGGCGGTAAGGTCGTAAACACTGACAACTGGGGCAAGCGCAAGCTGGCGTATCCAATCGCCAAAAACGAGTCGGCTGTCTACGTTATCTACACGCTGGAATTGCCAGCGCAGGGTGTCCGCAAGATCGAAGCAACCCTGAACATTACCGACGAAGTGATCCGTTTCTTGATCACTCGCCCCGACCTCAAGGCTATCGCCAAAGCCGAAGCTCTCAAGGCTTTCAAGGCCAAGAAGGCCGCCGAGCGCGGCGACACTGCAGACGAAAAATCTGAAGAAGAATAGTTTAGAATAAGCAGGCTTCGGGGGATTCCCGAGCCTAACCAAGGAGGGTACGAATATGGCACGAAGTGTCAACCAAGTGATCATGATGGGGAACTTAACGCGCGACCCAGAGTTGCGCCAAACGCCAAGCGGCCAAAGCGTGTGCAGTTTTAGCCTGGCACTCAACCGCGCCTTCAAGAGCCAATCAGGTGAATGGCAAGAAGCAACCGATTACATCGACTGCGTCTGCTGGGGGCCACTGGCCGAACGCGTCTCGCAGTACTTGACCAAAGGTCGGCGCGCACTCGTCCAAGGACGTTTGCAAAGCAGCTCCTGGGAACAGGACGGCAAGAAGCGCAGCAAGGTGGAAGTGCTGGCTAACGACGTGACCTTCCTGGATGGTCGTGGCGAAGGCGGAGATGGGGGAGAGCATGGCGCTTCTGCAGGCGGCAATTATGCGCCCAAGGAAAGTGGCTCTTCATCTTCATCCGCAAGCAAGTCAACCTCAAGCAAGAAAACAGATGATGTAGTGGTCGAAGACATCGGCGACGAACCGATCAACCTCGACGACATACCTTTTTAGCAAATTAGGAGAACAATTTTATGGCAAAGATTTTTAAACACCGTACTGACGTTGCGTTTTTTGACTACAAAGATGTCAAAACTCTGCAACGCTACGTAAACATGTACGGCCAGATCGAAACTCGCAAGAAGACCGGTCTCACCGAGAGCGAACAGCGCCGCCTGGCAACCGCTATCAAGCGCGCCCGCCACGTGGCTTTGATGCCGTTCGTAGCTAACAACTAGTAATCGAGAAATAGGGGGTGAGTGTGGTAGGACGTGCTAATGCAGCGGCGCTTATCGAGACGGAAAACGCTTTTTTGTTGCACAGGCCGATCGGCACAGAGGCGTATGGCTTGGTCAATGGCGGCATTAGGGATAATGAGCAGCCGGCCGATGGCATGCGACGTGCTTTGCGCGCCGTACTCGGGTCGACCGTGGATGACCGCTTTCCCCGGCCATTGTGGAGCGGCGTACATTCTCTAGGCATTACCCCCACCCATCTCTTTCATGTGTCGGCTGCTGGCGCAGAACGGATTGTGCGGGCAGCTGGTGACACTGTGTTGATGCTCCCAAAGCAGGTGGCTGCGCTTGAGCTAGCGTCCGAGGCTCAAGGGCTAGATGTGTTTTCGGCAGGTGCACTACGGTCGTATATGTTAAACGGGGGGCAGATAACTATTGAAGGAGCAACCAAATGGGCTTAAGCATTACAGATCTAAAAAAGGGTGTGGTTTTTCAATACGAAGGCGTGCCGTATCGCGTGGTTGAATATGGCCAAAAAGTGATGGGGCGTGGCGGTTCGATCGTCAATGTGCGTATTAAGAGCCTGATCGACGGCAAGGTGCTGGAAAAAACCTTTAAGGGCAACGAGCAGCTAGACACCGCCGACGTCAACACCCAAAACGTCCAGTATTTGTACAACGACGGCAGCACCTTCTACTTTATGAACGAAGCCACCTTCGAGCAATTCGAAGTGCCTGCCGATTTGGTTGGCGACGGCGCAGGCTACATGAAGGAAGGCGACGCCCTGCAACTGCAGTTTTTTAACGACATCGCGATCAACGTCGAGCTGCCCAAAAACGTGCCATTACGCGTAACCTACGCCGAAGATGTGGTAAAAGGCGACACAGCCAACGCCGTGACCAAAGAGGCAACTGTGGAAACCGGCATCACGGTGCGTGTACCAGCTTTTGTCAAAACTGGTGACCTGATCTCGGTTGACACCAGCACTGGTGCATACCGCGAGCGCGTAAAGGAATAAAAGGAGTACTCATGAGTGAATCATTAAAAAGTCGAGGACTAGGCGTAAGATTTGCAGTCTATGGATCACTTTTAGTTGCTGCAATGAGCGTAGACTACGGCGTCGGTGAGATAGCCGATCACACATACGGTGCTGACAGGGCTGTGGCATACGCAGAGCAAAACGGCTACACGGGCGTGACCCTTGACGGGGTTGAGCACCTTGCTGTAGAGTTCCGTGGGTGTAGTGATTCTGACGAAGTCGGGTATGAGCTTGAAGGTACAGCACCTAATGGTGTGCACGCCCATATACTTGTGTGCAAAGGTATATTTAAGGGCGCCACTTTGCGCCAAGGTTAGATGATGCCTAAGCAACGCCTCGACCAAGCGATGATGGCGCGCGGGATAGTGATCTCGCGCAGCCAAGGTGAAAGCTGGATCCGCTTGGGCAAGGTGTTTGTGGACGGCAAAGCGCAAACCAAACCAGGTTTTATGGTGGCCGACGAAGCCGTGGTAGAGCTGCGCGCCAGCGAGCAGTATGTGTCGCGGGCCGGGCTCAAGCTTGCCTCGGTGGCGCAGGCCTTGTTTCTGGATTTTAAGGACAAAGTAATGCTCGACGTTGGTAGCTCCACCGGTGGTTTTACCGACTACGCCCTGCAACACGGTGCCCGCAAAGTCATTGCCGTAGAACTCGGTACCAATCAACTTCATCCTAGCCTTCTGGGCCACGAAAAAATCGAGCTGCACGAGCAAACCGACATCCGCGATATAGACGAACTATCCAGCCCCGCAGATATTGTGGTGATCGACGTTTCGTTTATCTCGCTGCGCGACATTTTGCCGCACGTGGCTAAGTTGGCGACTAAAGACGCCAAAATTGTCGCCATGGTCAAGCCGCAATTTGAGGCCCGTGCCAGCAATTTGCGCCACAAAGGTGTTATCAAAAATGACCGCATGCGTCGCGACATTCTCAAAGACTTCGAAGATTGGGCCCGCCCGCAGTTTGTCATTCTCGACAAAGCCGACTCCGAAATCGCCGGCGCCAAAGGCAATCTCGAGCGCTTCTACAAACTCCGCAAGATCTAACCGCGCTTGGTCAAATCCTCGGGGCTGACTATAATCCTAGGTATGAAGACCCCGGCTATTAGTGTAGACATTCTAATTATTCGTGATGGCAAGCTGTTGCTCGGCCTGCTAACCAAACAATGGGCCTACGAAGGCCGACAAGTGTACGGCGTGCCGGGCCGCGATATCGTTTTTAACGAAAAAATTGGCGATACTGTCACTCGCAATATTCGTGAAGAGTTTGGCTGTAACGTCACCTCTCAAAAGATTATTTGCGTCAACGCCAACTACGCGCTTGGCAACCACTACATAGGCGTGGGTGTTGTCGCGGAGATGGACGGCGAGCCAAAAGTATTATTGCCCGATGACTGGGAGAAATGGGAATGGTTCGACAAAGACAGCGTTCCAGCCAATTTGTTCCCCGCAACAAAAAATCTTGTAGAATGTTACTTGCAAGGCAAGGTCAACGTAGCTGATTAGGAAAACCATGCGGCCAGAAACTCAAAAAGTAGTCGAACAATTACAGGCGTACCGCGCACAGGGCTTGAGTTATGTTGCTGCTGTGCAAAAACTGCAGGCCGCGCACGCCAGTCAGCTGGCAATCGACGACGCTTCCAACGCGTATGACTACCAAACGGGGGCGATCCGCTCCGCTGCAGCCAATGAACCAACTCCGGTAAAACTCGCCCCAGGCGTCACATCCGATGAGTACGCTAACACTCTGATTGCAGTCGACCAAAAAGTCGCCCAGGCAGAATGGCAAAAGAAAAATCGCCAGCGCCAATACCGGCCGCTTGGTAGCAACCTCGGATCCTTTAATGGCACTGGTTGGGTGCCTGTATATATACGCTCGTGGTGGGTGATTATCCTGCTCATCGTGCTGTCGCTGGCCTTTTTGGTGTACGAGTTGAAGTTTAATTTACACTAGCGTTTTATTGTGGGTACAAGGGGTAAGATGCTACACTCCAGATATGTATTTCAAAAGTCGGGTTGAGGCCGGACAAAAGTTAGCCCAAGAAATCGTCAAGAAATATCAAGGTAAGCCGTGCGCCGTGGTTGGCTTAAGCGATGGTGGCGTAATGGTGGGTGCACAGATCGCCATGCAACTGCACTGCGTCCTGACCATGTTGCTCAGCGAAGCAATTAATTTGCCCCGCGAACCCGACGCCGTCGCCGGCATTAGCCAAAATGGCGCCTTTAGCTACAATCAGGCCTATTCGCCGGGTGAGCTGGAAGAAATGATTGGCGAGTATCGCAGTTTTATCGAAGAAGAAAAAATGCACAAGATGCAGGACATGCACCGCATGGTAGGGCGAGGTGGGCTGATCCGGCGTGATTTGTTGCGCGACCACGATGTTATTTTAGTGTCAGACGGGCTGAGCAACGGCTTTTCGCTGGACATTGCCGCCGAATTTTTGAAGCCGATCCATGTGGCACGTTTGATCGTGGCCACGCCATTCGCCAGCGTCAAAGCGGTGGACCGCATGCACATTTTGGCCGACGAAATTTTTTGTCTCAATGTCATCGAAGACTACATTAGCACCGACCACTACTACGACACGCAGGACGTACCACCGCACGATTTAGTCATTAAGACAATTGAAGAGATTGTCACTCATTGGAAATAACCATTGTGTAGGCAAGGTGACTTACTCCAATCCGGAGACCGTTACGCGCGGGGTTTTTCTCTGTGAGAAAAAAGTTCCGGCTGCACTACGCTTTTAGTCTCCGGATTGGAGTAAGTCACCTTGCCTCGGAACTGCAAAGTTTACTCCAAGAACGAGCGCAGTTTGTCGATGTCTTTGATGGTGATGCCAGATTGGTTGT
>CAZDTZ010000053.1:0-4831 GCA_964508535.1 uncultured Candidatus Saccharibacteria bacterium
CACCACCGCGCCAGATTGGGTTACGGCTCGAGCCGAAACGTGCGCGGCCAGTGCCCTTTTGCTTCCATGGTTTCTTACCACCACCACTAACAAGGCCGCGAGTCTTTGTCTGGGCAAAGTTGCCGCGGCCGTTTGCTAAGTATGCAGTGTAGGCGAGCTTGAGGAGCTCGTGATTCTCTGGCATGACAGCAAAAATGCTGGCGTCCAGCTTAGCAGCCGTGGTCGCTTTGGCGCCATTCTTAGTGTACGTAGAGACAGCAGTCATTATTTTGCCTCCTTGATAATTACAATGCCCTTGCGTGGGCCTGGCACTGCGCCAGTTACGCCAATGACACCAAGTTCACGGTCGTAAAAGGCAACCTTCAAATTCTTGACGGTTACTTGCTCGGCACCCATGTGGCCGGCCATCTTCTTACCCTTGAAAATTTTCTGAGGGTACATAGAACCGATCGAACCAACGCGGCGATACGAACGACCACCGTGAGTTTTGCGGCCGCGGTGGAAGTTGTGGCGCTTGATCGTACCAGCCCAACCCTTACCCTTAGAGGTGCCGGTTGCGTCGATTTCGTCGCCAATTGAAAAGACCTCGGGGTCGATTTTGTTTCCAACCTTGAGGTCTTCGGTGATTTCGTCTACGCGAAATTCGCGTACAATCTTTGGCATAATTTCGCCGGACTTAGCAAAGTGACCTTGCTGCGGCTTGTTAGTATTTTGTGTTTTCGCTTCCTCAAAACCGATCTGGACGGCGGTGTAGCCATCTGGATCTGCGGTTTTGACCTGTGTGATGACACAGGGACTAGCGGAAAGCAAGGTAACAGCAGTTACAACGCCATCTTCTGCGATGGTGCTGGTCATGCCAACCTTCCGAGTGATGAGTGCTTTCATAGTTTCTCCGATGCGCTTAACTTGGCGCCGCATCTTATTAACCTGTGTCGCAACATTTTTTATACTCATGTAAAGATATAAAAATGCTCGGCTATGGGCGGTTTCTCATCTGTTACGATTTCGACCTTCCGCATAAACCAAGTGCAACCAAGTACAGGTATTTGATATACCATTACATCTTAACAGAGGCACCCGCCCCTTGTCAATATGTAGACTATTTTACATTAACGAGCGCGAGCTCGTGAAATGTTATCCTTATAGTTAGTATGCGTAATCGAGCACCGTATATCGGTTTACTGGTCTTGTCAATTCCGGCTATCTACTGGGGGTATTTCATCCTGTCAAACCTGCCCTATCACTTTAAAGGTGTGGGGCCAAAAGATTACATTGGGGCGCTGCTGGGCCTTGCCCTAGCAGCGACCGCAACATATGGCCTGATCTCGGGCAAACCATTTGCTAATTTACCCAAACTAGTAAGAGTGTTTGTACTCGTTGCTGGAATAGCGAGTAGCCTCTTTATGGCAGGATTTTTGCTCCTGCTGCTGCTTGCTCTCAACTGGAATTAAAACAAGCAAACCAACCGGTAGATACCCCTCTATCTAACACCTCATTGCCATCGAAACACGCACAGCCCCTGGAGCGTCATAAACTGGCGCATGTGCCTGGTGTGTCAGGCTAAGCATTCGTTCGACTGGTTCCTGTGTTCGCACGCTATCAGCAACGCTCACCCCTGCTGCAGCAATGACAACATCGTCTGTCGTTGGCGGCCTGTAGCCCTCTGACCCACCACCTACACTTGCACCATTATTCGCATTTCGTCCATTTTCCATTTCAAAACTCCATATATATTAAAAATAGGCTTCAGTTGAAGCCTATTGGTCTGGGCTGTGCTAAGCGCGAGTTACGCGCAGGCTTCAACCATGGTGAAGCACAGCCCGGAAAAGCTGAGAATAAAAAGCGTGCTCACGTGGCTTAAAGTGTTCATGTCTGTCTAGATTACCGAGTTTACCCGATGTTGTCAACGGTTTTGCGGTGTCGATTAAAACTTATTAAAAGTAGCATCGAGGTCTACACCCACGCTGCCCCGCGACATTATGCCGAGTGCAGCGTCGGTAAGGCCGGTGCCGCCTATGAAGGTAGCAAGGCCAAGATTTCGGTCGACTCGCGCAGCGGCCGCAAGCATTCTTGCAACATCTTCCATGGTGGTGTGCGTTCGAAGTGCAGGAGGAATAACTGCGATGCCTTCGCTAGAACGGATGCTACCGAGCCAGTTCTCTTGTATGGAAGAGCCCCGTAAAGAAGGGTTGTAAAGCATGCACATATTTTACTATTTATGTGTATGCTAGGCAATAATATTAGAAACTAATGTACAGGCCGTACGGCGCAAAGTAGCCGACCAACATAGCGATCAGGAGGATTGCGTACTCAATTTTACGATCAATCTGAAAATGTTCGTGGCTGGCAAAGAGTAGCCCGATTATTAAGCCAACGGGGAGTGGCAGGTTGAGGTCGTTTCCGTGCGACAATTTGACCCACAACGAACCCAAAATTACATACAAGGCAAGTTTCAACAGATAGACACCGTCTAGCTCTTGCGCGCCACTTGCCTTGCTTGCCTTCAGCGGCGCTGTTTTCTTTTTTGTTTTAGCCATTACCATTATTAAAGCGCACTGGAGCGCTGGGCGCAAGTTACTTTTGGGGAACAGGCGGAGTGTGTGTTACTGGTTTCGCCACAACGCCAATCTTGGCAAGCATCTGCGTGAGCAATTTGGTGGGCAAGCCAACAACCGTGTCAAAGTCGCCGGTAATGTGTTCAATAAGTGGTGCCGCGCCGCTTTGGATACCCCAAGCCGCGGCTTTGTCCTGCCAGTCACCTGTGGCCAGGTAGGTTTCGGCAGCGTCTACATCATGGGGCTTAAAACGCACTTCGGTTTCGGCATAGCGTTTGTCTTCCAGGCCCGTTGCCCTGCAAACCAACACTACCGATGTCGTCACCAGTGCAACTTGGCCATCGTGCTCTTGGAGCATCTTGCGCGCCTCAGCCTCATCGGCAGGCTTACCATACTGGTGGTTGCCGATGGAAACAATCGTGTCACCGCCAATGACGAGGGCGTCGGGGTGCTTTTCGGCAATGCTGTTTGCCTTGCCTAGCCCCAGCCTTACTGCGACCACATGCGCTGGCTCGAAGTCGTCCAAAAGTTCCTCAAAATCGCTGGAGATGGCCTCGAATTCAACACCCATGGCCCTAAGTAACTCCTGGCGGCGCGGCGACCCGCTCGCTAAGATAATTTTTCTGGTCATATTTGTCTTTTTACTAATACTGATCTCCCTTCTAGCTTACTACCATTTCGCTTGGCCAGCTCTGCCAGATTAGATCGCTACGCGTTGCCATCAGGGTGGCAGCACCGACGAGGCGGTCAAGAATTTTCTCTGGCCTCAAGTTATCGGGATGGTCTTCCGGTGGCTCTATTCCTGATGGGCGCAGCGTTCTACTCAAATAATGCACCTCTGCGGTTGCATCGCATGGACGGCCTGACGGCACGAGCAGGTCGCACGCGATAAGATCAAGCGTTTTTACTCCATCTACTTCTGTAAAAGCAGCGCCTGCCTGTACTTCGTACGCAATGCGATCTTCCATCGTACCCTCCGTCCTGAGAGCATAAAATAGCAGCGAGCGCAGGAGTTCAATATCCGTCTGCGTGACTGCAAAGCCCTTGGAGGGGTGCAAAGCTTCCGCAATAGGAGAGAGAGGCTCGGTAACACCGTGCAAGCTGATCATCTTTGGCCAACCTCTTGCGGCTAAAAAGCCAGCAGCGATAGTTGAAAGTTGTGAAACTTCTGGCGTTTGGCTTAGTTTGTCGAGCCGACTCTCATCAAAGCAATATCGTATGCTACGACGAACCAGTTGGCCTTCGGCCGATGCGGGTGCTACCACTGTTGTGTGTTTCCTTGCAAAAAAACGCCCCGTGGGGCGCTTTCTTTGTTTTGTTACATCTTGATTTCGATGTTGACGCCGGATGGCAGGCTGAGGTTCATCAGCGAATCTACCGTCTTTGGCGTTGGGTCGGTGATGTCGATTAAACGCTTGTGGACGCGCATTTCAAACTGTTCACGACCCTTCTTGTAGACGTGCGGGCTTTTGACCACAGTGAATGTGCTACGGTCGGTTGGCAGTGGGATGGGCCCAGCTATTGTTGCGCCGGTGCGTAGTGCGGTGTCCACGATTTGCTTAGCGGCTTGGTCGATCACTTTGTGGTCGTAGGCCTTGAGGCGAATACGAATACGTTGCTTCTGGTCTTTCTTTGGTTCTGCTGCTACCATCTAATATATCTCCTACCGGCTCAACCCGGCTTGGCGCTGTAACATCTTCGTACCGGTTATTGAGAACCGATAGATGACTTTTAGTCAGCACACGTTAATTTACTTGGTAATTGTAGCATATTACGTGAGAAAAGAAAGTGCTTGTGCTGACCTGAACGGAGTGACGCTTAACGAGGAGCTTTATGAACGATCCGTCGATGATGACTGAACGTTTTTTCCAGATTACCGACTATGACGAAGAGTTCTTTAACGTCGTTGCGTAACGCCTGAATTTCGCCACGTATCGGTTCTAGTTTCTCCTCTAGAATACTTTCGACTTCTTCGCGGACGACGAGACGTACTTCCTGCCGGACAATGGGGCGTACTTCCTCTCGGATAACGAGGCGTAACTGGCTAAAATCTTCTTTGGTTAAGCTCATAGTGCTTGCACTATACGCCGGGTTCCCTACGGACGCAACCATACGTTTATTCTACAACTTTCCCGCAATTGTACACCTGAGGTGAGTCGCAAAAGAAAAGAGCGCCCGTTGCCGAGCGCTCTTTTGCTAGAGGGATACCGAGGTTATTTAACGACCTTAGTAACAACACCAGCACCGACGGTGCGGCCACCTTCGCGGATAGCGAA
>CAZDTZ010000054.1:0-4788 GCA_964508535.1 uncultured Candidatus Saccharibacteria bacterium
CCCTTGGTGATGACTTTAACCTTTACGAAAGCGTTGCTGATAAGACCAGCCTTTGCCAATGAATCAGCATCGGCTGTCTTGCCGGCAAAGATATCGAGTTGGCCGGTGTAGACAACCTCAGCGCGTACTTTCATCGAACGGAAACCCGGCAGTTTTGGCAGACGTTGCATCAACGGGTTCTGACCACCTTCGAAACCAGGCTTGGCGCTGGAACCGGTACGAGACTTCTGCCCCTTAGTACCACGACCAGCGGTCTTACCTTGACCAGCAGCAATACCACGACCAACACGATTACTTTGCTTTTGCTTAGCTACTTTGAGTTCGTTAATCTTCATGGCCTATGCCTCCGCCTTTTTTACGGTTGGCTTCTTGGCTGCGGGCTTTGCAGCTGGCTTTGCTTCTTCGGTTTTTTCAACCTTAGGAGCTGATTTTTCAACCTTGGCTTCTTTTACTTCAGCAGGCTTTTCAGCCTTCTCGCCTTTTTTGGTGACCCACTTAGCCTTAGGAACCATTGATTCCAGGGCAGCGATTGTTGCGTAAGCTGTGTTGGTCTTGTTGGTAGAACCCAATGATTTGCTCAAGGCGTTCTTTATGCCAGCAACTTCCAATACAACGCGCACAGTGCCGCCAGCGATAAGGCCGGTACCAGCGCTTGCTGGCATGATCAGGATGCGCGCACCACTAACTTTAGCTTCAGCTTCGTGAGGGATGGTGCCAGTTTCGTTAGGGACGGTGATGAAGTGCTTCTTGGCGACTTCGGTTGCTTTTGTAACAGCTGCGGTTACGTCTGCGCCTTTAGCAGTGCCGACACCAACGCGATTTTTGCGGTCACCCACAACAACGAGTGCGCGGAAACGGAAGCGGCGGCCGCCCTTTACAACGCGGGCCACACGGTCGATGTGCACGACGCGCTCGTCAAATTGCTTTTCCTCGGGAGCCATTTCTGGACGGCGTCCGCGAGGACCACCTTGACCACCGCCTGGCCCGCGACGATCATCGCGGCCGCCACCGTGTTGTGGCTGGGGCGCTGCTTGCTGAGGAGTAGTTGTAGTTGTTTCAGGCATATTAGAACTCCAGTCCTGCTTTACGTGCAGCGTCGGCTAACGCTTGGACACGGCCGTGGTAAATGTGGCTGCCACGGTCAAAGACCACTGCGCTTACTTTAGCGGCTTTGGCTTTCTTGGCAACTTCCTCGCCAACCCAGGCAGCGCGTTCGGTCATCGAACCCTTAGCGGCTTTGCTGCTAACAGTCGAGGCGTAGGCCACTGTCTTGTGCTGGGTGTCGTCAATTACCTGTGCGGTGATGTGCTTGTTACTGATAAAAACGCTCAAACGAGGACGTTCAGTGGTACCGGAGACAGTCGCGCGCACGCGGTGCTTGCGCTGCCATTGGTTGTGTAGCTTATGTACTAACGAATTCATGGCTATTTCTCCTTCCCGCTCTTGCCGCTCTTGCGTAAGATGCGCTCGCCCACATACTTAATACCCTTACCCTTGTAAGGTTCTGGTTTCTTGAGTGCGCGAATTTCGGCGGCAACTTGGCCAACCTGCTGTTTGTCGATGCCGACAACAGTTACGATGTTCTGCTCCAACTTGGCAGTAATGCCTTGGGGCAGTTTGTAAATAACGTCGTGCGAAAAGCCGAGGTTAAACTTGAGGTCGGTACCTTGTGCTGCCACACGGTAACCAACTCCGTTGATTTCGAGCTTTTTCTCAAAGCCAGCGCTCACGCCAGTAACCATGTTGGCTACCAGGGTGCGCATCAGGCCGTGCTTTGAGCGGTTCACGGCTTCATCGTTCTCGCGCGTGACAACAGCTTCGTTGCCATCGACGGTAACGGTGACGCCCGGCATCGTAAACTGCTTGAGCGTGCCCTTAGAGCCCGCAACAGTTACGAAATCGGGGTCGACAGTGATTGTCACACCGCTAGGGATTGGGATAGGTAGTTTTCCTATGCGACTCATCGATTTCTCCTTAAATACTTTCTAGTAAACTTTACAAATTAATTCGCCACCGATGCCTTGCTTCTTGGCGCTTGCGCCGGTCATCATACCCTTAGAGGTAGAGATGATCACGACACCACGGCCACGCTTGACAACTGGGATTTCCCCGGCGTTAGCGTAGGCGCGACGGCCAGGCTTGCTGAGGCGGACGATTTCGGTGATACGGGCATTTTCGTCAACAGGGTTGATGACGATTTTGAGGCTCTTGCCAACGGTTGCGTCAGTGACTTTAACGTCGCTAACAAAGCCGTTGCGCTTGAGGAGCTCTGCAACAGCTTGCTTCACCTTGGAGTGCGGCATAACGACTTCGTTCTTGCGAACACCGATAGCGTTACGGATGCGAGTGAGCATGTCTGCAATTGGATCGGTTGATGTGATGTTACTCATATATTCATGCTCCTTTCTACCAGCTGGCCTTAGTTACGCCTGGGATTTCACCCTTTGAGGCGTGCTCGCGGAAACTGATACGTGACAAACCGAAGGTGCGCATGTATGCGTGTGGACGGCCGGTTTCGATACAGCGGTTCTTTAAGCGAGTCGGGCTGGCGTTACGTGGCAGTTTTGCCAGGCCGTCTAGGTCGCCGAGCTGCTTCAGCTCTGCGCGCTTGGCGGCATACTTGTCGTGCATTTTGCGACGCTTGAGATCGCGTACAATGATGGACTTCTTAGCCATTACTTGTTCTCCTTTTCGAATGGCATGCCAAACTTTTCGAGTAATGCTTTGGCGTGTGCTTGCTCTTGGCACTTGATGGTGAATACAGCTTGCAAGCCGTGAGCGGTAGTGGTTTCTTCGAAGGTAAGTTCTGGAAAGACAGATTGGTCGGTGAGGCCGAGGCTAAAGTTGCCCTGGCGGTCAAAGGCCTTGTTGGAAACACCGTGGAAGTCGCGCAAACGCGGCAACACGATGGTGATCAAGCGGTCGAGAAATTCGTACATACGGTCGCCACGAAGCGTAACCTTGAGCCCGATTTTGTTGCCTTCACGAAGCTTAAAGCTGGCGATGGACTTCTTGGCAATGGTCTCGATTGGCTGTTGGCCAGTGATCTTGCGCAAGGTGTTGGTGGCAACTTCGAACATCTTCTTGTCGTCCTTAGCTTTGCCGAGGCCGATGTTGATGGTGATCTTTTCGAGCTTTGGCGCCTGATTGGCGTTTGTCAGCTTAAACTCTTCGAGCAGTTCCTTGGCAAACTTGGTGTTGTAGTCAGAGCGGAGACGAGTTGTCGTGGTCATGGTAGGCAGCTTCTTTGCTGCGGGCTTTGCTGGTGCGCTAGCCTTAGTTGGGGTGGTAGCCATTACTTAATCTCCTTTCCGCTTTGCGTAAACACGCGAGTTTTGGTGCCGTCTTTGGCAACGTTGTAGCTGATGCGGGAAGCCTTCTTGGTAGAAGGATCGACGATCGCAACTTTGCTGACCCACATTGGCTTGGTGATCGGGATGATACCGCCCTGTGGGTAAGCTTTGTTTGGCTTCTGGTGCTTTTTAACGATGTTAATGCCTTCGACAGTGACTTTGTTCTCACGCGGGTGGGTGGCAGTAATCTTGCCGGTTTGGCCTTTATACTTGCCCGCCAAAACGGTAACGGTGTCACCCTTGTTCAGGCGAATCTTATAGATCTTGGTTTCTACTGGTTTGTTGTGCGTGCTCATTATAGTACCTCCGGTGCAAGGCTAATGATTTTCGCGTAGCCAAGGTCGCGGAGTTCGCGTGGGACTGGCCCAAAAATACGCGTACCCTTTGGCAACTTGTCTTCGCCGACAATAACGGCTGCGTTGTCATCAAACTTAATGGTTGAACCGTCTTTGCGGCGGATCTTTTCGGTTGTTCGGACAACGACAGCGCGGATGACCGACTTGCGCTTGACCGTACCCTGTGGGTTGGCTTCCTTAACGGTAGCGACAATGGTGTCGCCAACGCGTGCATAGCGACGGCGGGTGCCGCCGAGGACGCGAATGCACAAGATTTCTTTCGCGCCGGAGTTGTCGCAGACAACCAAGCGGGTTTCTTGCTGAATCATTACTTAGTCTCCTCGCTAGCTACTTCTTTAGCCTCTTTGGCAGGAGCAGTAGTTTCGGGTTCGACGTGCTTGATGCCAGCTTTTTCAACGATGCGGTCCAGCGTAAAGTGCTTGCGAGCGCTCAATGGGCGAGTCTCTACAATAACAACCTTGTCGCCTTCTTGGGCCTCATTCTTTTCATCGTGCGCCATAAAACGTTTGGTGACGGTGTACTGCTTGCGGTAGAGCGGGTGCGTCAGACGCACGTGCTCGGTCACGACAATGGTTTTGTCGGTCTTTTTAGACGCAACGACACCGGTAATTGTCTTGGCCATATTATTTAGTCTCCTTAACGAGCTGCTCACTCAATACGGTCAGCAAGCGGGCGAGGTCTTTACGCTTACCGCGGATAAGGCGGACGTTTTGGACTTCTCCCATACTGACACGGCGCTTCAGCTCGATGATTTCTGCGCGCAGCTTAACGCTTTCGGTGGTGAGCTGCTCAGTTGGCAGTTTGCGAATATCTACAACTTTCATGTTAGAGCTCCTCCTTCACCAAAAACTTAGTTTTAACAGGCAGTTTGTGGGCTGCCAGGCGCATAGCTTCTCGGGCAATTTCTTCGGTCACACCCTGCATTTCGAACAAAACGGTTCCTGGCTTTACCTTAGCGGCAAAGTATTCGGGGCTTCCCTTACCAGAACCCATTTTGACGTCCAGTGGTTTCTTGGTGACAGGTGTGTGAGGGAAAATGCGGATCCAGATCTTACCACCACGCTTGATGTAGCGGGTCA
>CAZDTZ010000055.1:0-4573 GCA_964508535.1 uncultured Candidatus Saccharibacteria bacterium
AACTCCGTACTGGTTGTTTGTGATGTCACAACCCCTTTTATATATTCGTCTACCAACTTATTTGCCTACCAGTAAACTGGCACACAAAAACATAAAAGGTTTGGGCTGTTACGGGTTCGCTCGCCACTACTACCGTAATCGTTGTTTACTTTCTCTTCCTCGCCCTACTAAGATGTTTCAGTTCGAGCGGTAACCTTCAAACTATCCTATATATTCAGATAGCCGTGACTGGACATGACTCCAGCCGGGTTTCCCCATTCGGAAATCTCCGGATCAAAGCTTAGTTAGCAGCTCCCCGAAGCTTTTCGCAGCTCCTTGCGTCCTTCATCGGTATTGTATGTCAAGGCATCCGTTGTGTGCGCTTGAGTAACTTTTTACGTTGATCTACTTGCGTAGATCGTGCATTGACTAGTTATTGGTATTCATCACTGATTGATCAGTAATACCAATAGCCGTTTGTCTTTAATTGCTCTATGCATCCGAATTTTTAAACTGCAAAACTCAAGCTCCCAAAACTGATACGGTCGTGGCTTGATGCTTGAGTTTACACGTAAATCTATGCTTTGTCGGCTAGACTTCGGTCTAAACTCAAACGCCCTGCCATCATAGCAATAAAAACAGAGGTTGTAAAGCACATTTTGATGCTAAATTTGCTACGTTTTATAACCGTTAAAACGTCACCACCAAAACCAACGCAGACTCGTGTGCATGGAGCGGTTTACGAATGGAACGCGCACAATTTGTGAAAATCTTCACAGCCACCCTCGCACTACCCAGCGTAGCATGATACACGTTAGCTTGTTGGTGAACGTTCGCAATAACAATGGGAGGGCCCATGCGCATCGGGGACAGAGCAGATAGCCAAGCGCGGTACACCAATCTTCATGGTGTACATCCTGCCGTATTGACCTTGGCTGTCACTGTTGCCTGCATTGGTATAGGTGTAGCCGTGAGCCCTACAAAGACGAATGCCGCCCCCCAATCACAGGCCTCTCAGCAAGCGACGAGCACCGACGGCACCGCAGTCAGTAGCCAACCAAACACTTCTGACGCCTCCATCTCGTCTGCATCGTCTGCCAGCCAGAATGCTACCCAGTCGACCACGGTTGAGATTAACGGCCAGAATATCCCAGTGCCCAGCAGTGGTCAATTGCATACAACTATCCAGAATGGCGATAGCACTACAACGGTCAATGTTTCTAACCAAGGTACAGGTAGCAGCACGTCAACTCATATATCTGTCGATTCTTCCTCATCGAGCAGTCAGGGGGTGGACGACAACTAAATGCTGTCTTTCAACATCACGGCAGCATATAGGTGCCGCGGTGTTGGGCGAGAGCCCGATACATATCAACCAAATAATAAGGAGAAGTAAGATGGCAAAGAGCCGATTACTACTAGGTGCAGCAAGTGTGCTCTCGACTCTCGCTTTAGTCGGCGGTGTCGTATCAGCACAAACGGGCAGTGTGAGCAACACCGGCCCAGGTTCTAACAACAAGGTCGTCTCGACACTGTCGAACAAGACACACGTGCACAACACCAACACTGTTAGTGCAGACACTTCAACGAGCCAATACTCGTCAACGGGTAAGGCCAGTGTCAAATACAACACCACCGGTGGCGACGCTATGACCGGCGACGCCAGCACTGCTACGGCTTTAACAGTCAAAGCCAACATCACTAACCCAAGTGCAGACCCTTGTGGCTGCGATAACGGTAGTGCGAGCAGTTTGGGCGGTGGTACTATTGACACCACCGGTCCAAACTCTTACAACAAGGTTGAGACCAAGGTCACTAACAACACTAAGGTGACAAACACCAACACAGTGTCGGTTAATACTTCGACTACTCAGAGCTCGAAGTCTGGCAGTGCTACTGTCAGCGGCAACACCACTGGTGGTAGTGCGCAAAGCGGCGACGCCAGCTCCAGCACTGCAGAAACGGTTGACCTGACCATAATGAACTAAAGGTCGTTTTGAGAGAGGGAGTCTTCCCTCTCTCAACCTCGAAGCATTCTTCTTAAGGAGTCGACATGGTACGAATCAAACAATTTATGAAGCGAACGAAGTTCATCCTTGCGGCGGTACTTATACTGACCGGCTACCCGGCCACTACAAGCGCCGACACAACCCCTACCAGCAGCCCGCAGACGGGTTCCACCCAGTCAACCGGCCCACAAAGCCCAACCGGACCTGCAGCAAATACCTATACTTATAACCCCGCAACTGGTTTATGGGAAAACGCTTACTACACCTGGAACCCTGTCACCCAGCAAACCACTCCCAAAACCGGTCAAGATTACAGCTATAACCCGGCAACTGGCAAATGGGACACGAACGACTATAAATATGACCCTACCACTGGTGCCTACGTGCCCAATGTGCCAACGCCATCTACCGCTGCGCCCGACACTAGCTCAGCGCCTACTGGCGACAGCAATACCGGGCCTGGCAGCAACAACAATACCAACACCAGCGCTACAGGCAACTCAACCTTCAATAACTTCTACAATGCCGCCATCAGCAATAAAATCGCGACCCAGGCCGCTACCGGCGACGCTGGCGTTATCAATAACACCACCGGCGGTAACGCAAATACAGGCAATGCTACCGCCATTGCCACGGCAATTAACCTATTGCAATCAAGCGCCAGCTTTGCCAATGCCGGTGGCGTAACCGTCTTTACCTCTGACGTTAATAACAATATCAATGACAACTTAGTGTTGGACCCTAGCCTCCTTACCGCCTTGCAGCCCGCTTCTAACAGCGGCGTGCTACCAACTAATTTGACCATTAATAACCAAAGCAGTGGCATAATCAACAACGATATCACCGTCGGCTCAACGACAGGCGACGCCACGGTTGCCGGCAACACAAACGCAGGGAATGCAACCAGTGGTAACGCTAATAGTGTGGCTAACCTGATCAATGCCCTAGACAGCACCGTTATCGCACCGCAGACTTTTATTGGCACAATTAACATCTACGGTAACCTCAACGGCAATATCTTATTGCCGGGCGACGTGCTGCAAAACATGATTAGCAACAACGCTGCGCCGTCTACCGCCAGTGCGGTGGCCGGTACTGGTAACGACCTCTCTGTTGCTAATTCCAGTGCGCAAGCCATTACCAACAACGTGGTCACCAATGCAGTCACCGGTGCCGCAGCTGTCGCCGGCAACACGGGCGCAGGTAGTGCAACCTCGGGCACTGCCTCTACCAACCTTACTTTGCTCAACCTGACCGGGCACCAGCTGATTGGCGCCGACTCTATCTTGGTCTTTGTGAACGTACTCGGCACTTGGGTTGGCATGATCATGGATGCCCCCACGGGCGCCACCGCCGCAGCCATCGGCGGTGGAGTGAGCAGCGATGCCACCACGCCCACCAATACCACCGTCACTAACAACAGCGCACAGACCATCAATAACAATGTGAATGTGAGCGCCGCCAGCGGTAATGCAACCGTTACGGACAATAGCACGGCCGGTAATGCCACGAGTGGCAAAGCGAGCGCCAGCGCCAATATCCTTAACCTCACCAACGACTCGCTGGCACTAACCAACTGGTTTGGCATACTGTTTATCAATGTCTTTGGGGGCTGGACTGGTAGCTTCTGCGCCAACGCCTCAGAATGCACCGACCCGGTTGCCGTTGGCCAGACCAACGAGTCGCCAGCAACCAGCCAAAGCGGCGACACGAGTAATACCTCGACAACCACGGTCAGCGCCAACATCACCCCGTCGACGACAAGCTCAGGTTTTGCCCTGGGTTCTCAGAACGATAATGGAGCGGTTGCAGGCGCTACAACCAACCAAAACGATAACGGTAGCACCGCCGGCTCAGGCAAGGTTCTAGGCGCCTCTACGAAGCCCCAAACGGCCACAGTCGCCAACCACAAGAACTGGCGAATCATGGAAATCGGCCTGGGTATGAGCTTCTGCCTACTCATGCTGGAACGCCTGCTGGCCCTACGCGCTAACCTGCGCAATAAAAAAGCTGCAGCTGTTACCGCAACAGTCTAACGGCTAAACCTCAAACTAAAAGAGACCTCATCAGTTGAGGTCTCTTTTTAACGGTCTAATCTGGTGGAGACACGGGGATTCGAACCCCGGACCCCCTGCTTGCAAAGCAGGTGCTCTAGCCAGCTGAGCTATGTCCCCAAGTTATCAACGACGCGCATAAGAAACATCTTAGCAATTGGCTGGCCATCCTCCAAACTTACCGGTTTGCTGCTAGCGTTGAAAATCTCAAGCGTCATGTGATTATCGGTACCTGGCTCAATAAAAGTTGACGACTGTTCAACGGAGACTCCCCGTTTAGCCAAGCCCGCGCGGCCTTCCATAAAGCCACAGATGTCTTCGGCGAGCGTAATCTTCTCTAGCGTTTTGGCAACGGCAAAAGTCTTAGCCGGGACAACCAAAGGGCGCTTTCCTTCCGTATCCAGATGCAGATTAACATGTGCCAATTCGATATGAGCTGCGTCATATGGCACAATTCCAACCTTACCCTGCTCAATTGCCTGCAAAATAGCCCGCTTAGAAAATAGCATATGACTCTCTTATGGTGGGGCT
>CAZDTZ010000056.1:0-4512 GCA_964508535.1 uncultured Candidatus Saccharibacteria bacterium
ACGCTAGAGTCGACTACTGTCAAAGATAATAGCTAGGCGGCATAATTGACACCCCCGCGACAATACCTCTTGATAAAAGACGATGATTATAGGAAAATTCGGAACATGAGTTGGGAATATGCAAATAGAAACAACGAGTCTTCGGAACAGGCAGCGCGTGGATTGCGCGTTCCGTTTAGCTACGAAGGAATCGAGGGCGACGGTGTCGACCCCCTTTCGGGATACGATAGCGATGCACGACAGGGCCTAGACGAGCACGCTGCAATAGTCACGCGAGGAGCGGAAATTCAAGTAATGCTTGACAGGCTGTTTCACAACGAGCTGTATGCGCCTCTTGATTCCCGTCGTAGCAATAGTATAGCAGTTGTACGTGGTGTAGCCAGTCACTATGCTCGACTTATGGCCGACCCACACACAGCGTCAACCCTAATGCATTCGAGAGCTACAGCACCTGAATGGGCGGCAGTTAGCATGGCAGCTCTTAGCATGGCCGGCCAGGCACCAATGAGCGGGCTCAGTGGCGGACTCGTTAGGATTTTTGGTGGCATTGGGGAACGCGCACAGGCCTTACACGATAACTTAAACTCCGCGCGAGGTTATCTAGTGGCAAATCGCGTGTTACTTGCCTACCCCGACGGCGCACCCGGCATGCCCAGCACTTCTCTGCCGGGCTTTACTAGCCGCGACCTTCGAGACCTTCGCGAGCACCAGCTAGGTCGTACAGGCCTCCGAAGGATTCCGGCCTTTCTAGCAGTCCTAGCCGCGAACGTTGTCCAAGATAAGCATAGTCCTTTGGCACCCGAGATGAAGGGCGCGAGCCAAAGAGATCTGCAAGAAGCTGAAGCAACCGTCAGACAGATGGATAGATACCGACGACATAGCGGTGCGTACGCAGATCGTATAAATCTTCAGCCACGAGATCAAAAAGCATTGCAAAAAGCTCAAGAGCTTCTTGCTGCACAAAAAGAACGGGACGCCATTGTCGAAGACCGCAAAAAAATTGAGAAAGCAGTTCTTGAAGCGGGTAAACGCTGGTTTGGTTTTACTGTGGCTGACATAGGCAAAATCGGCTTAATGGCAGAGTGTCTGGTAGCGCAGGCGCATGATTTTGAAAACGCCTCACCACAACTCAAGCAGGTTTTGGCTATGCGCATGCGGGAAGCGGCACGCAAAACAAGAGGGCTACGAGGCGCTAGTGATCTACCTACAGCCGCACAAGCACTCTACACACAATACATTTCTTATTCTGATAACAGTCTCACCGGGCGAAGAGCCGTATAACCCCGGGGTCTCCCCTGTCTTTAGCCAAAATTGCTCGGCCAGGGCGGTCGCTCGAGTTCCACGAATAGCCATAGTCTACCAGCCTGCCAATATCTCTTTGTGTGCCGTCCAATACCAGCCTGGCTTCGAATAGCTCCCTGGGGTCCGCGTCAATTGCATGCGCTTGGGCGGCGCTCAAACTGCCGGCACTCATGATAGTGTGTATGCCCTGCTCTGGACCTACAGTGACCACGCGTTTTAATATGCGCGCCACTATCTTGTTTTTTAGCCTATCCGCGCCGTATATCAGTACGTAGTGTTTTTGGGAAGCGGCCGAATCCGTGCCTTCTGCGACTTCTTGCCAAAACTTTTCGGCCTGTTCACTGTCTGGCACAAATGTCACTTCATGTTTTGCACTCATTAGTCTATTCGCCAATGCGCCAGCATCATCGCGCTGCCGACTGTCGCAACAGACGATAGAGAATGTGGCAGTACCAGGGGAGTGCTGCTTAGCCAGCGATAGTGCTGCTGAACTGAAGATATCTGCTATTTCTTGCGTTTTTGTGCCCAGTATAAGCAAGTTGCTGCCGTAGTCCTCACTAAACTCCACCGTGGCAGCCTTGCCTTCGATAGTAATCTCTTGCCCAACGAAAACTTTTTTAGCACGTCCGCTGTCAGGAGTCAGCTTTCCGTAGTCTTCTAGGCCTTCCAAAGTCGGAAGCTCCCTGCCGTCATAGACAACTGCCCGCTTGTGGCCTGCTCTGGGTTGTGGTAGTCGGCGCTTAAACTCGCGCACAAATTCAAATGTCGCGTTTGGTACTCGCACAACTAAGTTATGCTCTGCTGGACCACGACCATAGTTGTTGTTGATCCAAGCCCTCCTGCGCCTAAAGTTCGAGATCTGATTGGCAAAATTACCAGGATTGTCTACCGGATCCATGACATCTTCTGCGCCACTGAACGCCACACGCAAACCAAATTGATTAGTTGCGGCCTTCGTACTGCCATACAAGGAAGATATACTGCCAACATGTTGTGTGGCCCCTATGAAATGAACTCCGGCCTTTGCACCCTTTTGCAGTATGTAGATTAGCAATTCCGCTGCCCTTTTGCCGTATTGCGGATCTTTTAGTAGTTCGTCAAACTCGTCCCATACGACCACCGTCTCTTTCATATGCGGATATGCTCGTTTGAGGTCAATAAATTTTTCGCCTCTACCGCTAGTCAGGCTAATCCGCTCTCTAATCGACGCCTGCAAATGGAGCAAAACCTCCATGCCAAATTCAGGGTCGGTGCTCAAGTTACCCGCAAGTATCGACGCATGTGGCAATTCCGGATCGCCGGGGCCTGTCGAGCCCCACATCGCTGAAGCAGTTCCTGCTCCATCCATAAACACGATTTCGACGTCTTCGGGTTTGTACTTTCTGACTATGCTGGCCACAAGTCCTTGTAGATGTACGGACTTGCCGCGCCTTGTGGGCCCGCCAACAAGAAAGTGGGGGATATTTTCCATGTTCACCAAAGGAAGCTCACCGCTAATAACCTCCTTACCTAAGACCACCTTGATACCGTCAGCTATGGAGGATCCCCATACCGGACCTTCGTCAATGTCTAAAATTGTAAACGGAGTGTCCTGTTCTTGCTGCAGCTCACTACTAACCTGCTTGACGGCCGCTTCCATAAGCCCAGCAGGTGGCCGTGGATCCAATATGCAACCAACCTTGCCCGGAAAAAAACGCTGCACAAACTCGCTTTTAGGGAGTTCCGTGTCAACCGACACTATCCCGCCCCAACGATTCCCGCTCACTGCCAGATAATCCAGATGACGTCTAGCATTACGATCCAGCCGTATATTTCCGTTTATGACTAGTATGTGGCGCTGAGCAGCAAGGGTGCCAGCTTCGGAAGCACGGCCTGTTATTAGAAGTTCCTGTAACTTGGCCAACTGGCCAAACTTTTCGGTCACTTCATCGTGGTTAATATACTCCACCATATCGGCGCCAAGACCGTTGAGTCCGTTCAGTTCGCCCCTTAAATAATCTACTACCCAAAATTTTACGGAACCAGGAGGGTAACTCCCGACAGCCCGCAAAAGCGCCGGCACAAGTATGTCGGCCGATTCGTTTTTCCTGGACAGCGCAATATGCTTTGCCCCGGGCATCGGCATTATTACGAGTGGTGTTCCATCGGTGTCAGGCAGCGCCGTTCTGCCAACTCTTACAACTGGCGGCACGGCCGGCCCGTTGGTTGGCCTCCATACATCCCACGTGGCCGCTGCTGCATGTGTGGCATCCGGAAGACCCTCTTGCACTCTCTTCTCTAAATTCATGGCTACACTAGCCATGTGCAGACTCGCCGGGTGTACCGAATAACCTTCAGGAGTGCCCCACCGCCCATCTCGGCCCTGCTCGTGAATGCGTGGGATCGTCATAGCTAAAACATCCGAATCGATGTGTAAAATTCTATATTGGATCGGCGTATGTTTCGTTGCCGCTTGCTACTTTACCTAGCGCCGCTTGACGTGTGGTCAGTCTCTCCTCGACTCGACCCAGGGGTGCATATAGCTCAGCCATCTTGTCTTCTATGTCCTTAGAGAGAGCAACAATCTCTTCTGCTAGCTCTAGTTGACGTGCTATCGCCGTCATGTCAGTCTCAAGTTCATGTGCTTGTTGCATGTACGAGTTTGCGTTGCCTTTGGCCTCTGTGTTCCCACCGGTATGCACCACCTGATAGGTTGTTCCTGCCGCCTCTTCCGCATCCGTTTGGGTGCCTTTTAGACTAGCCTGTGCTGCTTCCAGATCATCGACGACTCCCATAAATGTCCGTGTAATATCGCCTTGGTCCGTTCGGACTCCCTCTATTTTTCTTGCAGTACCCGAAAGTTCATCCGCCAGGCGCGCGCTAATTGCGCCAATCTCGCCGGCTTTTTCGCCCGCACCTACCACAGGCGCCCTATACTGCGCTGCGTCGGTGTGCTTTTTACCGATACTAAATCTTGCCATATTCTCCCTCAAATCCATTTATCTAATAAAGAGTTATATACACCTAAATACTAGGTACGGATAGTGTAAAAATTACAAAGGGATTGTTTGGCTATACCCATAGGGCAATGCGTTACCGACGTGGGGCGGCGCTCATGATGGTGTACGCGATTCCTTCGGTGACTGCGTTAAGGTCAAAAGATAGCGGTGCGAAAACAGTAAGAACGTCGAAACCGCTATGAACATCTTTCGGCGAATCGGCTAATTCTGC
>CAZDTZ010000057.1:0-2978 GCA_964508535.1 uncultured Candidatus Saccharibacteria bacterium
CCAGACTGCGCGATAGTTCAAACCATACAGCTCAAGTGCCACGGGTGAAATAGGGGTTGATCCGGTGACCGCCGTTTGAGCCGCAAATGCTGCCACTTGCACCCATTTCTGCGAAAGCGGATCCTGAGTCTGCAGGACAACAGTAAGTGAAGGATTAGTGCCGCTAGCAGCTGAAACATCCAAAAACAATAGAGTCCTCTGGAAACTGCCCAACTCCCGGTACTCACGACTATTGCCAGTTGTTGTTACCGTGATCGGCGACGCGCCTGATTGTTCATTACTGCTGGTTAGAGTAGTAAGTGATATGAGAGTTTTAACTGCCATTACTCTGCCGTCCCGATAACTTGCGCGACATTAATATAGCGTGGCGAGGTCGAAGTAGTCGCCGAAAGCTCAAACGAAAAGTGCATGCCAGCGAAACCAGTCGTCGCCGTAGTGTCCATGCTGTAGGCAGATAGATCGGTTGTCGGCTGGCCATCTAATTTGAGGCTAACGTATTTTTTATTGGCCATGTCCACCACCAGCTTTATATAGTGCCAGCCACCAGCTTTATCGAGCGAACCTGTTGTTGGATCAAACGCGTGGCTACCTGCACCATTTTGCAAAACCGAAGTTGCAACAGTTGTGTAGGTAGCAGCACCGCTGCCGTTTGTCCCACTTACCAAAGCAGTTGCTGCGCCGTCTAATATCTGTGCAAGCATTGGCGTGTTATTGCCGTTTGGATTCAACCATACCCTTCCGTGGTAAGCATTTGTACCATCCCGGTTATAAAGACTCATTGATAAGAAAGTACTAGAGGTAAGATTCTTACTGGTAAAACGAAACCACGCTTCAACACCAAAATTACTTGTAAATCCATCATGGATGCGGCGTTTAAAGACAACCCCGTTAGTTGCCGCAGTACGACCCGGGTTGGTTGCTCCAGTGTTAACATTGCCCTGCGGGTCAAGCCGTGCCGACGGCAAACCGGCAAACATTATGTCGCAATCTCTAGATGCCCCACCAACGCCGTCATTCCACATGCCGAGGTTTGGCGCTCGAAAATCCTCGACAAAAAGAATGTTTCCCGATCCATTGCGTGAAAGTGCATGCGTAACTGCTGTTCTGTTGTGATCAGAATTACTTAAGACGGAAATGCTCATGCGTAAGTCTCCCCGCTAATTGTCATAGTTATAGCATTGGCCGTGTTTTGTGTGGCCGACAAGAAATCACCAGCATCCAGGTATACCGGCGTATCAAGTGATATTACGCCATTTGCGCTAACACTAATAGTGTTAAACAAACGGTTGTTGGCGCCCGCAGAACCGCCTACCAGAACAACCGAAAGGCTGATTGTAGCCGAGTTGTTTGTTGTGTTCGCCAGCACTATATCTGCCACTTTCGTAGTTGTGCTAGCTGGCGTCGTGTAAATAGTTGCCTCGCTAGTACTGGGCTGACCGCAGTACAGTCGGACACGGTTGAGCGTCGCTAAATTAACAATATTAACTGGCATACTTTACCCTCCAAAAATTAATGAAAATGCTATAGCTTGTGATGTCGTAACCGATCCACCAGAAGGTGTCTGCCAAGTAGCGGCCACGCTACTGGTAGCAGTAAGAACTTGGCCACTACTAGGCGCGGTGGCAGAAGCTACATTAACTGACGTCGTAGCACTGCGAAGACTGTTGGCAGTAACGTTGTTAGTGCTAGCAATGAGAGTCTTGTTGGTCAAGGTCTGTGTGTCTGTAGTACCGACAACTGTACCAGATGGAGCGGTCACTGTGCCTAGGACACCGCTGGTAACGGTGGCTAGTCCCGTGCCTGTAGCACGTTTCAGTGTCTTACCGGTCGTACCAGAGAAGAGGGCTACTTCACTGTCGACACTTGTGGATGTGTTAGTGGAAGCATCGCCGCCGGCTGGTGGTGTGCTCCAGGTACCATCGCCACGCCAGAAGGTGCTACTACTAGCACTAGTGCCGGAGTTGAGGTTTGTTACGGGGAGATTGCCGGTTACGCCAGTTGCTAATGAAACATTCGTAATTGTGTTGCTTGCACCACTAATGGTTTTGTTGGTGAGTGTTGCTACTGCACTGTTCTTAGTGGCATCACTGGTGTTGTCGACGTTGCCGAGGCCGAGGTTGGTTCGGGCGGTGGGCGCATCGCTCGCGCCGGTACCACCATCAGTGATGGCAACGTCGGTGCCGCCGCTTCGGTAGACGGTGCTATCGATGGAGATGGTGTCGGCTGCTACAGTAATGCCGGTGCCAGCTCCTACATCGAGGGTGTTGCCAGTTTTGGTCAGGCCTGCTCCGGCGGTGATTTGCCCAGCACCACTAAATTGGGAAAAGTTTAGGCTTGTGGTGCCAAGTGTAATTGGGTTGGCAGTGGTTAATACCCAACCATTGCCTGCATTTACCGTACCTTCAGACACAAAGGTAAAGATGCCAGATATTGCTTCACCGGAAGTGTCCATGTCTGAAGAACGGGTCAATGAGCTTGCTGCACCGTTAAAGTCGTAGATGCCGTTCTCGCTGGCAGTAGTTTGGTTCTTGAGCAAAACTCGATCACCGTTGCTTAGGGTGACACTATCAATAGCAGCACCAGGTGAGGAGATGCTTACATTGGCGGTGGTGGCAACACGGACAGACGCTTTAACGGTGAGGCCTTGGGCTGTGGAATCGACGTAGCCTTTGTTGGCGGCGTCGGTGTTGCTGGCAGGAGCAGGAACTGCTGGCGAAGAGCTAAAAGTCTTCACCCCTGCGATAGTCTCAGCGCCGGTGTTATGCACTACAGCACTATCTGTCGCCTTGGCCGCCAGGTCAGTTGTCAGGCTCGTAACGGCACTCTCAGGAATGTTGCTGAAGGTGTTGCTGGCGCCGGAGATTGTCTTGTTGGTGAGCGTAACTGTGGCGGCATTTTTGGTTGCGTCACTTGTATTGTCGACATTGCCCAGGCCTACATCGCCCTTAACGATGCCAGTTGGACTGTTGATGACTGGA
>CAZDTZ010000058.1:0-2925 GCA_964508535.1 uncultured Candidatus Saccharibacteria bacterium
GACTAGATAGATGATCGGCTAAAACAGAACCCGGCTTACGGAGAATCTGGCTCTCATATAAAAAACCTCTCGGCAACCCGAGAGGTTTTTGTTTTATACCGGCTAACTATATTATTATTTAGCTTGGGCTGCCTTTACGACAGATTCGAAGGTTTTGGGCTCGTTAACGGCCAATTCGCTCAGAATTTTACGGTCAAGCGTGACATTCGCGGCTTTGAGGCCAGCAATCAGCTTGCTGTAGGTGGTGCCGTTGATGCGTGCCGCAGCGTTGATGCGTGCGTTCCACAGCTCACGGAAGGTACGCTTACGGTTCTTGCGGTCGCGCGTTGCGAACTGTAGGGCTTTGGTAACTGCTTGTTTACCACGCTTGAAGCTCGAACGGTTGGATTTAGTCATTCCCGACGTTGCTTGGCGGATTTTGACGTGTTTTTGGTGAGCGGCTACGCCGCGTTTAACGCGCATGTAATTATGCTCCTAGCTTCTGTTTAATAATCTTGACGTTTGCACCTTCGAGTGTATCGAGACCAGCAAGCTTGCGCTTACGGGCTCCGCTCTTCTTTTGCAAGAAGTGACTAGCGAAAGAGTGCTTGGTGCGCACCTTGCCGTTCTTGGTCAAACGGACGCGGTCCTTGGTGCCGCTATGCACTTTTAACTTTGGCATGACTGCTCCTTATTACGAAGTTAAGCTGTTTTCCGGCGAATTCTGGCTTGCTGTCAACAACAATCGCATCTCCGAAATCGCTAATTACCTTATCAGCTAATTTAAAACCGAGTTCTTTGTGGGCAAGCTCGCGTCCGCGGTAGAAGATTGTGATCTTTACTTTGTGGCCGATTTCTAGGAAGTCGGTCACTTTGCGGAGCTTAACCCCAAGGTCGTGCTCGCTAATTTTTAACCCAAACCGCATTTGCTTGAGGTCAAGCGTCTTGGTGTTACGCTTATTTTTCTGCAGTTGCTTGGTGCGCTGGTAATTAAACTTACCCCAGTCGACAATCTTGGCGACTGGCGGGTTAGCATCTGGCGATATCTCGACCAGGTCTAATTCCCGTTCAGCTGCAAGCTGCAGTGCCTCGGAACGAGTCAGAATGCCAAGCTGGTTGCCATCCTCGTCGATCACACGCATCTGTGGCGCCTGAATATTATGGTTCAGGCGGGTAAACTTGCTGATAGGATATCTCCTTTATATTGTTAGTGACGTCATTGTAACAGAAGTAACAACAGGGGTCAAGGCGTGCTATTCGACTGCTTGGAGGTTTTGGCCGCGATATTGGAGGGCTTCGGTAATATGGCACACTTCGATTGCTGGCGACGACGCTAAATCGGCGATGGTTCGTGCAGTTTTGACGACACGCATGTAACTACGCGCCGAAATGCCAAGGTGCGCTGCTGCCTGATTGAGTACTTCTTGCGCTCCGGGGCTTAATTTGCCAAGCGATTTGATGTCGCGGTTATTCATGTCGGCATTGAGCTTGGTCGACAAACCATAGCGTTCGCGCTGGTGGCCCCGTGCTTGAACCACGCGTAACCGTATTGCTTCGTCTTGGGAATCGTCAGCCTTATCCAGTAGTTTAGTGTGATCTATCTCTTCGGCATCAGCGTACAAGTCTATGCGGTCTATTATTGGGCCAGACAGCTTTTGTCTGTACTGAAGGATACGGTGTGGGGGGCAATTGCATGGTTTTGAGGTTCCATAGTAGCCGCATGGGCAGGGGTTGGAAGTAGCGATGAATATAAAATTCGCCGGGTATACGACAGTATCTTTTATTCTTGCGACGGTAATAGTACGGTCTTCGAGCGGTTGGCGCAGTGCTTCGATGGTGCCGCGAGCAAACTCTGGCAGCTCGTCAAATAACAATACTCCTCGGTGCGCCAAGCTAATTTCGCCTGGCCGTAATTGGCTGCCTCCACCAATAACAGCCAGGTGGCTGGCGCTGTGGTGTGGCGCGCGGAATGGTCGCTCCGTGATAAGTTGCTCGTAATCTCCGGCTACTAGGCTATGTAGGTGGGTTATCTCGAGCATTTCTGCCTGCGCGAGCGGCGGTAGAATTGAGGGCAGGGCGCGAGCGAGCATGCTTTTGCCGGTACCGGGTGGCCCATTTATGAGTACATTGTGCCCGCCTGCAGCAGCAATTTCCAGGGCTCGCTTAGCACGCCGTTGCCCGATTACATCGCTGAATTGGTTGTTATATATTGAGTCCGATTTTGTAACAGGATGCCACTTACTTGCGGTTTGTTTGGTAAATTCAATCTGTCCATTGAGCCCTGCATATAATTCTTGTACGTTTTTTAATCCAATAAAAGTGAGCCCAGGAACAAGTAACGCCTGTGTCATATTAGCCATTGGGATGAAGAATTGTTGTATACCATGGGCCTTGCCGACCAATAGTTTGCCGATCAGGCCACGAACGGCACGTATGCCTCCGTCTAAGCCGAGCTCGCCAATGAATGCGTCGTTCTCATTAGGAAAACGGGTGATTTGACCTCCTGCTTGCAGGATTGCTACAGCAATAGCTAAGTCTAGACTTGTGCTTTCTTTGGGGATGTCAGCCGGTGCTAGGTTGATTGTTATGCGTTTGCGGGGCATGGCAATTTTGCTGCTCGCGAAGCTGCTCCGCACGCGTTCCTTAGCTTCGTCTATGGCTTTGTTGCCAAGGCCAACGATCATGATCCCGGGCAGACCATTCGACAAATGGCACTCGGTATCGATTACAATACCGCCGGCTCCTATGTTCAAAATTGTTTTGATAGCGTTTGGCATGGCCTGTATGGTCTACCGCTAAGTGCCTAGAAAGTAAAGACCCGCCTGGTTAGGGCGGGTCTTTTTTGGTTTTTGAGTTTTAGCTTTGGATGTTTGGTTTATCTTCTGTATCTGCCTTTTACTGGGGCTTTTCATGGAACAACGGCTTGCGAGAAGCCGTTGTTTCGTG
>CAZDTZ010000059.1:0-2761 GCA_964508535.1 uncultured Candidatus Saccharibacteria bacterium
TGACAGTCTCAATTTTCTTCCCTGTTGGGAGCGGTGCAAAATCTGGCTTGGGGTCATCGCCTTGCTCGCCGCGTTGGAGCATGGGCCCAAAACGACCAAAGCGGGCGTAAATAGGCTTGTTGGTCTTGGGGTCATCACCGATGTGACGAGCTTGGGTGGCTTCGGCGCGGGAAACATCGGCGCTACCTTCTACTAGCTTGTGGAACGGATTATAAAATTCCTTCAGTACCTCTACCCGGTTTTTCTTGGCCAGGGCGATCTGGTCCAGCTCTTCCTCGACATCTTTGGTAAAATCGTAGTCCATAACTTCGGCAAAATGCTTCACCAAAAAGTCGGTGACTACCTTGCCGGTATCGGTTGGGAATAGTTTGTTGCTATCGCGGCCGTACATCAGCTTTTCGGTGGTCTGGGTAACGCTGCCATTTTCTAGGTGTAACTTTTGAATGTCTTTTTCGACGCCTTCCAGATCGCCA
The DNA here is from genome assembly GCA_964508535.1 of uncultured Candidatus Saccharibacteria bacterium. Classification (GTDB taxonomy): domain Bacteria; phylum Patescibacteriota; class Saccharimonadia; order Saccharimonadales; family UBA4665; genus PMNU01. Next base: position 474 of record CAZDTZ010000059.1, read on the forward strand.
CGTTCTACATATTCACGCGTTTGGATGGTGTTGATAGTGCTGGCGTAGGTACTTGGGCGGCCGATGCCCATTTCTTCTAGCTTTTTGACGAGGGTTGCCTCGGTATAGCGAGCCGGGCCGCGCGATAGGTTTTCTAGCGCTTCGGCACTTTGTAGTTTTAGCTCGTCGCCGGTATTTAGGGCTGGCAAAAGCGTGTCGTCGCCGCTGCGGCCGTACACCTTCAGGAATCCATCAAACAGCACCACTTGCCCCTTGGCTTCCAGCGTTTCTTTGGAGCCACTAGCGGCAACAGTAACAGTAGTGTTTTCTAGCTGAGCGGGCGCCATTTGGCTAGCCAGGGTGCGGCGCCAGATTAGGTTATAAAGCTTCTTTTGCTGTTCGTCGGCACCGGCGAACTCAACGCTTACATTGGTGGGGCGAATGGCTTCGTGGGCTTCCTGAGCGTTGGCGCTCTTGCTCTTAAAGGTGCGGTATTGATGGTAGTTTTCGCCGTATTTTTCGGTGATAAAGCTGGTCATGGCACCGAGGGCTTGACTGCTAAGGTTAACAGAGTCGGTACGCATGTAGGTGATAAGACCGGCCTCGTACAGGCGTTGGGCTAATTGCATGGTATTGCGTGGGCTGTAGCCAAGCTTTGACGAAGCTTCCTGCTGCAAGGTGCTAGTGGTGAACGGTGCGCCGGGGCTGCGAGTGCCGGGCTTCTTGGCGATGTCGGCTACCGTAAATTTGCTGCCGGCAAAGGCTTCTAGTATGGCACGAACTTCTTCGGCACTGGCAAATTTCTTGCCGCTGGCGGCTGGCAAAACCGTGCCGTCGCTTAAGATAAATTCGGCCGTGAGCTTGAAAGTGCTTTCAGGGGTGTGAGCATCAATTTCGGCTTCGCGCTCCACAATTAAGCGGACAGCGACACTTTGAACGCGGCCGGCAGAGAGGCCGGCGCGGACTTTGCGCCACAACACAGGACTCAGCTCGAAGCCTACTAGATAGTCAAGCGATTGGCGGGCCTGCTGGGCCTCGACCAGATTCATATCGATAGTACGAGGGTTTTTAACGGCTTCGTCGAGGGCGTTTTTGGTGATCTCGTGGAACACAATACGCTTGGTAGTCTTTGGATCTAGCTTAAGAACTTCGGCCACGTGCCAGGCAATGGCCTCCCCTTCACGGTCTTCATCGCTTGCCAGTAGCACGGCATCCGCGGCTTTGGCGGCGGTCTTTAGCTCGCTGATTACCTTCTTCTTACCGGGGTCAACTTCAAATTTTGGGGCAAAATTGTTGGCAACATCAACACTGCCGTTTTTGCTGGGCAGACCACGGATGTGCCCAATAGAACTTTTCACCACATAATCACTACCGAGGTATTTCTCGATAGTTTTTGCTTTTGCTGGGGACTCTACAATTACTAAGTTTTTGGCCATATTTTATTAAGTATAACGTGTTTATACGGCATGTTTGCTAGACGAAAGCGTTATGCCTGGATACAGTGCGTAAGCTTAACGCAAAAGCTACTTCAATTGCAAGAAGAATTAGGGTTGCCGGTGATTATAAATAATACTGGCCAACTTTGTAGCCCACCCAAATGCCGAAAAATGAGCCAATGGCAGTAAGCAGTATTGCCCAGCCGCCAAAACTATTGCCATGGTCAATTACCGTACCTAGCCAGCCACCTAGCGAACCAAAGATCAGAACTCCGAGTGAAACGGCCCTTTTCATACTAGAAGTGTAGCATAAGCGTTTCTTGGTGGGTCAAACGGGCACTTTCTAACAAACAGGGCGCTCTACAGGTGAGCTGTTGGCTCAGCCTGTGGCGCTAGCAAACCCTGTTCTTTTAGAAAGCGCCCGTTTGACATCAGGTGTCTACTTAATTGCCCAGTGATTATTGCCAAGGGAACGGATTTTGCCGCTGATTTCTAGCATAGTTAGTGCCTGGTTGAATACTGGCGCTGATAATGTTGATTGCACTAATAGTGCGTGGCCGTCGGTTATACCGGTTTGCAGCAAATCAATAAGTGTTTGTTCGTCGGCGTTGTTGCCACGCAGTCGGGCTGTATTGGTTGCGGCCGTATCAATGCCAAGCGCATATAACACATCTTCGGCACAGGTAACGGGTACGGCGCCGCTGCGGATCAGATTGTTGGTGCCGGCGCTGTTGGGACTAAAAATGCTGCCCGGAACGGCCAACACGTCTTGCCCCTGCTCCAAAGCAAAGCGGGCGGTGTGGAGAGTGCCACTCTTCTCGGCGGCTTCGGTAATTAATAAGGCCTGGGCTAGACCGGCTACGATTCGGTTGC
>CAZDTZ010000060.1:0-2550 GCA_964508535.1 uncultured Candidatus Saccharibacteria bacterium
CCCACCAACTTGACGCGGCGGTTAGCCAGGCTGTCGATGTCGTCGGCCGGCTCTTGGGTGTTGTTCATGCGGATTAGCTCGGCGACAATGGCGATCAGGTCGTCCAAGCGCATCACGCGGTTCTCTACCGTATTCGGAACATCCAAATTGAGCCGCTTGTTGATCTTGTAGCGGCCCACGCGCGAAAAGTCGAACCGCTTAAAGTTGTAGAACATGTTTTCGATAAGTGCACGGGCGTTGTCGACCGTTGCCAGGTCGCCGGGGCGTAAACGGCGATAAACCTCGATGAGGGCATCGCTTTGGCCGCGCGTTGGATCTTTGTCGATGGTGGCTTGCAAGTGGTTAATCTTGCCGGTGTCCACGTGCTTAAAAGCGTCTTTCATCTGCACTTCGGTCATGCCCAGGGCGCGCAGCAAGGTAGTAACAGCAATCTTGCGCTTGCGGTCGATCTTTACAAAAAGACCGCCAGATGCAGCGGTCTCAAACTCTAGCCATGCGCCCCGGCCGGGAATCACCTTTGCGCCGTACAGGCTGGTAGAGCTGTGTTGGTCGGCAGTAAAGAACACACCGGCCGAACGGATCAGCTGCGAAACCACCACGCGCTCGGCGCCGTTGATCACAAAGGTGCCGCGGTCAGTCATCTTGGGGAAATCGCCCAAGTAGATTTCTTGCTCTTTAACTTCACCGGTAACTTTATTGGTGAGCACGACACTGGCCTTGAGCGGCGCTTCGTAACTTACATTGTTTTCGCGAGCCTCGGCTTCGGTCAGCTTGGGATCTTCAAAGTGGTATTCCTTAAAGACCAGGCTGAGTTTAGAACCCGTGTAGTCGTCAATCGGGCTAATTTCGGCCAAGAGTTCGCCCAAGCCTTCTTCAATAAGCCATTGAAAAGACTTGTTTTGGTGGTCGACCAAACTGGTCATGGCCACGGCGTCATCTTGGGCGGTGTAAAATACGCGCGCATTCTGCGACGCAGATTTGGTGCTTTTCGCCATAAGTGAGCTGTTCCCCTTGTTAGATTACTTGTGATCGCAAGTAATCGCCTTACCACGTGAGCACGCGGCAACGCTGTTAATGCTTAATGTGTTAAGTATTTTTCGCGCGAAGGTTACTAAGCGAGGTGTTTTTGGTGTGTACACTGTCCGTATGACCGGCGATTACAGCACTGCCCATGCTTATACTACTTCTTAGTTTAAGATTGTGCCTGAGACGGGTGCAATTGTCAAGCCACACTGCACTCTACGTCAAAAAATGTCAGTAAGGCAGCCCGGACACGCGCTGCTTGCACGGGCCGCCCTTGGTCACGCAAGCTACTGATCGTCAAATTACGATCGACAGGATACCTCTTATCCTTCGTGCGTGCGCCACGCCATAAAAGCCTAGCTGCACGCTCCCTAGGATCGCAGATAGTAATTGGCGCTCTACGTTTATCTTCTCCTTCTTCAGGCCCGGCTACCAACTCACCCAAAAGGCCAGCCGCCACTCTCTCAAATCCCCCTCTGGCGTGCACGCCATAGACGTCGAGGTTTTCCCTGGCCGACGTGTACAACCCAAATGCGCATGCAATAGGCGCTTCGGTTGGTGCAACAGTAGCTACTTTCACCACCGCAAGAGAGCCAGCGCTGCGTGCAGCGGCGCTACACATAGCCTCGTAGCCAGTGCGGAGCTCTGTTACGACTTCGAGCGTACGAGTAATAAGAGGGCTAATTGCGCGGTCGGCAGTGACTCCTTTATCTAGTGCGCTAAAAATTCCTATAAGTCCCACAGGAGGCGGGGTGTTTGACTCAACTCGGCTAGTAGTAATACTTATACCGCCACTTACGTCGCCCCACGCCACCTCTTGACAGCCCGCTACGTTCATATTCTTTTATACCGTTACATTATTGCTTGGTAGCAATAGTACACGCCAAAATGCAGTCTGGCAAGACATGTTCCCTATTTAAATCGGAACATTGTATTTATTACGCTATTTTGTCGGCTTGGGTGGGGAGGTGATGATTTTGTCGATGATGCCATATGTCTTGGCGTCTTCGGCAGTCATCCACTTGTCGCGTTCCATATCTTGCTGGACTTTAGACACCTTTTGCCCAGTATGCTCCGCCATAATCTCGTTGATGCGACGCTTAAGGAATCGGCTTTGTTCCAGGTCGATCTCCATATCGGTAATCTTGCCACGCGTACCGCTGGAGGGCTGGTGAATCATAACGGCAGCATTAGGGAGCATAAAGCGCTTGCCCTTGGTGCCGCAAGCCAGCAATACTGCGGCTGCCGAGGCCTGTACGCCTATGCCAATGGTCTGCACGTCGTTGGTCACGAACTGCATTGTGTCGTAAATAGCTAGCGCGTCGTAGACCGAACCACCTGGACTATTGATATACAAGAAGATGTCTTTCTTGGCATCTTCGGCTTGCAGGAATAGCAGCTGGGCGACAATCAAGTTGGCGGTGTGCTCGTTAACTTCGTCGCCGAGGAAGATGATGCGGTCTTTGAGCAGACGGCTGTAGATGTCGTAGGCGCGTTCGGTGCGCCCGTCGTTTTCGATTACGGTTG